>NZ_JBIAGW010000007.1:0-361946 GCF_042869955.1 Streptomyces sp. NPDC006691
CGCCCCTCGGACCCCCGCAGGGGGCTGCGCCCCCTGCACCCCCGGTTCGGGGCTCCGCCCCGGACCCCGTATCGCGCCTGAACGGCGCTCGTCCTCAAACTCCCCCAAGGCCTTAAGGCCAGGGGGACCCCCATGACGGGCTGAAGTGCCCGATGCGGGCCCGTACCGATCAGCCGGCTGGGAACCAGGTGGAGCCGGGTGGAGAAACATCTCCACCCGGATCTCCCCCCGACGTCTCAGGACCGCAGACCGGGGCCGTCCTAACGTCTTTCCCAGATGGTCCTGAACGTCGACTTCCTCCCTTCCCTTCGCAACCGGGGGTCCCCCATGTCCTCACATCCGTCGAGCCCCGCAGGACACGGCGAAACCAGCACCCGCGCCTCGCGGTCCCGTGCCGTGAAGCGTGCGATGGTCACCACGCTCTTCTACGACATCGGGCTGTCGGTCATGGCGTACTTCGCCGCCGAACTGCTCGGGGCAACCACCTACGTCGCACTGCTGGCCGGCACGCTCGTCGCCGGCGCGCGCATGCTCTGGGTGGCGGTCCGCCGGCGCCGGGTCGACCCGTTCGCGCTGTTCCTGCTCTTCCTGTTCGGCGCGAGCCTGGCACTGAGCTTCACCAGTGGCGGAGCCAGGTTCATCCTCGCCAAGGACTCCGCGCAGTCCGCCGTGGCCGGTCTGGTGCTCGTCGGCAGCTGCGCCGTCCGTCGACCGCTCGCCTACTATGCCGCGCAGCGATTCGCCCGCCAGGCCGGAACGCGGCAGGCGGCCGAGTTCAACGCCATGGCGGACACGGCCACCATGCGGGCCCGCTGGCGCCGCGTCACCCTGGTCTGGGGCACCACGCTCCTGATCGACGCCTCGCTGCGCATCACCGCCGTCTACCTGCTCCCGATCAAGGTGGCCTCCAACGTGTCGCAGCTGCTCATGTTCGCCTTCGTGGGCGGGCTGGTCCTGTGGACCGTCCGCTCGATGAAGAAGGGGCACGCCGAGCCCCGGCCCGCCGCGTCGGAGCACGCCGCGGCCTGACACCGGAGCCGCCCGCGCCAGTCGGCCGGAGCATGGACGCACCACGCAGCCCATGCCTCAGACCCGCCCCGAGCCCCCTGAGGGCGCGGGGCACTGCGCACGACCCGACCCGGTGAGTCCAGCCACGCACCTCACCCGACCCGCACGCGGACGTACCGAACCGATCGGACCCGGGCCGCCCCTGCGCCTCCCCCCACGCGAGAGCGCCCGCACCTCGTCCCGGAGCCGACGACGGGCCGGCGCTGATCACTGAGCTTCATGAACTCCGCCTGGCCCGTGAACCACCAGCCAGGCAACCGCACCCCCCACGCGAAGGGCCCCACGCGAAGGGCCCCACGCGAAGCGCCTCACGCGAAGGGCCCCGCGCGAGGCGCCCCACGCGAAGGGCCCCGCGCGCAGGGGGTGGAGCGTAACCCGCAGGGGCGATGGCGCGGTCGTACGGGGCGGTGGGAGAGGGTGCCAAGTGCCCATCTCCCCAGGTCACTTGAGGCCGGCCACCGAAGCGCGACCGGCGTCACACGCACCGCCCGCCGTGCGGATTCCACCTCCTGCTGGGGCCTCCTGCCGGGCCCGCCCGCATGCCGCCGGGGCCCGCAGATGCCCTCCGGCGCCGCTGATCGCTCCGGGTCTTCCACCGCGCCGCGGCCGTCGCCGCGATAGGCCCGTTGGCCGGCTCGTAAACCCGGCGAAGGGGCTACGAGTGCCCCGTCACCGGACGAGTCCGATGGCCTCGATCTCGATCATCCACTCGGCGTTCGCGAGTGAGGAGACCTCTACGAACGACTCCGCGAGGTGGGGCTTGTCCGGGAAGTGTTCCGCGCGCAGCTTCGCGAAGATGTCCTGCTGCGCCACGTCCGTGACGAACACGGTCGCCTTGACCACTTCGGCGAGGCTGGAGCCCGCGTTCGTGAGGACCGTCGACAGATTCGCGAGCGCCTGACGGGCTTGCGCCTCGAAGTCCCCGACGCCGACCGTGGCTCCCTGGGCATCGATCGGCGCCTGCCCCGAGGTGAAGACCAAGTTCCCGACCCGGACGCCGAGCGATATGCCGGCCGACTCGTACCAGTCGGGTTCCGCGGAGACACGCACACGCTCCGCGGCAGGCTGAGTAACGGACATACTGGTGACACTCCCTCAAAACTGCACGCATTCGGAGCCGGGCACCTGTGATCAGCCCGGCTTGATCGACAGCCACGAGCCCCTGGGATTCATTCCCGAGGGCCCGCAAGGTGCACTGGCAGGGTGGTGGGGGCGACCGGGGCGTACGAGCCGGTGGGGGGACCGCTCGTGCCGAGCCGGGGCCGGCAGCCCGGTCGGTCACGGCGGCCGGGGTGGTCAACGCGCGGGAGCCCCGGCCGCGTTGGCGACCGGGGCTCCTCACGTACTCCTCACGTAAGGGCGTCAGCGCATCAGCGCATCAGCCGTCAACGTGTCAGTCCTTGATCTCGCAGATCATCGCGCCGGAGGACACCGACGCACCCACCTTGGCCGAGAGGTTCTTGATCGTGCCGGAGCGGTGGGCGTTCAGGGGCTGCTCCATCTTCATGGCCTCCAGGACCACGACGAGGTCGCCCTCCTTGACCTCCTGGCCCTCCTCGACCGCGACCTTCACGATCGTGCCCTGCATGGGCGAGGCGAGGGTGTCGCCGGAGGCGGCGGAGCCGGCCTTCTTGGCGGCGCGGCGCTTGGGCTTGGCGCCGCCGGCCGCCGCGGTGCGGGCCAGGGTCATGCCGAGGGAGGACGGCAGGGAGACCTCAAGGCGCTTGCCGCCGACCTCGACGACGACCGTCTCGCGGCCCGGCTCCTCGTCGGTGTCCGCTTCGGCGGTGGCCGTGAACGCCGGGATCTCGTTGACGAACTCGGTCTCGATCCAGCGGGTGTGGATGGTGAACGGGTCGGCCGTGAACGCGGGGTCGACAACTACCGCGCGGTGGAAGGGAATCGCGGTCGCCATGCCCTCGACGTTGAACTCGGCCAGGGCGCGCGCGGCACGCTGGAGGGCCTGCTCGCGGGTGGCGCCGGTGACGATGAGCTTGGCGAGCAGCGAGTCCCAGGCGGGGCCGATGACCGAGCCGGACTCGACGCCCGCGTCCAGGCGGACGCCCGGTCCGGACGGCGGCGCGAACACGGTGACGGTGCCGGGGGCGGGCAGGAAGCCGCGGCCCGGGTCCTCGCCGTTGATGCGGAACTCGAAGGAGTGGCCGCGCATGACCGGGTCGTCGTAGCCGAGGGCCTCGCCGTCGGCGATGCGGAACATCTCGCGGACCAGGTCGATGCCGGTGACCTCTTCGGTGACCGGGTGCTCGACCTGGAGGCGGGTGTTGACCTCAAGGAAGGAGATCGTGCCGTCGGCCCCGACGAGGAACTCGACGGTGCCCGCGCCGACGTAGCCGGCCTCGCGCAGGATCGCCTTCGAGGCGGCGTACAGCTCGGCGTTCTGCGCCTCGCTCAGGAACGGGGCGGGGGCTTCCTCGACCAGCTTCTGGTGGCGGCGCTGGAGCGAGCAGTCACGGGTGGAGACGACGACCACGTTGCCGTGGGTGTCGGCCAGGCACTGGGTCTCGACGTGACGGGGCTTGTCGAGGTAGCGCTCGACGAAGCACTCGCCGCGGCCGAAGGCGGCGACGGCCTCGCGGACGGCCGAGTCGTAGAGCTCGGGGACCTCTTCGAGGGTGCGGGCGACCTTGAGGCCGCGGCCGCCGCCGCCGAAGGCCGCCTTGATGGCGATGGGCAGGCCGTGCTCCTTGGCGAACGCGACGACCTCGTCCGAGCCCGAGACCGGGTCCGGAGTGCCGGCGACCAGCGGGGCACCGGCGCGCTGCGCGATGTGCCGGGCCGCCACCTTGTCGCCGAGGTCGCGGATGGCCTGCGGGGGCGGGCCGATCCAGGTCAGGCCCGCGTCGAGTACCGCCTGGGCGAACTCGGCGTTCTCGGAGAGGAATCCGTAGCCCGGGTGGACCGCGTCCGCTCCGGAGTCGGCCGCTGCCGCGAGCACCTTGGCGATGTCCAGATAGCTGGTCGCCGGGGTGTCACCGCCCAGGGCGAATGCCTCGTCCGCGGCCCGGACATGCAACGCATCCCGGTCCGGATCGGCGTAGACGGCTACGCTCGCGATCCCGGCGTCCCGGCAGGCCCGGGCAACGCGGACAGCGATTTCGCCTCGGTTGGCGATGAGCACCTTGCGCACGATGGCTCCCTCCTTGAAACAAGCTGAGTTTAGGGAAGCCGCACACTGGCTTACGACCCGTCCCCAATGGTGAGCTTGCCCACACGGAGTGTGATTCGAGGCACGCTCAAGTCGCGAAATCCCTTGTCGCACCACGGTACGCCGGGCTTCCGTACCGCACAGTAGCGGTCCGGTGTGGGCAAGGTCTCTGTCCCGTGGGCCAGCACGCCCCCGGGTTTCTTTGTGGAGTCCCTACGAACGGCCGAATGATTCTTTGCGGCCGGGCGCCCGTCGGGCGAGGCGCTTCGGGTCTCGACGGGCCATCGTTGTTGTGCGGACCCTTGTACGAATCATTACTGGTTAGTAGCGTGCGCGCCACAGCCGTACTAGGGGTAACAGGGGGTGTCGGGCGTGCTGCGCCGACTGATCGCCATCGTGGCCGCGCTCGTTCTCTTCGCCGAGGCGTGCGGTGTCGTGCTGGTCAACTGGGTGCTCGGCCTCGTCGCCCGCAACCAGCACATGTCCATGGCCGGGATCGATCCGCACGCGATCTCCGTCGGCGCGTGGATCGCGGGCGCCCTGTTCGGGCTCTTCCTCGTCCTCTGCGGAATCCTGCTGCTGATCATCGGCATCCGCGACCGCGCCCCGGGCCGCTTCGCCCGCATCGCGCTGATCGCCTGCGCGGTGGTGCACGCGGTGCTCGGCGCGTTCACCGTCGGCCTGGTCGGCTGGCAGGCCTTCGCCTTCCTGATGGTCGTGCTCGCGCTGCTCGTCTTCGTGCTCGTGACGTACGCCAGGGAGCGCCCCGCGCCGGAGGCCGAGCCCGAGGACGGGCCGCCCGGAGCCCCCAGCGGGGCGCCGGCCGCCGCCTGAGGTCCCGCTACACCCAGAGGTCGGTGATCGACACGCCCAGCTCGCCGAGGAGCGCGCGCAGCAGGGGCAGGCTGAGCCCGATCACGTTTCCGTGGCTGCCCTCGATCGAGTCGACGAAGGGCGCCGAGCGGCCGTCGAGCGTGAACGCCCCCGCCACGTAAAGGGGTTCACCGCTGGCCACGTACGCCGCGATCTCCGCGTCGGTGGGCTCGCCGAACCGCACGACCGTCGACGCGGTCTTCGAAGCCCGCCCGCCCGTCGCGGTGTCGATCACGCAGTGCCCGGTCCGGAGTACGCCCGAGCGGCCGCGCATCGACTTCCAGCGGGCGGTGGCGTCCTCGGCGTCGGCGGGCTTGCCGAGCGCGTGGCCGTCCAGTTCGAGTACCGAGTCGCAGCCGATGATCAGCGCGCCGGCGGCCTCCGGCCGGCCGGCCACCGCGTCCGCCTTCGCCTCGGCGAGCACCAGGGCGAGCTCGGCGGGGCTCGGCGCGCTCAGGGCGTCTTCGTCGACGCCGCTGACGATGACCTCGGGCGCGAGCCCCGCCTGGCGGAGCAGCCCGAGCCGGGCGGGGGATTGGGAGGCGAGGACGAGGCGGCGCTGAGCAGTCATGGGCGCCATCGTAGGTGCCGCGCGCCGCGCGCGGGCTCTCGGTGAAACCTCCCCGGGCGGTCAGCGGATGCCGACCACGATCATCGCCACCACCATGGCGAGGGCGAGGAACAGGCCGGCCCGGCGCATCATTGCCTGGGCGTCGCGCAGTTCCTTCGGCGGCTCGTTCTTCGGGTCTGACCACAGCATGTAACCGATAGTGCGGCCAAGGCCGTTGGCGCGCCTGAGTACGGGTACTCAAGCCGCCTGGTGCCAAGTGACCCTTTGCGGACCCTTACTTCATCTCCTACTTCATCTCCGGTTCATCCGGAACCCCGTCCCACCCCATCCGCCCCTCCGTAAAAGGTTCTCGGGTTCCATTACGCGACCTCGGCTGCTACGCTCCGAGCTAACGGAACCAGCGAACCATTAGGGCTCGTGAGGTGGCCGTGAACAGGGGAGATCGCCATGCACAAGCCGCTGATCGTCGGTGCCGCCACCCTCGCGCTGCTCACCGGGGCGACGCAGCCGTCCACCGCGCGGGCCGGATCGTGGGGTTCCGCCTGGGCCGCCTCGCCGCAGCTGCCGGCGACCGGCTTCACCCCCAACTGGTCGCAGGAGGGCTTCTCGCACCAGAGCGTCCGCCAGGTCGTACGCGTCACTCAGGGTGGCGACCGGATCCGTATCCGGCTCTCCAACGCGTACGGCACCTCGCCGCTCGTCGTCACCGGCGCGACCGTCGCCCGTACCGCGGAAGGGGCGGCCGTACAGCCGCGCACCGTAAGGGAGTTGACCTTCTGGGGCCGTCGGTCCGTGAGCATCCCGGCCCACGGAGAGCTGCGCAGCGACGCCGCGCGACTCGGGTTCGAACGGCTCGACCGGGTGACCGTCACGCTCTACTTCGCCGGCACGACCGGCCCCGCCACCTTCCACGCGCAGGGCTTCACGGACACCTACCGGGCCGAGGGCGACCACCGGGCGGACGTGTCGGGCGGGGCCTTCGGCGCGTCCAGCCAGTCCTGGTACTACCTCTCCGGCGTCGAGGTGGGCGGCCGGGTCCGGAGCGACGGCATCGCCCTGCTCGGGGACTCGATCACGGACGGTTTCGGCTCCACGCCGGGCGCCGACCGCCGTTACTCCGACGCCCTGGCCGAGCGCACCGGCCGGCCCGTCGTCAACGCGGGCATCGGCGGCAACCTCGTCCTCAACGACTCGGCCTGGTACGGCGAGCGGGCCACCGCACGCTTCGCGCGTGACGTGCTCGACCAGCCCGGCGTCTCGACCGTCGTCGTCCTGGCAGGTCTCAACGACATCGGGTTCAGCGAGGCCCGGAAGGGGCCGGTCCCGCAACCCACCTATGTGCCCGCGCCCGTCGTCTCCAGCGCCGAACTCATCGCCGGATACCGGGAGTTGATCAGCCAGGCGCACGGCCGGGGCCTGACGGCCGTCGGGGCCACGCTGCTCCCGCTCAAGGGCTCCGACCACTGGGGCGAGCACGCGGCGCGGGTCAGTGACGAGGTCAACGACTGGATCCGCACCTCCGGCGCGTTCGACGCGGTCGTCGACTTCGACAAGGCGCTCGCCTCGAAGTCCGACCCCGACCGGCTCGCCCCCGCCTACGACTCGGGTGACGCCCTCCACCCCAACGACGCGGGCTACCGGGTCATGGCGCAGGCCCTGGCCGAAGTGCTGTGCGGCGGCGTCCGCACGGCGGTGCGGTGAGGCGTGCGGGGGCGGGTGCGGCGTAGGTACGAAGACGGCCGGGCCCCTCGCTGGAGGGTCCGGCCGTCGCTCCGGGTGGCGCCTACGCGGGCCAGTACGTCCGGGCCCAGGTGCGCGCCCCGGGCCTCGGCAGGGCGCGCCGGGCTATGCGCGCCGGATCGGACCAGCCCGCGGGCGGCTGCGGCGCACCGGGCGCGGCCGAAGCCGTCGCCGCGGCGCGCGCCTGGACCACCGCGAGTGCGGCGGCCAGCTCCTCCGGGGTCGGATTGCCCCGTACGACCTTGATCACAGCGGCTCCTTGCGGAATGCGGGGTGCGGAATGCGGGGTGCGGTATGCGGGCCAGGGATGTGGTGCCGGCTAGAGCGGGATGTTGCCGTGCTTCTTCGGAGGAAGGGATTCCCGCTTAGTGCGCAGCTGACGCAGACCCTTCACGATGTGGGCCCGGGTCTCCGACGGCATGATCACCGCGTCCACGTAGCCGCGCTCGGCCGCGATGTACGGGTTGAGCAGGGTGTCCTCGTAGTCCGCGATCAGCTCGGTGCGGGTGGCCTCCTGGTCCTCGGCGGCCGCGATCGTGCGGCGGTGCAGGATGTTGACCGCGCCCTGCGCGCCCATGACCGCGATCTGCGCGGTCGGCCAGGCCAGGTTGAGGTCGGCGCCCAGGTGCTTGGAGCCCATGACGTCGTACGCGCCGCCGAACGCCTTGCGGGTGATGACGGTGATCAGCGGGACCGTCGCCTCGGCGTAGGCGTAGATCAGCTTGGCGCCGCGGCGGATGATCCCGCCGTACTCCTGGTCCACACCCGGCAGGAAGCCCGGCACGTCCACGAAGGTCAGCACCGGCACGTTGAAGGCGTCGCAGGTGCGCACGAAGCGCGCGGCCTTCTCGGAGGCGTTGATGTCGAGGCAGCCGGCGAACTGCATCGGCTGGTTGGCGACGATGCCGACCGGGAAGCCCTCCACGCGGCCGAAGCCGGTGATGATGTTCGGCGCGAACAGGGCCTGCGTCTCCAGGAACTCCCCGTCGTCCAGGACGTGTTCGATGGCCGTGTGCATGTCGTACGGCTGGTTCGCGGAGTCCGGGATGAGCGCGTCGAGCTCGCGGTCCTCGTCCGAGGTCTCCAGATCGGCCTCCTCGGGGAAGGCCGGCGGCTCGCTCAGGTTGTTCGACGGCAGGTACGACAGCAGGGACTTGACGTACTCGATGGCGTCCTTCTCGTCGCCCGCCATGTGGTGGGCCACGCCCGACGTGGTGTTGTGGGTGCGGGCGCCGCCGAGCTCCTCGAAGCCGACGTCCTCGCCGGTGACGGTCTTGATGACGTCGGGCCCGGTGATGAACATGTGCGAGGTCTGGTCGACCATCACCGTGAAGTCGGTGATCGCGGGGGAGTACACCGCGCCGCCCGCGCACGGGCCGACGATCAGCGAGATCTGCGGGACGACGCCCGAGGCGTGCACGTTGCGGCGGAAGATCTCGGCGAACAGGCCGAGCGCGACCACGCCCTCCTGGATGCGGGCGCCGCCGCCGTCGTTGATGCCGATGACCGGGCAGCCGGTCTTCATCGCGAAGTCCATGACCTTCACGATCTTCTCGCCGTACACCTCGCCGAGCGAGCCGCCGAAGATGGTGAAGTCCTGCGAGTAGACGCACACCGGGCGGCCGTCGACGGTCCCGTAACCGGTGACCACGCCGTCGCCGTAGGGGCGGTTCTTCTCGATGCCGAAGTTGGTCGAGCGGTGCCGGGCGAACTCGTCCAGCTCGACGAACGAGCCCTCGTCCAGGAGCAGTTCGACCCGCTCACGGGCCGTCAACTTGCCCTTGGCGTGCTGCTTCTCGATCGCACGCGCGGAGCCGGCGTGGGTCGCCTCGTCGATGCGGCGCTGAAGATCCGCCAGCTTTCCGGCGGTGGTGTGGATGTCGACGGTGGCGTCGC
Source organism: Streptomyces sp. NPDC006691 (assembly GCF_042869955.1). Taxonomy (NCBI): domain Bacteria; kingdom Bacillati; phylum Actinomycetota; class Actinomycetes; order Kitasatosporales; family Streptomycetaceae; genus Streptomyces; species Streptomyces sp. NPDC006691. The sequence continues at coordinate 9,315 of NZ_JBIAGW010000007.1, forward strand.
TCTGGGCGTTTTCCGGCTCGGACATCGGGATGCGGCTCCCTGCCTGGTCACGGGGGTGGCTGGCTGCTGACTCGTAGGCTGGCTACTGACTCGTAGGGTAGTGGCGCCGATACGGTTCGGCAGTGCGGCGTTTGCCACACCCGGGGCGCCTTGCAATTGCGGCCTAACCTGGCTGCATGACACCCCCGGACGCTTCCGACAGCCGCTGGTCCGACCTCGACCGGCCGCCCCTGAACGCCACCGCGCTGCGCCGCGCCCTGCTGCGCCCCGACGCGCTGTGGACCTCGCTCGACGTGGTCACCGCGACCGGCTCCACCAACTCCGACCTCGCGGCCAAAGCCGACGGGCTCGACGAGGGCGCGGTCCTGGTCGCCGAGGAGCAGACCGCGGGACGCGGGCGCCTGGACCGGCGCTGGTCGGCGCCGGCCCGCTCCGGGCTCTTCTTCTCGGTCCTGCTCAAGCCGGGGGCGTCGGTGCCGGTGGAGCGCTGGGGATGGCTGCCGCTGCTCACCGGGGTCGCGGTGGCGAAGGGCCTGGAGCGGGCGGCGGGCGTCGACACCGCGCTGAAATGGCCCAACGACCTGCTGCTCACCGTGGCGGGCGAGGAGCGCAAGGCGGGCGGCATCCTCGCGGAGCGCGCCGGGGCCGACGCCGTGGTCGTCGGCATCGGCCTCAACGTCACGCTGCGTGCCGAGGAGCTCCCGGTGCCCGGTGCGGGCTCGCTCGCGCTCGCGGGCGCCGTCTCCACCGACCGCGACACCCTGCTGCGCGCCGTCCTGCGCTCCCTGGAGGAGGGGTACGCAACCTGGCGCGCGGCAGGCGGCGACCCGGCTGCCTCCGGCCTCCAGGAGGCCTACGCGGCGGCCTGCGCGACGCTGGGCCGCACGGTGCGTGCGGAGCTGCCGGGCGGGCAGTCGGTACGGGGCGAGGCGGTGGCCGTGGACGGGGACGGGCGTCTGGTTCTCGCCACCGAGGAGGGCGTGCAGCGCCCGGTGGCGGCGGGCGACATCGTCCACCTGCGCCCGGACGCACCGTAAGCCCGGCCGAGGACACGCTCCCGGGACGTGAGCTACGGCACACCTGCCGTATCGTTGAGCCCGATCCAGCGACAGATCGGCAGGGCAGTGCGCAGGCAACGGGCAGGAGGCGGCCGGTGACCGTCGACGAGACACGGTCCGGTGCGGATGACGGCACCGGCAGCGGCCCCGGCGGCTCCGGCACCCCCGCACCACCCGCGTCCTCCGCGTACCCGACGCCGCACCACGCCGTCGACCACACCGCCGAGCCGACCGACGACCCGCTGGCCATCCGCCTGGAGCAGCTCATCCTGGGGGCCGACCGGCGCTACACGCCGTTCCAGGCGGCCCGTACCGCGGGCGTCTCGATGGAGCTGGCGTCCCGGTTCTGGCGGGCCATGGGGTTCGCCGACATCGGGCAGGCCAAGGCGCTCACCGAGGCCGACGTGCTTGCCCTGCGGCGGCTCGCCGGTCTGGTCGAGGCGGGGCTGCTCAGCGAGCCGATGGCGGTGCAGGTCGCGCGCTCCACCGGGCAGACCACCGCCCGGCTGGCCGAATGGCAGATCGATTCTTTCCTGGAGGGCCTCACCGAGCCCCCCGAGCCCGGCATGACCCGCACCGAGGTCACGTACCCCCTGGTCGAGCTGCTGCTGCCCGAGCTTCAGGAATTCCTCGTCTACGTGTGGCGGCGCCAGCTGGCCGCCGCGACCGGGCGCGTGGTGCAGGCCGCCGACGACGAAGAGATGGTCGACCGCCGCCTCGCGGTGGGCTTCGCCGACCTCGTCGGGTTCACCCGGCTCACCCGGCGCCTGGAGGAGGAGGAGCTCGGCGAGCTCGTCGAGGCCTTCGAGACGACCGCCGCCGACCTGGTCGCGGCCCACGGCGGGCGGCTCATCAAGACGCTGGGCGACGAGGTCCTGTTCGCCGCCGACGACGCGGGCACGGCCGCCGAGATCTCGCTGCGGCTCATCGAGACGATGGCCGGCGACGAGACGATGCCGGCGTTGCGCGTGGGCATCGCGTTCGGCACCGTCACGACCCGCATGGGCGACGTGTTCGGCACCACCGTGAACCTTGCGAGCCGGCTCACCTCGATAGCCCCCAAGGACGCGGTCCTGGTCGACGGCGCGTTCGCCGAGGAGCTGGCCCGCACCGGCGACGCCCCGGTCTCCGAGGCGCAGGCCGCCCAGGACGCGCTCGCAGCGGAGAAGGAGGGCGAGGAGCTCGCCCCGGCCGCGAAGTACCGCTTCGCGCTCCAGCCGATGTGGCAGCGCCCGGTGCGCGGCCTCGGTGTGGTCGAGCCCTGGCTCCTGCACCGCCGCGAGACGCAGGGCCTGTCCTAGGACCTGTCGCCAGGCCCGCCGGGACGCCCTGGAGGCCCTGCCGGTCGCGGGCCTAGGATCACCCCCGACGTAACGTTCGTTAACGGAGGGGTTGCCATGGCTGAGCAGCGGTTCGGGGAGTTCGTCGTCGTGCGGCGCGAGGGGTACGTCGCCGAGCTGGTGCTCGACCGGCCCAAGGCCATGAACGCCGTCTCGACCGAGATGGCCCGCTCCATCGCCGCCGCCTGCGCGGCGCTCGGCGGCGACCCCGAGGCCCGGGTCACCGTGGTGACGTCGACGAACGAGCGGGCCTTCTGCGTCGGCGCGGACCTGAAGGAGCGCAACTCCTTCACCGACGCCGAGCTGGTACGCCAGCGCCCCACCGCCCGCGCCGCCTACACCGGCGTGCTCGAACTGCCCATGCCGACGGTCGCCGCCGTGCACGGCTTCGCGCTCGGCGGCGGCTTCGAGCTCGCGCTCGCCTGCGATGTGATCGTGGCGGACGCGACCGCCGTGGTCGGCCTGCCCGAGGTGTCGGTCGGCGTCATCCCCGGTGGCGGCGGTACGCAGCTGCTGCCCCGCCGGGTCGGCGCGGCCCGCGCCGCCGAGCTGGTCTTCACCGCGCGCCGCGTGGAGGCCGTGGAGGCAAGGGAGTTGGGGCTCGTCGACGTGCTGGCCGAGGACGCCCGCACCGAGGCGCTGGCGCTCGCCGGGCGGATGGCGGCCAACTCACCGGTCGGGCTGCGCGCCGCGAAGCGGGCGATGCGGCTGGGTCAGGGCCTGGACCTGCGGGCCGGCCTTGAGGTGGAGGACGCGGCGTGGCGCTCGGTGGCCTTCTCCGGGGACCGCGCCGAGGGCGTGGCCGCGTTCAACGAGAAGCGGAAGCCGGTGTGGCCCGGGGAGTGACCCGGGTGACTCGGCCGAGCGGTCCGAAGCGGCCGGTGCGGGATATGTGTCCGGCGTCTCAGGGGTCAAAACACCCAAAACCTACCTAAGCTGTAGAAATGGGTGGAGAGGATGCCCGGCTGCGGGCCGTGGTTTCGCTGGCACAGGCCATGGCCGCGGCCCACACGCCGCGCGAGTCCTGGCGTGCCGCGGCGCTGGGCGCGCGCGACGCGCTCGGCGGGAACTTCGCCGCGCTCTCCGTCTGGGAGCGCGAGCTGGGCCGACTTCGCGTGCTGGTGAACGAGGGCGAACGGGCCGCCGGGGAGGAGGAGTTCCCCGACGACGAGACGTATCCGGTGCACCAGTTCCCCGAGATCACCGAGTTCCTGCACGAGCGGTGGGCGGGCGGCGGTGAGCCCAACGCCTGGGTCGAGACCGCCGTCGCGCCGCCCGAGGGGGATGCGGGCTACTGCCACGAGCGCGTGACCGCGCTGCGCAGGCGCGGCCGTGGCTGCTGTGTGGTGGCCCCGATCGTGCTGCACGGGCGGGCCTGGGGCGAGCTGTACGTGGCCCGGCCCGTCGGCGCGCCCGTCTTCGACGCGGCCGACGCGGACTTCGCCACCGTCCTCGCGTCGGTGGCCGCCGCCGGGATCTCCCAGACCGAACGCCTCGAAGAGGTGCGCCGCCTGGCCTTCACCGATCCGCTGACCGGGCTCGCGAACCGCCGTGCGGTGGACATGCGCCTCGACGAGGCGATCGAACGGCACCGGGTGGACGGCTCGGTCGTCAGCCTCGTGGTGTGCGACCTCAACGGGCTCAAGCGGGTCAACGACACGCTGGGGCACGCGGTCGGGGACCGTCTCCTCGAACGCTTCGGCTCGGTGCTCTCCCTCTGCGGGGCGATGCTGCCGGGGGCGCTGGCCGCGCGGCTCGGCGGCGACGAGTTCTGCCTCCTGGCCCTCGGCGCAACGCCCGACGAAGTCGTCGCCGTGAGCGAGCAACTCTGCCTGCGTGCGGGGGAGTTGGAGCTCGGCGAGGGAGTCGCGTGCGGGGTGGCCTCCACGGGTGACCCGATCGGCGAGGTGCGCTCGGCCCGCCGCCTGTTCCGCCTCGCGGACGCGGCCCAGTACCGCGCGAAGGCCGCGCGCTCGGTCAAGCCGGTGGTGGCGGGGCGGGACGGGGCGGTCCTCCGCCTCGCCGACGCGCCGCCGTCCCCGCCGCACGACCGCCGCCGCTTCAGGGGCCGGACCTGACACCCCGCCCGGCTCCCAGCCCCGCCTCCATCCGCGGGCGCGGCTCGCGCGGTTCCCCGCGCCCCCAAGAGCCTCGGTGCCGGGGCACCTCCAGCCCGTCCGGCGTTTGAGGACGAGCGCCCTTGAGGTGCGAACGGGGGTCTGGGGGCGGAGCCTCCAGGGTCCTTGTGCCTCCACCCGGGGGCGCGGCTCGCGCGGTTCCTCGCGCCCCCAAGAGCCTCGGTGCCGGGGTACCTCCAGCCCGTCCGGCGTTTGAGGACGAGCGCCCTTGAGGCGCGACCGGGGGTCTGGGGGCGGAGCCTCCAGGGTCCTTCACCCCCGGAGGGTTGCGGGAAGGGGCGGGGTGGGGCGGCTCCCGGGGTCTGGGGCGGAGCCCCAGGGTGCCACCCCGCACGCACCCGGTCCGGACCCCGTAGGCACTCGGGGCTAGTGACACCCGGCGATTCAGTCCGTAGGGTGCTGAATATGGATATGCACACTGTCGTGGTGGGGACCTCCGGCACCACCCCCGAGGACGTCATCGCCGTGGCCCGAGGCAACGCGAAGGTCGAGCTCTCCGCCGAGGCACTCGCCGCCCTCGCCAGGGCACGCGAGATCGTCGACGCCCTGGCCGCGAAGCCCGAGCCGGTGTACGGCGTCTCCACCGGCTTCGGCGCCCTGGCCTCCCGGCACATCAGCCCCGAGCTCCGCGCCCAGCTCCAGCGCAACATCGTGCGCTCGCACGCGGCCGGCATGGGCCCGCGGGTGGAGCGCGAGGTCGTGCGCGCGCTGATGTTCCTGCGCCTGAAGACCGTCGCGTCCGGGCACACCGGTGTGCGCCCCTCCGTCGCGCAGACCATGGCCGACGTGCTGAACGCGGGCATCACCCCCGTCGTCCACGAGTACGGCTCGCTCGGCTGCTCCGGCGACCTCGCGCCGCTGTCGCACTGCGCCCTGACGCTGATGGGCGAGGGCGACGCCGAGGGACCCGACGGTGTCGTGAAGCCCGCGGGCGAGCTGCTCGCCGCGGCCGGCATCGAGCCCGTCGAGCTGCGCGAGAAGGAGGGCCTGGCCCTCCTCAACGGCACCGACGGCATGCTCGGCATGCTGTGCATGGCCATCGCCGACCTGAAGAAGCTCTACACCTCCGCCGACATCACCGCGGCCCTCTCCCTCGAAGCGCTGCTCGGCACCGACAAGGTGCTCGCGCCCGAGCTGCACGCCATCCGCCCGCACCCGGGCCAGGGCGCGTCCGCCGCCAACATGCTTGCCGTGCTGACGGGTTCGGGCCTGACCGGCCACTTCCAGGAGGAAGAGGCGCCGCGCGTCCAGGACGCGTACTCGGTGCGCTGCGCCCCCCAGGTCAACGGCGCCGGACGCGACACCATCGCGTACGCCCTGACCGTCGCCGAGCGCGAACTGGCCGCCGCCGTCGACAACCCGGTGGTGCTGCCCGACGGCCGCGTCGAGTCCAACGGCAACTTCCACGGCGCCCCCGTCGCCTATGTCCTGGACTTCCTCGCCATCGCCGCCGCCGACCTCGGCTCGATCGCCGAGCGCCGCACCGACCGGCTGCTCGACAAGAACCGCAGCCACGGTCTGCCGCCGTTCCTCGCCGACGACGCCGGTGTGGACTCGGGCCTGATGATCGCCCAGTACACCCAGGCGGCCCTGGTCAGCGAGATGAAGCGGCTCGCGGTGCCGGCCTCCGCCGACTCGATCCCGTCCTCCGCGATGCAGGAGGACCACGTCTCCATGGGCTGGTCGGCCGCGCGTAAGCTGCGCACCTCCGTCGACAACCTGGCCCGGATCATCGCCGTCGAGATGTACGCGGCGACCCGCGGCATCGAGCTGCGCAAGGGCCTGACCCCCGCGCCCGCCTCGCAGGCGGCCATCGCCGCGGCCCGCGCGGCCGGCATCCAGGGTCCGGGGCCGGACCGCTTCCTCGCTCCCGACCTGGCCGCCGCCGACGCCTTCGTACGGGAAGGCAAGCTGGTCGCCGCCGTGGAGACGGTGACGGGGCGCCTCGCCTGACCACCCCGCGCACAGCGCGAGGGCCGCCCGGGACCTGTTGTCCCAGGCGGCCCTTTTGCGTCGGCAACTGCCGTACGGACCAACGGGGTTGAGGTGTGTCCGGATCAGGTCAGCACAGGCGTGATCTGCGGACCGAGTACGTCACGAACCCCGCCCCGAGCCCCAGGAACAGCGTGCCGCCGACCAGGTAGGGGGAGGTGTTCGCGCTGCCCGTGTCGGCCAGCGCCAGCGGGCCTTCGGCGGGGGCGGGGGCGGCCCGGTACGCGGAGGGCGCGGGGGGCGTCGAAGGGTGTTGCTCGTCCGTCGCGTTGGCGGACGGAACGAACCAGAGGGCGCAGAGCAGCGTGCCGGCCGCGGTGGCGGTGAGCAGGGGACGGCGAGCGACGGACAAGTGAGCGATCCCCTTGCGAGTACGTCGAATTGGCGGGATGCGCTGATGCTAGTGAAAGCAGCGGGTCGCGGGAAAGTCGAGAATGGCTTGAGCCCTACGCTCCCCGCATGAGCGAAGAAGAGACATCACGGTATGTGCGCCTCCGGGTCGATTTGGTCCTGGAGATCCAGGACGCGGACGAGCTGGCGGCGGCCGCGCTCGCCCGCATCGCCGAGGACTCCGCGATGCGACCCGAGGAACGCACGCATGCCGAGGCCGCGGTACGGGAAGACGGAGCGGAGGCCCTCGCCTACCTCGTGGACCCGGTCGACCTCGTGGAGGCGCTGCCGGGCGCGGATCTGGTCCAGGCCTCCTGGAGCAGTGAGCGGGTCGGCTACGACCCCGACGACGAGGAGTGGGACCTCGACGAGGAGGACGGCAACGACGATGACTGAACCACGAGGACCGAACGACGACGACTGACCGAGGCGACGACTGAACGAGGCGACGACTGAACGGGCGCGCCGGGCCGAGCGGGGTCCGGGGCGGGACGCGAACGCCTTTTGGCGATCTTGTCCGTCCCGCCCCGACCCGCCCTCGGACGCGTGGTGTGCCCCACATTCACCCCCGCTGCGGAACGGGAACGAGCAGTCTGATGTTCTAGACGTGATGACTTGCGGGGGGACGGCAACGATGGAGAAGCGTGTGAAGACGGAGAGTAAGCGGCGCAAGCAGGGTCTCGCGGCGGCGTGCGCGGTGCTCGGCGGCGTACTGGTCCTTTCTGCCTGCAACGGTGGCGGCGACAAGGGTGCCAAGGCCGAAAGCTCGTCATCGGCGCAGGCCGCGGCCGACAAGGCCGCCGAGAAGGACACCTCGGACGCCAAGATCACCATCCTGCCCAAGAACGGCGCCGACAACGTCGGCATCAACAGTGACACCAAGGTCACCGTCGCCGACGGCAAGCTGACCGAGGTGACGCTGACCTCGGCCGACGGCACCAAGGTCGACGGCAAGATATCCGCCGACGGCCTGAGCTGGGCGCCCGACAAGGCCCTGAAGCGTTCCACCACGTACAAGATCACGGCGACCGCGGCGGACGCGAAGTCGCGCCAGGCGCACGAGAACGCCTCCTTCAGCACCGTCTCCCCGAAGAACAGCTTCATAGGCAACTTCACGCCCGAGGACGGCTCGACCGTCGGTGTCGGTATGCCGGTGTCGATCAACTTCGACAAGGCGATCACCAACAAGAAGGGCGTGCAGGCCAAGATCACCGTCTCCTCCAGCTCCGGCCAGGAGGTCGTCGGGCACTGGTTCGGCTCGCAGCGTCTCGACTTCCGGCCGCAGGACTACTGGAAGGAGAACTCGACCGTCACCATGAAGATGGACCTGGACGGCGTCGAGGCCTCCAACGGGATCACCGGTGTCCAGGAGAAGACGGTCACCTTCAAGATCGGCCGCAACCAGGTCTCCACCGTGGACGCGAACACCCACACCATGACCGTCACCCAGGACGGCAAGACCGTGAAGACCATCCCGATCTCCGCGGGCTCCCCCGAACACCCCACGTACAACGGCCAGATGGTGATCTCCGAGAAGTACAAGGAGACCCGGATGAACGGTGCGACGGTCGGCTTCACGGACGACGACGGCAAGGGCGAGTACGACATCAAGGACGTGCCGCACGCCATGCGCCTGTCCGCGTCCGGCACCTTCATCCACGGCAACTACTGGGGCGCCAAGTCCATCTTCGGCAGCGCCAACACCAGCCACGGCTGCGTCGGCCTGTCGGACACCAAGGGTGCCAACGACGACGGCACCACGGCCGCCTGGTTCTACGACCACTCCATCACCGGTGACGTCGTGGTCATCAAGAACTCGCACGACAAGACGATCCAGCCGGACAACGGCCTCAACGGCTGGAACATGAGCTGGGACCAGTGGAAGGCCGGCTCCGCCGTCTGACCGCCCGGCCGTCCGCCTGCTCGACCGCCTGATCCGCTCGGGGGCCCTCCGGGGCCCCCGCAGCCGTCTCCCGGGCCGTACGGACCGCCCCTCAGGCCGTACGGACCGGCTGGTCCGCGCCCCAACTGCCCAGCAGCCGCAGCGACTCCTGCGACTTCGAGCCCGGCTCCGCGTGGTAGGTGACCAGGGACAGGTCGTGCGCGTCCGGCAGCTTCAGCGTCTCGTACGCCAGCGTCAGCTCGCCGACCACCGGGTGGCGCAGCCGCTTGACGCCGTGGCCCTTGTCGGCCACGGTGTGGGCCGCCCACATCGTGCGGAACTCCTCGCTCTTGACCGACAACTCGCCGATCAAGGAGGTCAGTTGGGGGTCGTCCGGATAGCAGCCCGCACCGAGCCGCAGCACGCTCACCATGTCGACGGCCTTGCTGTGCCAGTCCACGTACAGCGAGCGCGAAGCCGGGTCGAGGAACACCTGGCGCGCCAGATTCCTTTCCTGCGGCGGCAGCGGGGACATGTCGCCGAACAGGGCCGCCGCCATCCGGTTCCAGCCCAGGATGTCCAGGCGCGGGCCGACGATGTAGGCGGGCACGCCCTCCATGGCGTCGATCAGCTGCTGGAGCGCCGGGCGCACCTGGTGCGGCTTGCAGGCCGAGCCGCGCTTCTTCTTCGCCTTGCCCTTCGCCACGTGCGTGAGGTGGTTCTGCTCGGTCTCGCTCAGGCGCAGCACCCGCCCGATCGCCTCCAGGACCTCCACCGAGACGTTCTGCGCGTTGCCCTGCTCCAGGCGCGTGTAGTACGCCACCGACACCCCGGCCAGCTGCGCCAGCTCTTCCCGGCGCAGCCCCGGCACCCGGCGGTGGCGCCCGTGGTCGGGCAGCCCCACGTCCTCGGGCTTCAGCCGGGCCCGGCGGGAACGGAGGAATTCGCTGAGTTCGGCGCGCTGGTCCATGACACCCAAGTATCCGCGCTCGGGATCGTGGGCGTACGACCAGGAGCCTGACCCTGCCAGTAGTACGCACGCTGGTCGTAGGCAGAACAGAGACCTGGGTGGCCGGCAGGAACTCGGGCAGGCTGGACCGCGTACCCCAAAGATCTGAGGAGACCGGCACATGACCACCGTCGCCGCCTACGCCGCCCCCGCCGCCAAGGCTCCCCTGGAGCGCACCACCATCGAGCGCCGTCCGGTGGGCCCGAACGACGTGCTCATCGACATCAAGTACGCCGGTATCTGCCACTCCGACATCCACCAGGCGAACGAGGGCTGGGGCGAGGCCATCTTCCCGATGGTGCCCGGCCACGAGATAGCCGGTGTGATCACCGAGGTCGGCTCGGACGTCACCAAGTTCAAGGTCGGCGACCGTGCGGGCGTCGGCTGCTTCGTCGACTCCTGCGGAAAGTGCGAGGCCTGTCTGTCGGGGCAGAACCAGTTCTGCCAGGACGGCGTCTCGACGTACAACGCCATCGGCCGGGACGGCAAGCCCGCCTACGGCGGCTACTCCACGCACATCGTCGTGGACGCGGACCACACCCTGCGCATCCCCGACAGCATCCCGCTGGACGTCGCGGCCCCGCTGCTGTGCGCCGGCATCACCCTGTACTCGCCGCTCAAGCGCTGGCAGGCGGGCCCCGGCAAGAAGGTCGCCATCCTCGGGCTCGGCGGTCTCGGCCACATGGGCGTCAAGATCGCGCACGCGATGGGTGCCGAGGTGACCGTGCTCAGCCAGACGCTGCGCAAGAAGGACGACGGCCTCAAGCTGGGCGCCGACCACTACTACGCGACCAGCGACGAGGACACCTTCCAGCAGCTCGCGGGCTCCCTCGACCTGATCGTCTCCACCGTGTCCGCCCCGCTGGACCTGGGCGCGTACCTCTCGCTCCTGAAGGCCGGCGGCGCGTTCGTGAACGTGGGCGCCCCGGAGGAGCCGAACTCGCTCAACATGTTCGGCCTCATCGGCGGCAACAAGATCCTGGCCGGCTCGATGATCGGCAGCATCGACGAGACCCAGGAGATGCTCGACTTCTGCGCCGAGCACAACCTGGGCGCCGAGATCGAGCTGATCCGCGCGGACCAGATCAACGAGGCGTACGCGCGGGTGCTGGCCAGCGATGTGCGCTACCGGTTCGTGATCGACACGGCGACGATCTGACCCGACCCCGGGCCGGCCTGACGCTGGCCCGGGGCCCCGGTCCCGGGTCCTGATCCCGGGTCCTGACCCCGGGCTCCGATCGCGGCCCCGGAGGCATTCCCCTGCCTTCGGGGCCGTTCGCATGCCCTGGCCGCCCGAGTCGCCCGCCCCGCCTGCCGTCACCCCCGCCCGGGGCCGCCGGTCCCCGCGTAGACGCGCTCGGCGGGCAACAGGGCTCTTGCGGCGTCGAGTTGGCCGCCGCGTACGAGCGCGTGGACGCGGTGCGCGAGCGGGGTCACATCGCGGACCCCGACGATCCACTCGTCCGCGTACCGCCGCACCGCCTCCCCGACGAGCCCGAGCTGCAACGAGCGGTACGGCAGTGCGCGGAGGTGGAGATCCCGCTCGGGGTCCCACTGCACCCGAGCGGGCGCGCGCTTCAACTCCCTTTTCCAGTCGGCCGGTTCACCGTGCACCTCGCGCACGTAGTGCGACAGGCAGGCGTGCTCGACGGCCCAGTCGAACCCGTCCCGCCGGATCTCGACGGCGAGCACGGTGCGCTGGCCCTCCTTCGTGCCCCAGCCCGAGCGGTACATCATCCACAGGAACGACGGCTTGACCCAGGTCATCCGCTCCCGCTTCCACGCCGCCGGAAACCGCCCGTCGCGGGCGGCGGGCAGCCCGAGCTCGGGGTCGTACGCCTGGTAGACGGTGACCGTCGACTCGGTGTGCAGGGCCCGGATCTGTTCGCGGGGCGGGGGCGGGATCGGTATGTGGTCTTCCATGCGGGCAAGGGTGACGTGGCGGGGCCGGGGCGGCCAGCGAATATCGGCGGGGTGGTCATCCCCGGGGGAGCAGCGCCCGGACGCGCCCGGACTCAGGCGCTATCGGCGCCGGCCCGGATGCGGATGGTGGCGGATCTCCACATCCGCGTCCGTGGCCGCCGAGAAGTCCCCCCGCCCGCGTGCGGCCCGCCGCCGTACCGCCATCTCCGCGCACACCGGGCACCCGGGCGCGGGTTTCGGCGGCGCGTGCGGAAGTCTCAGGTGCACGGGTCCCCCCATGGTCGTCCTCGGATCGCTCACGCCTACCACCCGTCCGCCCGAACAGCTCCTGTCCGGGCCATTCACCCCGACGACCGGCCCGCCCGCGACCGCCCGGCGCCCTTCGCCGCGCAACGTCACCCGTCCACGCGGCCGGGCTACTCCAGGAAGGGCAACCGGGGCCGACGCGAAAGCGGGGCACCGGCGTCGTGCCGGTGCCCCACAGCCGCTTCGGAGGGCGTGCTCAGCCCTCGGCCCTGGCCACCCCGATCGGGCAGGAGACGCCCGTCCCCCCGATCCCGCAGTATCCGGCCGGGTTCTTGTCGAGGTACTGCTGGTGGTAGGGCTCGGCGGCGTAGAAGGTGCGGCCCTCCGCGGGGAGCAGCTCCGTGGTGATCGTGCCGTAGCCCGAGCCCGTCAGGACCTTCTGGTAGGACTCGCGGGACGCCTGGGCGGTGGCTTCCTGGGCGGGGGTGTGGGTGTAGATCGCGGAGCGGTACTGGGTGCCCACGTCGTTGCCCTGGCGGAAGCCCTGCGTCGGGTCGTGGTTCTCCCAGAACACCTTCAGGAGCTGCTCGTACGAGACGAGGGCGGGGTCGTAGACCACGCGAACCGCCTCGGTGTGCCCGGTCAGGCCCGAGCAGACCTCCTCGTACGCGGGGTTCACCGTGCTGCCGCCCTGGTAGCCGACCAGGGTCGTCCAGACGCCCGGGGTCTGCCAGAACTTGCGCTCGGCGCCCCAGAAGCAGCCCATGCCGAAGTCCGCGACCTCCAGGCCCGCCGGGTAGGGGCCGGCCAGCGGGTTGCCGAGGACCGTGTGCCGCGAGGGCAGGGTGAATTCGGGCTCCGGGCGTCCCTTGAGGGCCTGCTCGGGGGTGGGCAGCTCGGGCGTGCGGCGGCCGAAGATCATCGGGGGCTCCTCGGAAAGATGGGTTGCCCAGGGGTAACGCGCCGGGCCGCCCGGAGATTCCGGGGCCCGGGTGCGGGCCCGGGCGTGGGTGCGCGCGGGCCCGGCCGGCAGGGGTGTCGGGGCAGCCGGGGAGCGTGACGGCCGATGGGGCCGTTACGGCCGCCGCAGCGTCGCCGGGCTGCCCCCGTTCGCCTCGTACCCCGCGACCGCGAGCGCCCGGCACACGGCGTACGTCGCCGCCGGGTCCTCGGAGACGGTCCAGGGGACCGCGCCGACATAGCCGTCCAGGGCGACGAACTGGTCCATCGACTCCGCCCAGCGTTCGCCGCGTACCAGGAAGAAGACGAGGAGGTGGCGGACCAGGGGGAGTACCGGGTCGTCGGCGCGGGCCTGGTGGACGGCGTGCAGGGCGCCCTCCATCGCGCGGCTCACGACCGCCGTGCGGTAGAAGTCCGAGACGAGGACGACGTCGGGGATGTGCTCGTACACCGCGAACAGGGGGAGCGCGGAGAGCAGGGAGCCGCGCGGGGCGCGGGCCGCGGCCGCCGTCGCGAACTCGTCGGCCTGGGCGCGCGAGCCGTGCCACTTCTCGCAGTGGTAGTGCAGGGCCGCGAGGTGCGCGCCCATGTGGTGCGGGGCGCGGTCCATGACCTTGGCCCACAGCTGGTCGAACTCCGGCCGCGGATAGGCGAGTCCACGCGCCACGGCGAGTTCGGTGATGTACGGGACCGGGTCGCCCGGGGCCAGCAGCGCGGACTCGCCGCAGACCGTGCGGGCCTCCTCCAGGATGATGCGGAAGTCGTCCCGGCCGACGGACGAGGACCGCCAGGCCTGCTGGACCAGGAACTCCGCGTGCACCTGGGCCGCGCCCGCGTCCTTCGGCGCCTCGGAGCGCCACTTGCGCAGCCAGGCCCCGCCGACGCCGGGGCGCTGCGCGAGTTCCAGGGAGGCCGCGCCGGCGAAGGCCTGGACGCGCTGCCAGCGCCGCTCGCCCTCCTTCGGGGTTTCGGCGAGGAGGCGCTGGGCCGGCTTCCAGTCCTGGGTGTGCTGCACCACCGCGAGCACGTCGAGGAGGTCCTGGTCGGGTCCCGGCATCCGGACGTCGAGCTCCTCCTGGAGCGCGAAGCCGTAGGCCGCCGGGTCGGCGGCGTCGGGCGAGCCGGGCCGCGCCAACTGGATGCCGCCGCCCCGGCGGAACACGAACCGGACGACGAGCGCGGTGAGTGCGCCCAGCACGAGCAGCGTCCACAGAATCTCCATGTCCACCAGCGAACCAGACCGCGCCCCGATGTGGCGAACTCGACGGTGCGGGACCGCCCGGGGATGGGGTGAACGGGGCGAGCCGACGAACTAGGCTCGGGGCCATGAGCCACGAGCACCTCGACAAGAGCTTCGAGACCATCGCGATCCACGCGGGGAACACCGCCGATCCGCTGACCGGGGCGGTCGTACCGCCGATCTACCAGGTCTCCACGTACAAGCAGGACGGTGTCGGCGGTCTCCGCGGCGGCTACGAGTACAGCCGCAGCGCGAACCCGACGCGGACCGCGCTCGAAGAGAACCTGGCGGCCCTCGAAGGCGGCCGCCGCGGTCTCGCCTTCGCCTCCGGTCTCGCCGCCGAGGACTGCCTGCTGCGTACGCTGCTCGCGCCCGGCGACCACGTGGTGATCCCGAACGACGCCTACGGCGGCACGTTCCGCCTGTTCGCGAAGGTCGTCTCGCGCTGGGGCGTCGAGTGGTCGGTCGCCGACACCTCCGACCCGGCGTCGGTGCGGGCCGCGATCACCCCGCGCACGAAGGTCGTCTGGGTGGAGACGCCCTCCAACCCGCTGCTCGGGATCACCGACATCGCGGCCGTCGCCGAGGTCGCCTCGACCGCGGGCGCCAAGCTCGTCGTCGACAACACCTTCGCGAGCCCCTACCTCCAGCAGCCGCTGTCGCTCGGCGCGGACGTCGTCGTGCACTCCCTGACCAAGTACATGGGCGGGCACTCGGACGTCGTGGGCGGCGCGCTGATCGCCAACTCGGCCGAGATCGGCGAGGAGTTGGCGTACCACCAGAACGCCATGGGCGCGGTCGCCGGGCCCTTCGACTCGTGGCTGGTGCTGCGCGGCATCAAGACCCTTCCGGTGCGCATGGACCGGCACAGCGAGAACGCGGGCAAGGTCGCCGAGATGCTGACCCGGCACGCCAAGGTCACCCAGGTCCTGTACCCGGGGCTGCCCGAGCACCCCGGTCACGACATCGCGGCCAAGCAGATGCGCGCCTTCGGCGGCATGGTCTCCTTCCGCGTCGAGGGCGGCGAGCAGGCGGCGGTGGACGTCTGCGACCGTACGAAGCTGTTCACGCTCGGCGAGTCCCTCGGCGGCGTCGAGTCGCTGATCGAGCACCCGGGCCGCATGACGCACGCCAGCGTCGCCGGCTCGGCCCTGGAGGTCCCGGCGGACCTGGTCCGCGTCTCGGTGGGCATCGAGAACGCGGACGACCTGCTCGCCGACCTCCAGCAGGCGCTCGGCTAGAGCGGTACCGGGCCTAGAGCCCGTCGACGGGTGGCGTCACCGTGGACGGCGGCGCCACCCAGGGCTGGACCATCGCGGCCCAGACCGCGAAGACGATCACCGCGGCCACGAGCAGCAGCCACAACAGGCGCCGCGCGATACGCCGCCGGTGCAGCATGCGCGTACCCAACTCGGCCGCCCGGCCGGCGAGTTCGACGGGAACGACCGGGTGGGCCCCGCTCTCCAGAAGGCGGCGGACCTCGGCGGTCTTGCGGTCGGGCGTGCTCATGCTGCCTCCCGTGCCGGGGTGTTCGCGCGGCCTCCCGTGCCGCGACGCCGAGGCGGCCTCCCGTACCCCGGGCCCCGTGCCCCGGGCCGGTTCACGTGGCCGCCTCGGGCGTCGGCGCGGCGGGTGCGGGGGGCGTGGGCGGGGTGCTGCGCATCGCGGTGACGGCCCGGGTGCAGATCGCGCGGACCCGGTCCACCGGCAGCCCGACCGTCGCCGCCGTCTGTTCCTCGGCGACGCCCTCGTACAGGCGCAGCACCAGGATGAGACGTTCCTGCGGGGTCAGCCGCGCGAGGAGCCCGGTCCCGGCGGCCGGCCGGGGCAGGCCGGGGACGGCGGGCCGGTGGTGGCGCCAGGCGGTGCGGGCGAAGCGGGCGGCGAGTTCCTGCCGGGTCCGGTCGTACGGGTCCTCACCGCGCAGCCGGTGCCAGCGGGCGTACGTCTCGGCGAGGGCGGCGGTCAACAGGCGCCGGGCCCGCGGGTTGGCGTCGACGGGCTCGGCGGTCAGCAGGGTGGCGGCATGCAGCAACCGGCCTCCCGCGCCCGCGACGAACGCCTCGAACTCCCGGGTGCGGCGGCGGTGTCGGGTGGCGTACCGCTCGCGCATGAGCCTCATATGAGGGCAGGCGCGAGCCCTCGGTCAAGAGGTCGGCGCGGACGGCTCCTGCGCGGCCGACTGGCGGGCCGAGAGCGCGGAGTTGAAGCGGGTCAGGAGCGAGGTGAACGACTCCCGCTCGTCCTCCGTCCAGCCGTCGGTGACCTGCGCCATCAGCTCGCGCCGCGAGGAGCGCACCTCTTCGAGGCGGGACTGGCCGCGCGGGGACAGCTGGAGGACGACCGCCCGGCCGTCCTCGGGGTGCGAGGTCCGCTTGACCAGGCCGGTGTCGACGAGCGGGGCGACCTGGCGCGTCACGGTCGAGGAGTCGATCCCCATGCCCGCGGCGAGCGCCTTGACGCCCATCGGGCCTTCCAGGTCCAGCCGGTTGAGCAGCAGGTAGGCGGCCCGGTCCATCGAGTTGCGGACCTGTCCGACGCCGCCGAGCCTGGTCTGCTCGGCACGGCGGGCGAACACGGCCACCTGGTGCTGGAGGGCATCGAGGAGGCCGGGGTCGAGCGGGGGAGTCATGTCCTGAACTGGGGGCATGGCCGGGGCTCTCTCGTGCGGGTATCGGTGTGGTGGGGGACAGAGTACGCGGCCCGGCCCGCATACGTACCGGCGGTGCGCAAAGCTGTGGACAAGTCCCGGCGGATCGGCGGCCCAGCGGCCGGAAGGGGTGTGAGCTGCGAGACTTGCGGTCATGAGCTTCGGTACGTCTGGCCCCTTGCACGACCTCATCCTCGACGACATCCGCGGTGCGCAGAAGATGCTGTCGGGAGTGGCCCGCACCACCGCGATGGAAGGATCACGCCATCTTTCTTCGCTCGTGGGAGCACCGGTGCACCTCAAGTGCGAGAACCTCCAGCGCACCGGGTCCTTCAAGCTCCGGGGCGCCTACGTACGGATCGCCGGGCTGCGTCCCGAGGAGCGGGCGGCCGGTGTGGTGGCCGCCAGCGCCGGCAACCACGCCCAGGGCGTGGCGCTGGCCTCCTCGCTGCTCGGCGTGCACTCGACGGTGTTCATGCCGATGGGCGCCCCGCTGCCGAAGGTCGCCGCGACCCGGCACTACGGGGCCGAGGTGATCCTGCACGGCACGGTCGTCGACGAGACCCTGGCCGCCGCCGAGGCGTACGCGGCCGAGACCGGGGCGGTGTTCATCCACCCCTTCGACCACCAGGACATCATCGCCGGGCAGGGCACGGTGGGCCTGGAGATCCTGGAGCAGTGCCCCGAGGTGCGCACCATCGTCGTCGGAATCGGCGGCGGCGGGCTCGCGGCCGGCATCGCGGTCGCGGTGAAGGCGCTGCGGCCGGACGTCCGGATCGTCGGGGTGCAGGCGGCGGCCGCCGCGGCCTATCCGCCCTCGCTCGCCGTCGGGCACCCGGTCGCCATCGACACGGCCCCCACGATGGCCGACGGGATCAAGGTGGGCCGGCCCGGCGACATTCCGTTCGCGCTGGTCAGCGAGTTGGTGGACGAGGTGCGCACGGTCTCGGAGGACGAGCTGTCCAGCGCGCTGCTGCTCTGCCTTGAGCGGGCGAAGCTGGTGGTGGAGCCGGCCGGGGCGAGCCCGGTGGCCGCGCTGCTCAGCGATCCCGGGGCGTTCCGCGGGCCGGTCGTCGCGGTGCTCTCGGGCGGCAATGTGGACCCGCTGCTCATGCAGCGCATCCTGCGCCACGGCATGTCGGCGGCGGGCCGCTACCTGTCGCTGCGGCTGCGCCTGACGGACCGCCCGGGGGCGCTGGCCTCGCTCCTCGGGGAACTGTCCGTGCTCGACGCCAATGTGCTGGACGTGAGCCACGTACGGACCGATCCCCGGCTCGGGCTCACGGAGGTGGAGGTCGAGCTGCACCTGGAGACGAAGGGCCCGGAGCACTGCGCCGAGCTGGCGTCGGCGCTGCGGGAGGCCGGCTACACCGTCGTCGAATAAGCCCCGGTGGAGCTCCGCCCGGTGCTTCGTCCCGCGCGCGCCTGGCCGCGCGTCCCAGGCCTCCCCAACTCGTCCTGATTTACCTACAGTTGATGGATGGGCTGTCTCACGGGGTGTGCCATCTTCCTGATCATGGTGCCGGGACCTTTGCGCACCATCGGCATCTACATGCTCATCGCTGCGGCCATCTGGTACTGCGTCGCGGAACTGGACAAGAAGGCCGAACAGAAGAAGAAGGACGAGGAACGCAGGCGGCGCAGCAAGGCGAGGAAGCGTGAGTTGAAGAACCTCCGCGACGCGCTGGACCGGGCATCCTCCGGGCCCCTCGCCGATTCGCACGCGGCCGGGCGGCGTCCGGCCGGGGACGCGGCACCCGGCCCCGGTGGAGGGTCGGCGCCTCCGCCTGCCGCCCACACGTCCGGGCGTTCCCCGACGAGGAGCGACGACAGCCCCCACCTTCCGTGGACCTCCGGATCGGACAGCCCCGCGGACTCCGGGGCCGGCTCGCACGGCAGCGCCCACCACTCCGGCGGCCATCACAGCAGCCCGGGCCACCACTCCGGGGGCCATCACAGTGACGGGGGCGGCCACCACTCCGGGGGCCATCACAGCGACGGAGGGGGCCACCACTCCGGCGGCTTCGACAGCGGCGGGAGCTTCGACGGCGGTTCCAGCTTCTTCTGACGGCCACTCCCCGTGACGGTCGCCCCCCCAAGGCCACTGTCAGGGCGGGGCGGGCGGCTCTCTGCCGACTTCTCTGATGGCGCGGCGGCAAGACTCCGACGGCGCGGGTTCACGCGGTCATCCCGGTGCGGCGCACCGCCGGCCGGGATCGCCGGTCGCTCCGCGATACCGCTGACAAGACGCGATGTATCGCGATAGGGTGTGGCTCGGAACGGCGGCCTCGGGCTGCGGGCTCCAGGCTCCATCGGGCGATCCCTGCCCGGAAAATCTAGGATTTGTCCAGGAAGTCACACCCACCACTGGGGGTACTCACATGCCAGGCGCCATCTATGCCGAAGGCCTGGTGAAGACGTTCGGCAACGTAACGGCTCTGGACGGCGTCGACCTCGATGTCCCCGAAGGCACGGTCCTCGGCCTCCTCGGCCCCAACGGCGCCGGCAAGACCACCGCCGTGCGCGTCCTGACCACCCTGCTCCAGCCCGACCGCGGCAAGGCGGTCGTCGCGGGCATCGACGTGCTCAAGCATCCCAACGAGGTGCGCCGATCCATCGGCCTGTCCGGCCAATTCGCGGCCGTCGACGAGTATCTGACGGGCCGTGAGAACCTGGAAATGGTCGGCCGGCTCTACCAGATGAAGGCCAAGCCCGCGAAGGTGCGCGCGGGCGAACTGCTCGACCGCTTCAACCTCGCGGACGCCGCCGACCGCCCCGCCAAGACGTACTCGGGCGGCATGAGACGCCGCCTCGACCTCGCGGCGGCCCTCGTGGTCTCGCCGCCCGTCATGTTCATGGACGAGCCGACCACCGGCCTCGACCCGCGCAACCGGCAGCAACTGTGGGAAGTGATCCAGGAGTTGGTGGCCGGCGGCACCACGCTGCTGCTCACCACCCAGTACCTCGAAGAGGCCGACCGGCTCGCCCACGACATCGCGGTCGTCGATCACGGCAAGGTCATCGCGCGCGGCAGCTCCGACCAGCTCAAGGCCCGCACCGGCGGCGAACGCGTCGAGGTCGTCGTCCACCAGGGCGACCAGCTGGCCCCGGCCCGCGAGGTCCTCGCCGGCTTCGGCAAGGGCGAGGTCAAGACCGACGAGCACACCCGCCAGCTGACCGTCCCGGTCACCGGCGGCGCCAAGCTGCTCGCCGAGGTCATCCGTGAACTCGACACCAGGGGCGTCGAGATCGACGACATCGGCCTGCGCCGCCCCACCCTCGACGACGTCTTCATCTCGCTGACCGGCCACGCGGCCGAGACCGCGAAGGAAGAGGACGCCGAGAACGCCGACGGTTCCGCCAAGCCCAAGAGCCGCAAGGAGGCCGGGAAATGAGCGCCATCACCGACGCAGCGCCGGCCCCCCGGGCGGGCGGCGGCATCGGCGGGTCCGTACGGGACTCGCTGGTGGTCGCCAAGCGGAACCTGATCCGCATGAAGCGGATTCCCGAGGTCGTGCTGTTCGGCCTGATCCAGCCGATCATGTTCGTGGTGCTGTTCACCTACGTCTTCGGCGGTTCCATCCAGGTCGGCGGCTCGCTCTCGCAGCAGGCCTACCGCGAGTTCCTGATGGCCGGCATCTTCGCGCAGACCGTCACCTTCGCGACCGCCGGAGCGGGCGCGGGCATCGCCGACGACATGCACAAGGGCCTCATCGACCGCTTCCGCTCGCTCCCCATGGCGCGGGGCGCGGTCCTGACCGGCCGCACCCTGGCGGACCTGGCGCAGACCGCCGTGACGCTGGTGGTCCTGGCGGGAGTCGCCCTGCTCATCGGCTGGCGCACCCACAACGGCATCCCGAAGGCGCTCGCCGCCTTCGCCCTGCTGCTCCTGCTCGGATACGCGTTCTCCTGGATCGGCGCCCTGATCGGCCTGACCGTACGCACCCCCGAGGCGGCCACCTCCGGCGGGCTGATCTGGCTGTTCCCGCTGACGTTCATCTCCAACGCCTTCGTGGACTCCAACAACCTGCCGACGTTCTTCCGCCACATCGCGGAGTGGAATCCGTTCAGCACCACGGTCCAGGCGGCAAGGGAGCTCTTCGGCAACCTGCCCCCGGGCTTCCAGACCCCCGAGGCCTGGCCCATGCGGCACGCGATCCTCGCGTCGGTGCTGTGGTCGGTGCTGATCCTCCTGGTCTTCCGCACGCTGGCGGTCCGCAAGTACCGCCGCGCCGCCGGCTGACGCACGCACGAAGCCCCCTCTCCGGGCTCGGCGGAGAGGGGGCTTCGTGCGTGGGTGCGGCGGCGGTCAGCCGTTGAACGGGACGGCCGCGAGGATCTTCACCGAGGCCTTCTTGCCGTTCGGCAGCTCGTACTCGGCGTCCTCGCCGACCTTCTTGCCGTTCACGCCGGAGCCGAGCGGCGACTGCGGGGAGTACGTCTCGATCTCCGTCGAGGCGTACTCGCGCGAGGCCATCAGGAACTCCAGGGTGTCGTCCGGGTCGCCGTCGAAGGCGATCGTGACGAGCATGCCGGGAGCCACCACACCGTCGGCTGCGGGAGCCTCGCCGACCTTGGCGTGCTCCAGGAGCTGGGTGAGCTGGCGCACCCGGAGCTCCATCTTGCCCTGCTCCTCCTTGGCCGCGTGGTACCCGCCGTTCTCCCGGAGGTCACCCTCCTCACGGGCCGCCGCGATCTTTACGGCGATCTCCGTGCGCGCGGGACCAGACAGGTACTCCAGCTCGGCCTTGAGCTGGTTGTACGCCTCCTGGGTCAGCCAGGTGACGTTGTCGCTGGTCTGGGTCACAGGTGCTCCTCGTCGGTACTGGGTATACAAAGCGCCCTACCCCAAAGCATGTGCCTGGATGGGTGGGCGAAACCACGAGCCTAACAATTCAGGCGGCGCAGGGGGAGGACATAAACCGCTAGAACTTCATCAACGCAGGTCAGCTCGGGTGTGTCGGCAACCTTGGTCAATAACTTGAGCAGTACGTGGCACGGTGCGCTCCGGCATACGGCTCAGCGGCCCGACCCGACGGCGGACTCAGTCGGACTGACAGCCGACCAGATCCGCGGCGGTGGCCCGGGAGGTCGTGGTGATCGTGACGACCTTGTCGACCTGCTTGGCCGGCTCGTCGAACCGGAAGTCCGCGCGGCCCACGTCGTCGCCGCTGGTCTGCTGGGCGCGCAGGGTGCAGGTCCCCTTGGCGTCCTTGTCCTTGGTCACTTCCAGGTGCACCTCGACCGAGGTGTCCGAGACCACCTTGAACTTGATCACCTGTGCGGAGAGCGACTGCCCGCCCACGTAGTCGTAACCGATCCAGCCGATCACGCCGAGCAGAAGGACCGCGAGCACCGAGCCGACGATCTTCAGCTTGCGGTCCGCGCGCTGGTCCGCCGAGCGCCCGTAGCGCCCCTGGGGAAGCTGCTCGCGCACAGCGGCCATGATCGTCCTCCTGCTGGTGGGGGTCACCGGAATTTTCCGTCCCCCGATTCGGTCACTATAGAAGCCGCCCGTTGCGCCGATCACAGAGGGCGCCGAATTCACTTACTGAGTCACCGAGGATCGAGTCTTGACTGAGCAGCTGCGACTGATGGCCGTGCACGCCCACCCCGACGACGAGTCGAGCAAGGGCGCGGCCACCATGGCGAAGTATGTGTCCGAGGGGGTGGACGTGCTGGTCGTGACCTGCACCGGAGGCGAGCGCGGCTCGATCCTCAACCCGAAGCTCCAGGGTGACAAGTACATCGAGGAGCACATCCACGAGGTCCGCAAGAGGGAGATGGACGAGGCCCGCGAGATCCTCGGCGTCCGCCAGGAGTGGCTCGGCTTCGTGGACTCGGGCCTGCCCGAGGGCGACCCGCTGCCGCCGCTGCCCGAGGGCTGCTTCGCCCTGGAGGACGTGGACGTCGCGGCCGGCCGCCTGGTCCGCTCCATCCGCAGCTTCCGTCCGCAGGTCATCACGACGTACGACGAGAACGGCGGCTACCCGCACCCCGACCACATCATGACCCACAAGATCACGATGGTGGCCTTCGAGGGCGCGGCCGACACCGAGAAGTTCCCCGAGGCCGAGTTCGGCCCGGCCTTCCAGCCGCGGAAGCTCTACTACAACCAGGGCTTCAACAAGCCGCGCACGGTCGCCCTGCACGAGGCGCTCCTCGGCCGCGGCATGGAGTCCCCGTACGGCGACTGGCTGGAGCGCTGGAAGGAGTTCGGGCGCGCCGAGCGCACGCTGACCACGCACGTTCCCTGCGCCGAGTTCTTCGAGATCCGGGACAAGGCGCTGATCGCGCACGCCACCCAGATCGACCCCGACGGCGGCTGGTTCCGCGTTCCGCTCGACCTCCAGAAGGAGGTCTGGCCGACCGAGGAGTACGAGCTCGCGAAGTCGCTCGTGGACACTTCCCTCCCCGAGGACGACCTCTTCGCGGGCGTACGCGACAATGCCTGATATGAGCGCAAGCCTCGCAATGACGCACATGGTCCCGCTGGCCGCCGAGATCGACAACGACAAGGTGACGCCCGGTGTCCTCGGCTTCATCGTGTTCGCGGCACTCGCCCTCGGCGTGTGGCTGCTGATGAAGTCCATGAACCGGCACATGGGCAAGGTCGACTTCGAGGAGAGCCCGGATCCGTCCGCGGCGACCCCGCGGACGACCCCCGCGGCCGCCGCCGGCAAGGGCGCCGCGAAGAACGGCTGAGCCCCCGGGCTCCGGGCACCCCCGCCGCACCCGTCAGGGACGCGGCGGGGGCGCCGCGCGACGGTGGCCGCGCCCGTCAGCGGTCGGCCCCCACCGGCACCCCCATGACCTCCCGGGCGTGCCGGTCCGGGACCATGCCCAGCTGCCAGGCCTGCCAGCCCGACTCCAGCGAGACACCGCGCTCCAGCATCAGCGCGAAGGCCTCCGCGCAGTCCTCCAGCTTGGCGTCCCGGGCGTGATGGCGGGCCCGGAGCAGCTGGGCCAGCTCCTCCTGGGCGACCGCCGTGCCCACTTCCACGCCGCCCGCGCCCGCGTACGGCAGCAGCGTGCAGCGCAGGAAGCGGGACCAGTCGCCGCCCCGCCGGTCGTCGTACGAGGCGAACAGCGCGGTCGCCTCGTCGCACAGGGCGAGCGCCGGGCCCGGCCGGTTGTTGCCCGCGTCGATCAGCGCGAGCTCCAGACACGTCCAGGCCTCGCCGTGCGCCACCCCGATGCGGTGGAAGTCGGCGCGCGCGTCGACCAGGAGCTGGCGGGCGAAGCCGGAGTTGCGCAGGTTGCCGGTCTGGGCGGCGCGCTGGTCGCGGGTGACCCGGCCCGAGTGGTGGCGGGCGCAGGCGAGCCCGTACACGTCCCGCATGCGCGAGAACATCGTGCGGGCCCGCTCCAGCTCGCGCACCGCCTGGTCGCGGTCGCCGCGCTCCTCCAGGGCCTGGCCCAGGTAGTACAGCGTCCAGGCCTCGCCGCGCGCGTCCTCCTGCTCGCGGTGGCGCGACAGGGCCTGGCGCAGCCCGTCGACCGCGGCCGGCGCGTCGCCCTCGACGAGGCGGGCACGGGCCAGCTGGGTCAGCGCCCACGCCTCGCCGCGGCCGTCCCGGGTGCGCCCGTACAGATCGAGCGCGGTGCGCAACTCGCCCTCGGCGCGCGGGACTTCACCGGTACGGAGGTAGAGCTGGCCGAGCTGGAAGTGCGTCCACGCCTCGCCGTGCAGGGACTCGTTCTCGCGGTGCAGTTCGAGGGCGGTGGCAAGGAGGGTGAGGGCGCCCGACAGGTTGGAGCGGTCGCGCTCCACGGCCGCGAGCGCGTGCAGTGACCAGGCGCGGTCGCCGGACAGCTCGTCGCCCGCCTGGAGGTCGATCGCCTCGCGCAGCCGGACCGCCGCCTCGGCCAGGTTGCCCTGGTGGTGCAGCGTGATGCCGAGCGAACACAGCGCGAGGGCCTGGCCGGCCTCGTGCTGGGCCTCGCGGTAGAGGTTGACCACGGACGACAGCGTCGTACGCGCCGTGTCCAGCTCGCCGAGCTGGCGGGCGGCGATGCCGGTGCGCCACTGCACCGACCGCACGAGCAGGCCCTGGTCGACGGCCTGCGTCAACTCGCTGATCTCGCCGAGGCGGTAGAGGTCGCCGCGCAGCAGGCAGTAGTCGCACAGCGCGCCGAGCAGGCTGAGCACCGCCTCCTGGTCGACGCCCTCGGCCTGGCGCAGGGCCGCGGTGATGAAGCTCGACTCGTCGTCCAGCCAGCGCAGCGCCGCGTCCAGGGACGGGAAGCCGTGCCCGCCGAACTGGCCGGCCCGCGTCGACATCTTGCCGTCGACCATGCGGCCCACCGCGTCCGCCAGCTCCGCGTAGTTGCGGATCAGCCGCTCCTGCGCGGCCACCCGCTCGGCCGGATCCTCCTCGTCGGCCAGGCGGGCCTCGGCGAAGGCGCGGACGACGTCGTGCAGCCGGTAGCGGCTGCCGCGCACGTGGTCGATGAGCCCGGCCGAGGCGAGCGCGGTGAGCTGGCGCTGGGCCTCCTGCTCGTCGGCCGCGAGCAGGGCCGCGGCGGCTGCCGCCCCCAGGGACGCCCGGCCGGCGAGTGCCAGGCGGCGAAGGAGCCGGCGGGCCGGCTCGGACTGGTCGGTGTAGCGCAGCCACAGGGCCCGCTCGGCGGGCGCCACCGGGCCGTACGCGCCCAGGTCGGCGGCGAGCGCCCGCGCCGAACGCGGGCCGAGGGAGGACCCGGCGATGCGCAGCGCCAGCGGAAGGCCGCCGCACAACTCCCTTACCAGATCGGTGGATTCGGCGTCGTAGGGGCCGGTCTCCTTCTCCTCGGCCGCCTCGCGCAGGAGTTCCTCCGCGCCCGCCGCGTCCAGTGGCTCGACGGGCAGCTGGTGTACCCAGGCCGGGAAGTCGTCGGGCAGATCGAGCGGACCGGACGCGGTGACGAGCACCAGCCCCTCGGAGCGCTGCGGCACCAGCGTGCGCACCTGCTCGGGGTCGTCGGTGTCGTCCAGCACGACGGTGACCGCGAGGCCCGTCAGATGCTGGTGGTAGAGCTCGGCCAGGCGGCGCACCTGCTGCTCGGGCGACGACCTCTCGCGGAACAGGAGCTGCTCGCGCGGCGCGCCGAGCCGGTTCAGGAGGTGCAGCAGCGCGTCCCGGGTCGGCAGCGGACTCTCGCCGGACGGGCCGCCGCGCATGTCGACCAGGCAGGCGCCGCGGAACTGGTCGCGCAGACCGTGTGCCGCGCGCAGCGCGAGGGTGCTGCGGCCCGAACCCGGCGGGCCGTGCAGGACCACGACCACCGGCCGCGTCTCGGTGGAGGCACGGGCGGCCTGCACCCACTGACCGATCCGAGCCAGCTCCGCCCGCCGGCCCGCGAACGGGCCCTGGGGATCGGGGAGATGGCCGAACGACTGCTCAAGGACCGACCGGCGGCGGGCCGCCGCGCTCTTGTCCGTGCCGCGCAACTGCGTCGGCACCTTCTTCTGCGCCGGCTTGGGCGTCACCGCCCGCTGCTGGTCCAGGAACGGACGGATGCCCCGCACCTCAAGGGCCGTCAGCCACTGGAGCCGCAACTGCTCGGGGCCGCCCGGCTGGCCCAGCGCCCCGGCCCGCCGGTGGGCGGCCGGCACGTGCGCGGCCGTCACCCGGGCGACCGTTCCGGCGGCCCCGGCGACCGCGACGGCCGCCCCGGTCCCCACCGCGCCGCCCGCGCCGACCCCGAGCGCCACATCGACGACGATCGCGGCGAGCGCGCCGACTCCCGTCGCGATCAGCCCGGTTGAACCTCCCTCGCGGCGGAACCGCTCACCGAACGAGAGCTGCCCGACCGCCGCCTCGTCCAGGGCCCGCGTATAGGCCGCGTACTCCTCCGCCGCGCTCTGGGACAGCGCGTCGAGCGCGCCCCGGCCCCGGGAGAGCAGCACGTTCCCGTCGGAGCGTCCGCCGGAGCGCCGTACCTCTTCCTCCACGGCGCGTACCAACAGCCGCTCGGCCTCGGCCCGATGGCTGTCCCGCATGTGCGTCCCCCTCCGAGAGCCCGTCGTTCGCCTGCGCCTCCAAGTGTCGTGCGTGACGCGCGTCGGCGCGAGGGAGTCGGCGGATCATCTGCCGTGTGGGGGAGTACGGGGTACCGTCGTCGTCCCGAACGACCTCTGGGACATCCGCCCCTGGCGGGGTTCACGGAGGATCTGGTGACCGGCCAGTGGACCGTCGACCCCACGCCCGCCTCGCTGCGCGAGCCGCCGGCCGGCCGCCGGGTCTGTCTCACCCTCGGGCTGTCCTTCCGCGAGGTGATGGGCGGCGACCAGGCTTCCGTACCGGATCTCCTGGAGGCGCTCGCCGGGCTGGACGCCGAGGTGGTGGCGACCCTCGACGCCGGGCAGCTCGCTGAGGTCGGGCGGGTTCCCGACAAGGTGCGGGTGGTGGACTTCGTGCCGCTGGCCGCGCTGCTCCCGTCCTGTTCCGCGATCGTGCACCAGGGGGGCTTCGGCACCGCGCAGAACGCGCTGGCGCACGGCGTCCCCAGCGGATCATCCCGCAGCTCGGGGGAGCGTGCGGCGAGCGAGGCCACGTGCCGCTCCCGCATCGTGAGGCGGCCAGGGTCACGAACAGCACACGCATGGCGGGGAGCCTGGGAACCGTGCCTCGACACGGCCTCGACTCCCGTTGGTGTCGGCGCCGTCGTACGCGCACCGAAGGCCGCCACCCACCGAACGCCGGCGCGTGCCGTACGCCCGGATGTGCCGGCCCGACGTCAGCGGGCGGGCAGCCAGGCCTCGTCGTCGGTGGCGTGAGCCAGGATGCGCTGGAGAAGGTTGAGCAGGGTCTCGGCCTCGTCCGGGGCGAGGTCGCCCAGCAGCTCCGCCTCCACCTGCTCCAGGGGCCCGTCGATACGGCTCAGCAGGTAGTGCGCGGTGTCGGTGATCTCCAGCCGGCGCGAGCGGTCGTCCGCGCCCGGACGCCGGCGCACGTGGCCCGCCTCGACGAGTTCGTTGACCAACTGGTGCACCGACTGCCGGGCGATGCCGAGCTGACGGGCCAACTCCGCCATGGTCAGCTCGGGTTCGAGTGCGAGCTGGGCGAGCAGACCGTACTGACGCACCGTCAGGTCGTAGGCCGCCAGCCGCTCGTCCACCCGGCGCGTCGCGACCGTGCTCGCCACGGCCAAGAGATAGGGGATGTGGGTCCTCAAGGCGCTGCCACCTCAACCGTCGGAGCCCGTGGGCCTCTCGCTCCGACCGTACGTCATGTGCCGCTCCGCGGCCGTGGGCGATGGGCGTTCACCAGCCGTTCGAGGACCGGGACGATCCCGGCGGGCGTCGGTGTCCCGAGCATCTCGGTGCTCACTCGGCTCGCGGCGTGTGCGAACGACGGGTCGTCCAGGACTCGCCTCACCATCGCGCGCAGCCGGCCGGCCGTGAGCCGCTCGGGCGGACACGTCAGGGCCAATCCGGCCGCCTGGGCCCGCTCCGCGCGCGGGGTGTTGCACGCATCCGGGACGGCACGACGACCTGCGGCACCCCGTGGGCCAGTGCGGTCAGGAAGGTGCCCGCGCCGCCGTGGTGGATGATCGCCGCGCAGCTCGGCAGCAGTTCGTTCAGCGGGACGAAGTCGACCGCCCGGACGTTCGGCGGCGTCGGCCCGAGGGCGTCGAGCTGCTCGGCGTTGAGGGTAGCCACCACCTCCACGTCGAGGTCGGCCACGGCCTCCAGCAGCTCGCCGACCGACGCCTGGTCCTCGCCGACGACCTCCCGGAAGGAGACGCCGAGGGTGAGACAGATCCGGCGCGGCCCGGCCGGCCCGGTACCGCTCGCGCAGCAGCCCGACGAGGTCGAGACCGAACATCAGCCGGGCGTGCGCGGCACCGCTCGCACGGGCGGCGACCGGCCCCGCGTACGTCATGGTGTCCCAGACCACCAGGTGCGGCCGCCAGTCCCGGGCGAAGGCCACCAGGTCGTCGATCATCCGGTCCGGCACCGTGTTCCGGTGGACCAGAGGCGTCCAGGCGGCGAAGACCCCGTGCAGGTACTCGGGTGTCAGCCGCTCGGGGCGGACCTCCCCCGGATCGAGCACCCGCAGCCAGGCGTCGTCGCGCAACTCGTCCGCCAGGCCCGAGTCGTCCGGGTTCATCTTGGCCGCCACGTGCAGGGGTTCACCGACCGGCACCGCCGTCAGGCCGGCGCGGGTGATGTCCTCGGCGACGTCCGGCTGGGTCGCGACCCGCACCTCGTGGCCGGCCGCGCGCAGCGCCCAGGCGAGCGGGACCTGCGCGGCCACATGGGTGGTGGCACCCGCGCCTCCCGTCCCCAACGCCCGTCGGCGCGGGCCCGTTCACGCCGGACCGACGTCCGGTCCGGTCACGTCCGGGTCCGGGTCGGCGGGCCTTCCCTTGAGTTCGTGGAACCCGGGGGTCCCGGCCACCACCAGCTTTCCGTCCCACAGCCGCCCCGCCTCCTCCCCCTCCGGTACGCGGGAGAGGACCGGCCCGAAGAAGGCGAGCGGGGGACGGTGCGGGTCCGCCGGATCCCCGACCGCCACCACCGGCGTCCCGGGCCGCGGGCCCAGGAGCCGTAGGGCCTCCGCGTGCGAGGCCCGCAGCTCCTCGTCGTAGGCGGTGGACTCACCGGCCGCCGCCAGTTCCGTCGGCAGGCCGGCGTGGGCCAGCGCCAGGACCGGATCGTTGATCCACTTCCTGGCGGTGCCGCCGCTCCCGCCGGGGGAGTCGAGAGCGGCCCACAGCGAGGCGTGGAAGCGGCCCAGCGCCTCCTGCCCGTGGTGGTGGCGGACGGCGGTGCCGATCCGCACGGGCACCATCAGGTACCCCTCGGGGTCGCCCTCGGGATCGTCGTCCCGGTCCTCGTTGAGGAGGGCCAGGCTCATCAGGTGCCAGCGCGGCTCCAGCGGGCGGACCGCGGCGGCCTCCCGCAGCCAGCGGGCGGTCAGCCAGGTGTACGGGCAGGCGGGGTCGAACCAGACGTCGGCGGTGCGGGGTTCGGGACGCGGGGCGCCCCGGCTGGCTTCGGCGGTCACGGTGCGGTGCTCCTGCGGTCATGGCGGCGGGTGGGGGCGGGCGGCGCGTCATACGGAGGCGTTGCGCATGCCCCGGATGCCCGCGAAGACCCCGAGCACCGCGATGGCCGTCGCCGCGAGGACTCCGTACAGCACGCTGGTCGTGGCGAACCGGCCGTCGAACAGGGCTCGTTCGGCCTCGACCACATACGTCGCGGGGTTGATCCTGCTCAGGACGTAGAGCCAGGCGGGAGCCGAGGCCTGGGTGATGGGCAGCAGGACACCGGAGAGCAGCAGCAGGGGGAAGAAGATCATCTGCTGCACTCCGTAGAACAGGGTCTGCTGCTTGCGGGAGTGGAGCGCCAGGGTGAAGGAGAGCGCGCCGATCCCGATGCCGAAGACGGTCAGCAGCGCGAGGCCCGCCAGGGCGCCGAGAGGTCGGAGCCGGAAGTCGGTCGGCAGCAGCAGGACGAGGATCAGCAGGGCCTGTGTCAGCAGGATCACGACCTCCTTGAGCGCCCGCCCCACGAGCATCGCCGCCCGGTTGAGCGGGGTCACGAGCATGCGTTCAAGGGCCCCCGAGGACATCTCGTTGAGCAGGGAGGCCCCGGCCCCGGCGGTGGCGGAGAGCGCCAGCAGGACGAGCATGCCCGGCACGAACCACTGCCAGGGGGAGCCCGTGCCCGTGTCCGCGCCCGCGGGTCTCATGCCGGAGAGCAGGGGCGCGAAGAGGGCGAGGAAGAGGAAGGGCAGCAGCATGGTGAAGAGGAGGCCGGCCGGCTGGCGCAGCTCGGGACCCAGCTCGCGGGCGAACGCGGTGCGGGTGTCGTTGAGTACCTTCATGGTCAGCCTCCGTCGTGCGTGGCGGTCGGTGCGGTGGCGTCGGCGCTCTCCCGCAGGGTGCGGCCGGTCAGGCTGAGGAAGACGTCGTCGAGAGTGGGGCGGGTGAGCCGGGCGGTGACGGCCCGCACCCCGACGGCCTCCAAGTTGCGCAGCAGGAACGGGAGTTGGGTGTCTCCATGGGGGGTGCGCACTCGCACCTCCCGGTCGTCGACGCTGACGTCGTGGACGGTGGGCAGGGCGCGGGCGAGCTCGCCGGCCCGCTGGGCATCGGCGCCGTCGGTGGTCCCCAGGGTGATGCGGTCGCCGGCCAGGTCGGCCTTGAGGTTCTCCGGGGAGTCGTCGGCGATCACCCGGCCGTGGTCGACCACCATCACGCGCCGGGCCCAGAGATCGGCCTCCTCCAGGTAGTGGGTGGTGAACACGATCGTGGTGCCCGACTCCTTGTGCAGCCGCAGCACGTGCTCCCAGATGTTGGCGCGGCTGTGCGGGTCGAGCCCGGTGGTGGGCTCGTCGAGGAAGAGCAGTTCCGGCTCGTGGACCAGGGCCATGGCGATGTCCAGGCGGCGGCGCTGACCGCCCGAGAGGGTGCCCACCGTCCGCTTGGCCAGGCCCTCCAGTTCGAGCGCGGGCAGCAGTTGCTCCGCCCGGGCACGGGACTTCGCGCGGCTCAGGCCGTACGCGCGGCCCTGGGTGATCAGCTCGTCGCCGACCCGGAAGTTGCTGCCGGCGCTGTTGCCCTGGCCGAGACAGCCGATGCGGTCGCGGACGCGCGACGGGGTGGTCAGCACGTCGTGACCGGCGACGACGGCGGTGCCCGAGGTCGGTGGGAGCAGGGTGGTCAGCATCCGCAGGCTGGTGGTCTTCCCGGCGCCGTTCGGGCCGAGGAAGGCGACCACGGAGCCGGCCTCGATGTCGAGGTCGAGGCCGCGCACGGCCGCGACGGTCTCCCCTTTGGCGCGGAAGCTGCGGGTGAGCCCTCGGGTGTGAATCATGGTTTCTCCCGTACGGGGTTCAGGGGGGGCGAGCAGGGGGTCTCGGCCCGTGCCCGGACCGGCTGCCCCGGTTCCGGGGCAGGGTGAGGGAAAGTCAGATGCTCTGGGCCCTTGACTTCTTCGAGCTTAGAAGCGCTAATGACGTCTTTGTCAGCCTTCCTGACGGTCCCGATCCGCTCTTCGAACCGTCCCCGCACCCCCACCCTCCGGACCGTCGTGTAGCTGTCGGCCCCACCCTTCCGGCCCGTCGGGAGCCGCCCCCTACGGGGAGCTGTCGAGCGGACTCACCCTCGGCCACCGGACGAACGGGCAGATCACGGTGGACGCCTCGCTGGACGCCGCGTGACGATCCCACGGCGGGCCCCGCTCGCCGCGGCGCTGATCCTCGCCCCCCGACGAGGGGTGGGGCGCGCCAGGCTTCGTCGGGCCCGCCCGACGTGGGCGAGGAAGTGACCCACATCGGGGCCCGGCCGTGCGACGATGCCGGTATGAATCGACTGGCTGACGAGCAGTCGCCCTACCTACTCCAGCACGCCTCCAATCCGGTGGATTGGTGGCCATGGGGAGAGGAGGCGATGACGGAAGCTAAGCGGCGGGACGTGCCCATCTTTTTGAGTGTGGGCTATGCGTCCTGCCACTTATGCTTCTGCTGATCCACTGGTGTCATGTCCTCGCGCACGAATCCTTCGAGGACGAGGCCGTCGCGGCCTACATGAACGAGCACTTCGTCAACGTGAAGGTGGACCGCGAGGAGCGGCCCGACGTCGACGCCGTCTACATGGAGGCCGTACAGGCCGCGACCGGCCAGGGCGGCTGGCCCATGTCGGTCTTCATGACCTCCGAGGGCGAACCCTTCTACTTCGGTACGTACTTCCCGCCCGAGCCGCGGCACGGCATGCCGTCCTTCCGGCAGGTGCTCGAAGGCGTCCGGAGCGCGTGGGCCGACCGCCGCGGCGAGGTGTCCGAGGTTGCCGAGAAGATCACCCGCGACCTCGCGGCCCGCGAGCTGGACCACGGTACGGGGGGACTGCCCGGTGAGGAGGAGCTCGCCCAGGCGCTGCTCGGGATCACCCGGGAGTACGACCCGGCGAGCGGCTGGCTCGGCGGCGGTGACACCAAGTTCCCGCCGAGCATGGTGATCGAGTTCCTGCTGCGCCACCACACCAGGACCGGCTCGGAGGCGGCCCTGGAGATGGCCGAGGGCATGTGCGGGGCGATGGCCCGCTCCAGCCTCTACGACCAGCTGGGCGGCGGCTTCCACCGCTATGTCCTGCGCCCGCGCCCGGGCGCCGCGCTGGTGCCGCACTTCGAGAAGATGCTGTACGACAACGCCCTGCTGTGCCGGGTGTACGCCCACCTGTGGCGGGTCACCGGTTCCGCCCTCGCGCGCCGGGTCGCCCTGGAGACCGCCGACTTCATGGTGCGCGAGCTGCGCACCAACGAGGGCGGGTACGCCTCCGCGCTGGACGCCGACAGCGACGACGGGGCCGGACGCCACGTCGAGGGCGCGTTCTATGTCTGGACGCCCGCACAGCTGGCCGAGGTCCTTGGCGAAGGGGCCGGGGAGGCGGCGGCGCGGCACTTCGGTGTGACGGCGGACGGCACCTTCGAGGAGGGGGCCTCGGTGCTGCAACTCCCGCTGGGCGAAGGTGAGTTGGAACCTTCCGCGTATGCCCGGCTGCTCGCGGCGCGGGAGCTGCGGGAGCGGCCGATGCGGGACGACAAGCTGGTCGCGGCGTGGAACGGCCTGGCGATCGCGGCGCTCGCCGAGGTCGGCGCGCTCTTCGGCCGCCCGGACCTCGTCGAGCGCGCCACCGAGGCCGCGGACGTGCTCGTACGGCTCCACATGGACGGCCACGCGCGGCTCGCCCGGACCTCCAAGGACGGTCAAGTGGGCGTGAACGCGGGCGTGTTGGAGGACTACGCGGATGTCGCCGAGGGATTCCTGGCACTGGCCGGGGTGACGGGGGAGGGGGTCTGGCTGGAGTTCGCCGGGTTCCTGCTCGACATCGTCCTGGACCAGTTCGTCGGCGAAGGGGGCGTCCTCTACGACACCGCGCACGACGCGGAGGAGCTCATCCGGCGGCCCCAGGACCCGACGGACAACGCGACGCCCTCGGGGTGGACGGCCGCGGCCTCGGCCCTGCTGTCCTACGCCGCCCACACGGGTTCCTCGGCGCACCGGGAGGCCGCGGAGGGGGCGTTGGGGGTGGTCCGGGCGCTCGGGCCGCGGGCGCCGCGGTTCATCGGGTGGGGGCTCGCTACGGCGGAGGCGGTGCTGGACGGGCCCCGGGAGGTCGCGGTGGTGGGTTCCCCCACGGATCCCCTCACGGGGGCGCTGCACCGTACGGCGCTGCTGGCTTCCGCACCGGGGGCGGTGGTGGCGGTGGGGGCGCCGGGCTCCGCGGAGTTTCCCCTTCTCGCGGGGCGGCCGTTGGTGAGGGGCGGGCCGGCGGCGTACGTGTGCCGGCGGTTCACCTGCGAGGCGCCGGTGACCACGCCGGAATCCCTGGCGGAGGCCCTGGGCTAGCCCCCGGGGCTCCGCCCCGGGCCCGGGGTTTTCTGCCCGCCTGCCTGCCTGCCTGCCTGCCTGCCCGCTCGCCCGCCCGTTGCTCGGGGTCGGTTGGTTCCGGCCCCGGGGCGGTGTCGTTCGTGCGGCTTCGCCGCGGTGGGCGCGCGGGCGCGACCGGCGGGGACGCCGGGTCACCTACAGGGGCGCGGGGAACTTCGCGACCGGCCTGGCACGGTCCCCGGACGGAGGCGGGTTCCAAGGGGCGCGGGGAACCGCGGGGGCCTCGGTGGGCCAGGGGTGCCCACGGAGGCCCGGGGTTACCCGGGAGGGGTTGGGGGGAGGCCCGAGTCGAGCGTCGTCATCGTCCGGGCGATGAGGTCCAGGAGGTCGTCCTGGTGATCCCGCTCCGCCCAGTACACCGACGCCTCGTGCAGCGCGCCCAGCACCGACATGGCGAAGACCCGGACCTCCAGGTCCACCGGGCGACCGGCCCGCTCCGCGAGCACGTCGCACAGCAGCCGGCTCGTCGCCGCCACCGACTCCATCATCCGGGCCCGAAGCGCCGGCACCTCCGCGATCAGGCTCGTCCGCTGCAACGTCTCCTCCCGCGCGTGCAGCAACAAACGCCGGGCCGCCTCCGTGACGACGTACCGGAGGGACTCCAACGGCGCTTCCCCGGCCGGCCGGGACCGCATCTCCCGCAGCATGACCGGGTCGAACTCGTCCGTGAGGACGATGTCCTCCTTCGTCGGGAAGTAGCGGAACACCGTTGAGGGGGAGACCTCCGCCGCCTCCGCGATCTGCTCGACCGTCGTGGCCTCGTAGCCCTGCTCGGCGATCAGCCGGTACATGGCCCGGCGGATCGTCGAACGCGTCTTGATCTTCTTCCGCTCGCGCAGGCTCAGTTGCGGCTGGAGGCTCTCCGCGACCGAGTCGACGGAGCCGCCCGGTTCGGCGGCGGGGCTGGGACGGGAGGTGGCGGCCATGGTCGTCATTCTCCGCCATCGGCCCCGGCCCCGGCTCCGGTCCCGCCATCGGCCCCGGCCCCGGCTCCGGTCCCGCCATCGGCCCCGGCCCCGGCTCCGGTCCCGCCATCGGCCCCGGTCCCGGCTCCGGTCCCGCCATCGGCCCCGGTCCCGGCTCCGGTCCCGCCATCGGCCCCGGCTCCGGCCCCGGTCCTAGCCCCGGCCGAGGCCGAGGTACCGGCACCCGCACCCGCACTCGACCCGGCACCCGCATCCGCCCCCGCACCCGCCCCCGCACCCGGCTCCGAGCCTGGCAGCTCGTCCTTCGGCAGCAGAGCCGCGGCGAGCAGCGCCGTCGCCAGTGCGGCGACCGCGCAGACCAGCAGCACGACGCCCATGCCATGGACGTACGCGGAGTCGGCGGCCCGGGCGAGATGCGCGTCGCCCGTCCTCGCCGCGACCAGATGCGCCGCCACCACCGAGTCGCCGGCCGCATGCGGAGCCCCGGCCGGCAGCCCGTCCGCGTAGACCCCGGCGAGCAGCGACCCGAGCAGCGCGATGCCGATCGCGCCGCCCACCTGACGTACCGTCATGAGCAGTCCCGAACCGCTGCCCGCGCGGTCCGGCGGCAGCGTCGAGAGGGCGGCCGTCATCGCGGGCACCATCGCGAGCCCGAACCCGAGCCCGGCGACCGAGAGCCACAGCGCGGTGAACCCGTAGCCGTCCCCGGTGCCCGTCCGGGTGCCGAGCAGCGCCGCGAACGCCAGCACCACGAGCCCCGCGCTGATCACGCCCCGCGCCCCGAACCGCGAGGTCAGCGCCCCCGTGCCCCTGGCCGCGACCATCAGGCCGCCCATCAGCGGCAGCATCCGGAGCCCGGTGCCGAACGCATCGCTGCCCAGCACCGCCTGGAGGTAGGGCGGCAGGACGAACATCAGGCCGGACAGGATGAACATGACCAGCGTCGCCGCGAGCGTGTTCAGCAGGAACGGCCGGCGGCCCAGCAGGGTGAGGTCCAGCATCGGGCGGGCGGCCCGCCGTTCCCGTACGGCCAGGGCCGCGATCAGCAGCGCGCCCGCGCCCAGCATGGCCAGCACCAGCGGGCTGCTCCAGCCCCGGCCCGGCGCCTCGATGACGGCGTAGATCAGCGCGCCGAGCCCGGCCGCGGTGAGCGCCGTGGACAGGACGTCCAGCCGGGGCGACGAGGGGTCGCGGGTCTCGGGGAGCAGGAAGGCGCAGGCGGCTATCCCGATGGCGACCATCGGGACGTTGATCAGGAAGACGGAGCCCCACCAGAAGTGGTCGAGCAGGAACCCGCCGACGATCGGGCCGAGCGGCATCCCGAGCGCGGAGGCGGCGGTGACGATGCCGACGGCCTTGCCGCGCTCGTCCGGAGCGAACAGTGAGGGCAGCACGGCGAGGGCGAGCGGCATGACGAGCGCGCCGCCGACGCCCATCACCGCACGGGCCGCGACGACCGGCGCGACACTGCCCGCGAGCGACCCGACGAGCGAGCCGACGAGGAAGATGCCGAGCCCGGTGATCAGCATCCGGCGGCGCCCGAAGCGGTCGCCGAGCAGGCCCGCGGGCAGCATCAGCGCCGCGAACACGATGACGTACGCGTCCGCCATCCACTGCTGCTGACCGGTGGTGGCGCCGAGCGACCCGGCCATGGTCGGCAGCGCCACGTTGAGGATCGTCATGTCGAAGCCGAGCACGAGCATGCTCGCGACCATCGCCCCGAGCGCCCACCAGCGGCGCGGGTCCGGGGCCGGGGCGGGGTCCGCCGCAGGGGGTGTCTTGGCGGTGCCGGCGAGGGGTGCGGGTGGTGCTGCGGGCGGTGATGCGGAGGGTGCTGCTGACGGTGGTACGGGCGGTGTCGTCATCCGGGGCCTCCTCGAAGAGTTCCGTATCGGCGAGTTCCGTATCGGCTGGTCGCGTACGCGGCGTCGGGCCGCGGCCGCGCAGCATGGAAGCTTCTTCCTTTTGGAAGTAACTCTCAAAAGCGTCTGACTGTCAACATCTGCGCCGGTACAAGAGCCCATACGAAAAGGGCCCCGGCGCTGGTGCGCCAGGGCCCTGGATCGGGCGGGTCGGGCTATCCGTGCTGGTAGGCGACGAGCGAGATGCCCACGTAGTGGACGACGAACGCGGCGAGCGTCAGCGAGTGGAAGACCTCGTGGAAGCCGAAGAAGCGGGGGGACGGGTTCGGGCGCTTGATGCCGTAGATCACGCCACCCGCGCTGTAGAGCAGCCCGCCCACCACGACCAGGACGAGCACCGCGATGCCGCCGGTCCGCATGAAGTCGGGCAGGAAGAACACGGCGGCCCAGCCCATCGCCAGGTAGCAGGGCGTGTAGAGCCAGCGCGGGGCGCCGATCCAGAACACCCGGAAGGCGATGCCGGCCAGCGCCGCCGCCCAGATCGCCCACAGCAGGACCCGGCCGGTGGAGCCGGGCAGCAGGAGGAGGGTGAGCGGGGTGTAGGTGCCCGCGATGATGAGGAAGATGTTGGCGTGGTCGAGGCGGCGCAGGATCGCCTCGCCGCGCGGGCCCCAGTTGCCCCGGTGGTAGAGGCCGCTGACGCCGAAGAGCAGACAGGCGGTCAGAGCGAAGATCCCGCAGGCGATCCGCGCCTTGGTGGAGCCCGCGAACGCGGTGAGCACCAGGCCCGAGATCAGTGCGGCCGGGAACATCCCGGCGTGCAGCCAGCCGCGCATCTTCGGTTTCACCATCTGTGTCACCGGGTCGATCGCGTGAGCCATCACCTGATCAGTCATGGTCCGCATGCTACCTACGGACCCGTAGGTTACGGATAGGTACGGCCCGTCACCGTGCGTCCCGCGGCCGTCGGGTAAGTGAACGGCAAATGGCAGTTAAGAAGGCGGTAAGTGGTGATGCTCACGTGAGAGGCCCCCTGGACATATGGGCGAACGACGCGGAAGATCAGATGAGTGCGGTCGGCACCGGATGAGCGCCAAGAGGATCCACGGGGTCAAGCATCCGGGTCGCAGCCCCCACGGGGCGGCAATGCAGTAGTACGTCAAACCCCTCAAAAGACCCTCATCTAGGAGCGATCGTGGCGCGCGATATCGCGGCTCCCCTCTCTGTCCCCACCAAGCACCAGGAACTGATCTCGTGGGTCAACGAGATCGCGGAACTGACCCAGCCGGACAGTGTGGTCTGGTGCGACGGATCCGAGACCGAGTACGAGCGCCTGTGCGGGGAGCTCGTCGCCAAGGGCACCTTCAAGAAGCTGGACGAGAGCAAGCGCCCCAACTCGTACTACGCCGCCTCCGACCCGCGTGACGTCGCCCGGGTCGAGGACCGCACCTTCATCTGCTCCGAGAAGGAGGAGGACGCGGGCCCGACCAACCACTGGAAGGCCCCGGCCGAGATGAAGGCCGTCTTCGCGGGGGACGAGGGCATCTTCCGCGGTTCGATGCGCGGGCGCACGATGTACGTAGTCCCGTTCTGCATGGGCCCGGTCGGCTCGCCGCTGTCCGCGATCGGCGTCGAGATCACCGACTCCGCGTACGTCGCCGTCTCGATGCGCACCATGACCCGCATGGGACAGCGCGTCCTGGACGAGCTGGGCACCGACGGCTTCTTCGTGAAGGCCGTCCACACCCTGGGGGCGCCGCTCGCCGAGGGCGAGGCGGACGTGCCGTGGCCGTGCAACTCCACGAAGTACATCTCGCACTTCCCGGAGTCCCGCGAGATCTGGTCCTACGGTTCGGGCTACGGCGGCAACGCCCTGCTCGGCAAGAAGTGCTACGCGCTGCGCATCGCCTCCGTCATGGCCCGCGACGAGGGCTGGCTCGCCGAGCACATGCTCGTCCTCAAGCTCACCCCGCCGAACGGTGAGCCCAAGTACGTCACG
The DNA here is from genome assembly GCF_042869955.1 of Streptomyces sp. NPDC006691. Lineage (NCBI taxonomy): Bacteria > Bacillati > Actinomycetota > Actinomycetes > Kitasatosporales > Streptomycetaceae > Streptomyces > Streptomyces sp. NPDC006691. The sequence continues at coordinate 48,314 of NZ_JBIAGW010000007.1, forward strand.
GCGGCCTTCCCGAGCGCCTGCGGCAAGACCAACCTCGCCATGCTGGAGCCGACGATCCCCGGCTGGAAGGTCGAGACGATCGGCGACGACATCGCCTGGATGCGCTTCGGCGAGGACGGCCAGCTGTACGCGATCAACCCCGAGGCCGGCTTCTTCGGCGTCGCGCCCGGCACCGGCGAGCACACCAACGCCAACGCCATGAAGACGCTGTGGGGCAACTCCGTCTTCACCAACGTCGCGCTGACCGACGACGGCGACGTGTGGTGGGAGGGCATGACCGAGACGGCGCCCGCGCACCTCACGGACTGGAAGGGCAACGACTGGACGCCCGCGTCCGACACCCCGGCCGCCCACCCCAACGCCCGCTTCACCGTGCCGGCCGGGCAGTGCCCGACCATCGCGCCGGAGTGGGAGGACCCCAAGGGCGTGCCGATCTCGGCGATCCTCTTCGGTGGCCGCCGCGCCTCCGCGGTGCCGCTGGTCACCGAGTCGTTCGACTGGAACCACGGCGTCTTCCTCGGCGCCAACGTCGCCTCCGAGAAGACCGCCGCCGCCGAGGGCAAGGTCGGCGAACTGCGCCGCGACCCGTTCGCGATGCTGCCGTTCTGCGGCTACAACATGGGCGACTACATGGCCCACTGGGTCAAGGTCGGAGCGACCGCGGACGCGGCCAAGCTGCCGAAGATCTACTACGTGAACTGGTTCCGCAAGAACGACGCGGGCAAGTTCGTGTGGCCCGGGTTCGGCGAGAACAGCCGCGTCCTGAAGTGGATCGTGGAGCGCCTCGAAGGCAAGGCGGACGGCGTGGAGACCCCCATCGGCATCCTGCCGACCAAGGAGTCCCTGGACACCGCGGGCCTGGACCTTCCCGAGGCCGACCTCGACTTCCTGCTCAAGGTCGACAAGGAGGTCTGGCGCGAGGAGGCGGCGCTGGTCCCCGAGCACCTCAACACCTTCGGGGACCACGCGCCCAAGGAGCTGTGGGACGAGTACCGCGCCCTGGTGTCCCGCCTCGGCTGACCCGTCCGAAGCCCCCTCCGGTCGCGGCCGCCTGTCCTGGCTCGGCCGGAGGTGCGCGGCGGGTCGGTTCGACATCCGCCCTGACCTGTGGGGTCACTCGTGACCCGCCGCGCATGGACCGGCCCCCGGAGTCCCCTCACGGCTCCGGGGGCCGGCCTTTTCGCGCGTGCCGCACCAGAAGTACGCCGCCGGGCCGCACCAGAAGTACGCCGCGCGTGCCGCACCAGAAGTACGCCGCCGGGCCGCGCGCCGCATCGCGCGTGCGTCAACTCGGGCCTACGTCACGGCACTTGGGGAAGTGGCACCCGGTCCGCGGACCTCCGCGGCTCGCGGACCGGGGCCGAACAGGGGCCGCTTCAGGAAGCGGCGGTGAGCGAGCCGGCCGCCGCGTGGGCGTCCATGCGCTCCGCTGCCAGGATCGCGGCGGCGGTGTCGGCGCGCGAGGCGGCGACGAGGAGGGCGCGGCCCGCGAGCGCGTGGGCGCGGGCGTGCAGGGCGCTCGCGTCCGCGCCGCTGAGCCCCGCGTGGCGCACCGGCGGCAGTCCGCCGCGCAGCCGCGCGACCTGGCGGGCGATGGCGTCCCCGGCCTCGGTGAGCCCGAGCTCGTCGGTGACGGCGAGCAGCGCGGAGAGGTGTCCGGCGAGCTGGATGTCCAGCTCGTCCTCGCGGGAGCGGTGCGGGATGCGGGCGTCGTCGGCGGCCATCGTCGTGTGGACCGACTTGGTGCGGATCGGCTCGTACATGGGAATGGCCTCCTGAGTGTTTCAGGAAGCCATCCTAGCTTAGATTCAGTCTAAAGTTGAGCCGGGTCCCAGCCGGTCCTCCCGGTGCGGTGCGGACGGCCCGGGCTACATCTGGCTGTAGCCCTCCAGGAAGTCCCCGATCCGGGTCACCGCGTCCGCCAGGTCCTTGGCCGAGGGCAGCGTCACGATCCGGAAGTGGTCGGGCTCGGGCCAGTTGAAGCCGGTGCCGTGCACCACCATGATCTTCTCGGCGCGCAGCAGGTCGAGGACCATCTGACGGTCGTCCTTGACCTTGTAGACGGCCGGGTCGAGCCGCGGGAACAGGTAGAGCGCGCCCTTCGGCTTCACACAGCTGACCCCGGGGATCCGCGTGAGCAGCTCGTACGCCGTGTCGCGCTGTTCCAGGAGCCGGCCGCCCGGCAGTACCAGCTGCTCGATCGACTGCCGGCCGCCGAGCGCGGTGGCCACCGCGTGCTGCGAGGGCATGTTCGCGCACAGGCGCATGTTCGCGAGGATGGTCAGGCCCTCGATGTACGAGGAGGCGTGGGCCTTGGGCCCGCACACCGCCAGCCAGCCCGAGCGGAAGCCGGCCACCCGGTAGTTCTTGGAGAGCCCGTTGAAGGTGAGCACCATCAGGTCGGGCGCGATGACCGCGGTCGGCGTGTGGGTGGCGCCGTCGAACAGGATGCGGTCGTAGATCTCGTCCGAGCAGACGACCAGGTTGTGGCGGCGGGCGATCTCGGTGAGCCCGCGCAGCATCTCGTCGTCGTACACCGCACCCGTCGGATTGTTCGGGTTGATGATGACGATCGCCTTGGTGCGGTCGGTGACCTTGCGCTCGATGTCGGCGAGGTCCGGCATCCAGTCGGCCTGCTCGTCGCAGCGGTAGTGCACCGCGGTGCCGCCCGCGAGCGAGACGGAGGCCGTCCACAGCGGGTAGTCGGGCGCCGGGACGAGCACCTCGTCGCCGTCGTCGAGCAGTGCCTGCATCGACATCTGGATGAGCTCCGAGACGCCGTTGCCGAGGTAGACGTCCTCGACGTCGAGTTCGATCCCCTTGGTCTGGTAGTGCTGCATCACCGCGCGGCGCGCGGACAGCAGGCCCTTCGCGTCGCCGTAGCCGTGCGCACCCGACAGGTTCCGGAGGATGTCCTCCAGGATCTCCGGCGGGCACTCGAAGCCGAACGCCGCCGGGTTGCCCGTGTTCAGCTTGAGGATGCGGTGGCCCGCCGCCTCCAGGCGCATGGCCTCTTCGAGAACCGGGCCCCGGATCTCGTAACAGACATTGGCGAGCTTGGTCGACTGGATCACCTGCATGACGGCCACCTTACGACCGTGTTTCGCCGGGTGCCTCGCCATTTGGTGCGGTCGGGTCGTGGGGGCGCGGGCGCCGGCTTCCATCGCAATGCGCCGGCCCGGGGCTGCCCGGGGATTGCTGGTCGCCGGGCGCGACCAGGCTTGGAATGGGAGTGCGGGGCGTCCGGGGTGAGATCTTGCCCACCCCGGCCAGTGCGGCCGCCCCCGCCGACCAGCCGGCCGCCGCCCCCCACGCCGCGCCGAACACCGCTCCGGCCGCCGCGTAGAGCAGCCAGCCGACGGGTCCCGCCTCCACCAGGCGGGCCGTGACCAGGCCCCGCCACGCTCCCGAGGCCGCCGCGCCCGCGATCAGCGCGGTCCAGCCCGCGAGGAAGCGGCGCGGGCGGCCCGCGTCCGGGTGCCGCCGCAGCTGCCGCCGCATCCGCAGCACGGACACCGCGACCAGGACCGCCACCGCGAAGTCCTCGCACAGGAGCTGGGTCACGCCGGTGCCGCCCAGGGGCACCGCACGCAGCGACGGCAGTGCGAACGGCACTCCGAGCGCACTCGGCACCAGGGCCGGGCCGGTGCGCGCGGTGAACGCGGTCAGGGCCGGGGTCAGGCCCAGGAGCAGCGCGAGCAGCAGGCAGACCCCGGCGACGGCGGCCACGGCCGGCTCGATCCGGGGCAGCCGCGGCCGGGGGCGCGTGGACGGCCGCGGACGGGGACGCGTGGACGGCGGCCCGAACGGGCGGGTGGACGCACGCGCGGGCAGGCGCACGGACAGACGCATGGCCGGACCCTAGGGCACCGCACGAGCGATGAGAAGATGCTGAACAATTCTCAACTCCGCCTGTGAACAGGGGTGTTGAACGGCAGAAGAAGCCTCTAGAGTCCGCCCATGCGGCTGGGGACGGGCGGACGGACGGGCGGACGGACGGGCGGACGGGCGGCATGGGGTGCGGCGGGCGCGCTGGCCGCGGCCCTTCTGCTCGTGGTCGGCCCCGCCGACGCGGGACCCGCGCACACGGCCACCGGCCATCGCTGGATCACCGACGACCGGGGCCGCGCCCTCGTCCTGACCGGACTCAACACCGCCTCCAGCGCCAAGGCCCCTCCCGACGGCCTCCCTTGGATCAAGGAGGCCGACGTACAGCGCGAATCGGACGCGCTCGGCTCCGACTTCGTCCGCTTCCTCATCCAGTGGCGCAACGTCGAGCCGGAGCCGGGCAGGTACGACGACGGCTATCTCGCCCAGGTCGCCGAGCGCGTGCGCTGGTACGGGACGCGCGGCTACCACGTCATGCTCGACCTGCACCAGGACGTCTACGGCCCCGCGGTCAAGGGCAACGGCGCCCCCGCGTGGGCGACCGAGCCCGACGGCCTGCCGGTCGCCGAGCAGGGCCAGTGGGAACTCAAGTACATCGAGCCGGGGACGGTACGGGCCTTCGACCACTTCTGGGGGACGCGCCCGGGCGGCCGTGATCTGCGGGCGCACTACGCGGCCGCCTGGGCGCACATCGCCGCGCGGTTCGCCGGCGATCCGGCCGTGCTCGGCTACGACCTGATGAACGAGCCCTTCGGCGGCAGCGTCCAGGGCCCCGCCTTCGAGGCCGGCCCGCTCGCCGCGCTCTACCGGCGGACCATTGCCGCGATCCGCGACGTCGACCCCGACTCCTGGATCTTCGTCGAGCCCGCGGCGGTCAGCGCCAACTGGGGCCTGCCGAGCGGACTTCCGTACCTCAAGGACCCGCGCGGCGACGGCGAGAACGCGCGCATCGCGTACGCACCCCACCTCTACCCCCTCCCCATGGACCTCGGCGGCGGCTACACCGGGGACACCGGGAAGTGGGTCGACCGCACGCTCGCCTCCTGGCGGGAACAGACCGAGAAGACCGCCCGGCGCCTCGGCGCCCCGGTCCTGATCGGCGAGTACGGCCTGGACGCCACGCTGCCCGGCGCCCTGGACTACGTCGCCAGGGTGCGCGCACTGGCCGACGAGATGGGCGCGGGCACCGCGTACTGGTCCAACGACCCCGGTCCCTGGGCCCCTTGGGACCAGAGCCTGAAGCCCACCCCGCTCCTCCCGGTCCTGGACCGCCCGGCGCCGAAGGCCATCGCGGGCGACCCCGTCTCCTACGGCTGGGACGAGCCGAGCCGCACGTTCTCGGTGACCTGGCGCCCGAAGGCAAGTGTGCGCGGCACCACGGAGGTGTATCTGCCCGCCCGGCTCTTCCCGCACGGGGCCGTGGTCACGGGCGACGGCGAGGCGGCGGGCTGGGACCCCAGGTCGCGCACCCTGCACGTCACTTCGGGACAGGCCGGCGCGAAAGAGGTCGCGGTACGGATACGCCCACGGGCGTGAGCGGGGCCGGGAGCGAATCGAGCCACCCGGGCCGCGGGGGAGTTGTGCGGGGCGCGGTGGCCTTCCTAGCCTCCGGGATGCGTCCGAAGGCGTACGTACGTCCATCGCACCGCACGCATCAGGAGGCAGAGGCCATGGTCACCACCGACCGGTCCCGTGGACGACTGCGCTGGCGGGGGCTGCTGGCCGCCGCACAGCGGGAGTACGACGCCCCGACTCCCCACTACGACAAGGTCATCGAGCTCCTCGACCAGGTGGTCGGCGCCGCCGCGCCGAGCGCCGCACTGCGCAGCGCGAAGGCGTTGCAGGCCCTCGCGCTGACCCAGCTCGCCTACACGGCCGAGTACGGCCCGCTGCGCACGGTCTATCTGACGGCGGCCCGCGAACTGGCGAAGGGCCAGGTCAGCGCGCGCCGGGTGTCCGCCGCACCGAGCGGCCCGCCAGCACGTCGGTCCGCCGGCCGTCCTCGATGACGAACCTGCCGTCGATCAGGACGTAGGGGATGCCGACGGGCAGCGTGCGCGGGGACTCGAAGGTGGAGCCCGCGGCGACGGTGTCCGGGTCGAACAGGACGAGGTCCGCGCGGTAGCCCTCGCGGACCAGACCCCGGTCGGGAAGGCGCAGCCGGGCGGCCGGGCGCGAGGTGAGATGGGCGACGGTCTCCTCAAGCGACATGATGCCCAACTCCCGTGCGTAGCGCCCGAGATACTGCGGGAACGTGCCGTAGGCGCGCGGGTGCGGCTTGTATCCCTGGAGGATGCCGTCGCTTCCGCCGGTGTGCACCGGGTGCCGCATGATGGCCCGCACGTTCTCCTCGTGCCCGACGTGCTGGAGGATGGTCGACCCGAGCCGGTCGTTGACGAGCAGCCGGCGCGCGGTGGTCCACGGCGCCTCGCCGCGCTGGGCCGCCGCCTCGGCGACGGTCTTGCCGACGCAGCCCGCGAGCCCCGGGTCGCTCACGCCCGAGATCTCGATGGTGTCCCACTCGATGGGCACGCCGTGACAGCCGTCCGCGCCGACGACCTCCATGTGGTGCCGGATGCGCTCGGCGGTGTCGTCGTCGCGGAGCCGCGCGAGAATGGCCTCGGGCCCGCCCTCGCTCGCCCAACTGGGCAGCATCGCGACGAGAGTTGTGCAGCCGGGCGTGTACGGATACGTGTCGAGGGAGATGTCGGCCCCGGCGGCCAGGGCGTCGTCGAGCAGACCGAGGAGCTCGGGCGCGCGGCCCTTGTTCACGCCGAAGTTCATGGTGGCGTGGGCCAGGTGCAGCGCGCATCCGGCGTCCCGGGTGAGCCGGACCATCTCCTCGTACGCGTCGAGGGCGCCGGCGCCGTAGGAGCGGTGGTGCGGGCAGTAGTAGCCGTCGTAGCGGGCCACGACCCGGCACAGCTCGGTGAGCTCGGAATCCGTGGCGTACATGCCCGGCGTGTAGGTGAGCCCGGAGGACATCCCGACGGCGCCCTCCTCCAGGCCCTGGGCGACCAACTCCCGCATCCGGTCGAGCTGTTGCGGTGTGGCGGGCCGGTCGTCCCACCCGACGGCGTACATCCGCACGGTGCCCTGCGGGATCAGGTAGGCGGCGTTCACCGCGATGCCGCGGTCGAGCCGGTCGAGGTATTCGCCGACGGACCGCCAGTCGAAGTCGATGTCGCTGCCGTCGCCGTTCCACCCGGTGATGGCACGTCTCACCTCGCCGAGCGTGCGGTCGTCGACGGGCGCGTACGAGAGCCCGTCCTGCCCGAGCACCTCCAGGGTGACGCCCTGGGCGGCCTTGGCGCTGTGGTCCGGGTCGCGGAGCAGGGCGAGGTCGGAGTGGGCGTGCATGTCGATGAACCCGGGGGAGAGGGCGAGGCCGTGGGCATCGAGAGTGCGGCGCGCTGTGAGCGGGGGCTCGCCGGGCTGCCGGATCTTCTCGATCCGGCCGTTGCTCAGGCCGACGTCCGCGGGGTACGAGGGGGTGCCGGTGCCGTCGATGACGCGTGCGCCCCGGATGACCAGGTCCATGCCGCCTCTTCTTGTCGGTTCTGGTGGTGACTGCGACGCCGGGCGGGCCCCGGTGTGCGGTGCGCCGGGGCTCCGCCCCGGACCCCGGGTTCTGGCCCCTCCCCGCCCCTTCCCTGAACCCTCCCGGGGGGGCTTTGCGGGGCTGCGCCCCGGGTCCCCCGGTTCGGCTGCGGGCCGTGCGGGGCGGGTCGCGCAGTTCCCCGCGCCCCTGAAGACCTTGGCGCCGGCCCGTACGGGGGCTGGGGGCGGGCCGGGGTCAGAAGTACGTGCGGAGGTAGTCCGAGACCACCCCGTCCGCCCCCACCACCGGCACGAGCCCCCACTTGTCGAACGCCGTGCACGGATGCGAGAGCCCCATCCCCACCCAGTCCCCGACGGCCAGCGAAACCCCCGGCTCCGTCCGCAGCCACCCGTGCTGATCGGAGAGCCCGGTGACCGAGATGCCGGAGGCATCCCGTACCTCCCCGGTGCGGGCGTCCCGCACGACCTGCGCCTCGGGCAGATCGAGGTCGTACGCCGCGTCCCGCTTCCCCGCGTTCACGAACGCCTGCTCCGGCGACGGCCGCGAGACGACCTGGGCCCAGAGCCGGAAGGCCGGCTGAAGCGATCCCTCCGCGGGCACCCGGTTGAAGGGGGTCAGCTTCCGGTAGTGCCCGTCGTCGTGCGACACGTACGCCCCGGAGCGGAGCAACTTCAGCACGGGAAGGCTCAGTTGGGGCACGGAGGCGAACACGTCCGCCACCGCGTCGAACCAGGCGGAGCCTCCCGCGCTGAGCACGATCTCGGAGATCCCGAGCCCGGAGAAGCGTCCCGCCTTGTCGAAGTCCGCGGCGAGCGAGACGAGCCGGGCCAGGTAGGCGCGGACCCGCTCGGGGTCGGCCGAGGGCACCTCGCCCTCGTACCCGGCGACCCCCACGAGCCGCAGCGTGGACGTGGCGGCCACCGCGTCGGCGACCTCCGCGCACCCCGCCTCCGTACGCACCCCCGTGCGCGCGCCCTCGCCCGCCGCGAGCTCGACGACCACGTCGACCCGCCGGGCCGAGCCGCGCAGGGCCTGGTCCATCAGCTCGACCCCGCGTACGGAGTCGACGTAACAGATGAAGCGGAACGCCTCGTCCCGCTCCAGCTCGCCCGCGATCCAGCGCAGCGCCACCGCGTCGACGAGTTCGTTCGCGAGGAAGATCCGCTCGATTCCGAACGCCCTTGCCACCCGCACCTGGTGGGGCACCGCGAGTGTGATGCCCCAGGCGCCGCGCTCGATCTGGCGGGCGAAGAGCCGCGGCGCCATCGAGGTCTTGCCGTGCGGCGCGAAGGCGAGGCCGTGGCGTTCCGCGTACGTCTCCAGGAGCGCGAGGTTGTGCTCGACGGCCTCCGCCGACAGGGTCAGGACCGGCGTGGTGAAACCGCCGGTGAACAGGTCGCGGCGCTCGGCGGCGAGCTCGGCCACGGTGAGCCCCTCGGCGTCCGGCGGCAGGCCCTTGAAACGGTGGTCGACGCGTTCGGCGCTCAGCGCCGCAAGCCTGTCTTCGCGATCGGTGGCTGCCACGGAAACCTCACCCTCCTCGGGGGATGGCGTTGCAACATCTGCAACACCCATTGCGCATATCGCTCAATGCTGTCTAACATCCGGGCCAACGCCGGGTCAATGACCGGCCCCGGCCGCCCAGCAGCGAGGAGCCAGCAGTGACCACCGGATCCCCAGCCGTCACGGACGGCGCCGACACCCCCGTCGACGTCGTCTGCCTCGGCGAGTCCATGGTCACCTTCCTGCCCGCCCGGCCGGGCCGCCTCGCCGACGTGCCCGCCTTCGAGCGGGGGATCGGCGGCGCCGAGTCCAACGTGGCCTGCGCGCTCGCCGCCGCCGGACACAGCACACGCTGGGTCAGCCGGGTCGGCGCGGACGGCTTCGGCGACCACCTGGTCGAGGCGGTCGGCTCGTACGGCGTCGATGTGCGTGCCGTACGCCGTGACCCGGAGCGGCCCACCGGGATCTACTTCCGCACCGCCGACGACCGGGCGGCCGACGGGCACGAGGTGCTCTACTACCGCGCCGGGTCGGCCGCCTCCGCGATGTCGCCGGCGACCGTCCCGTACCGCGACCTGTGGACGGGCCGCATCCTGCACCTGTCCGGGATCACCGCGGCCCTGTCCGACGACTGCCTCGCCCTGATGCGCGACCTGGTGGTGGGCCGCCCCGGCCGTCCCACGGTCTCCTTCGACGTCAACTACCGGCCCGGCCTGTGGCGGGACGCGGCCGGGCCGCGGGTCCTGCTCGACCTCGCCCGCGGCGCGGACATCGTGTTCGTCGGCGAGGACGAGGCGGAGGCCGCGTGGGGGCTGCGCGGCGCCGCCGCCGTGCGGACCGCCCTGCCCGAGCCGGGGGTGCTCGTGGTCAAGCAGGGCGCGGCGGGAGCGACCGTGTTCGCCCGCGGGGATTCCCCCGCGTCCGACGAAGCCGGCTGTTTCGCGCCCTCCCCCCGCGTCGACGTCGTCGCCCCCGTCGGCGCGGGCGACGCGTTCGCCGCGGGGTTCCTCTCCGCGACCCTGCGCGGCCTCGGCGTACGCGACCGCATCCGGCACGGGCACCTCATGGCCGCCGCCGTGCTCACCGTCCCCGGCGACCTCACCCAGCCCCCGGCGCGCGTCCACGCCGACCGGCTCGTGGCCCTGGACGACGCCGCCTGGGGGACACTTCGTCTCGGCCCCGGGTGGACGGGGGACGACCAGGAGGTACGTACGTCATGAGCCAGACCGTCGACCGGGCGCTGAGCATCCTGCCGCTGCTCGCGCAGGGGCCCGCCGACCTCGGGCAGGTCGCCGACCGGCTGGGGGTGCACAAGTCCACCGCGCTGCGGCTCCTGCGCACCCTGCACGAGCACGGGCTCGTCTACCGCCAGGAGGACCAGCGCTACCGGCTCGGCGCCCGGCTCTTCGCCCTCGCGCAGGAGGCCGTCGAGAACCTGGACGTGCGCGAGATCGCCCACCCCCACCTGGTCGCGCTCAACGAGCGGATCGGGCACACCGTCCACCTCGCCGTGCACGAGGAGGGCGAGGTCCTCTACATCGACAAGGTCGAGAGCCGCTACCCGGTGCGGATGTACTCCCGCATCGGCAAGCCCGTCGCCATCACGGTGGCCGCCGTCGCCAAGCTGCTCCTTGCCGACCTGCCCGAGGCCGAGCGCCGCGCCGTCGCGGAGAAGCTCGACTACCCCACCTACACGTCCCGTTCGACACCCAACGCCGCCGCCTTCCTCAAGGAACTGGCGACGGTGCGCGAACAGGGCTGGGCCACCGACCTCGGTGGCCACGAGGAGTCCATCAACTGCATCGGGGCCCCCATCCACGGTGCGGACGGCCGGGTCGTCGCCGCCATGTCGGTGTCGGCGCCGAACGTCGTCGTCACGGCCGAGGAACTCCTCACCCTGCTTCCCCAGGTGCGCCGCACCGCGGAAGCGATCAGCCGCGAGTACTCCGGCACCGCACCCAACACCCCCTCCGCACAAGGAAGTTCCGATGACCGCTAAGACCGCCATCACCCCGGCCACGCACACCACCCCGCCCGCCAAGTTCTCGCACGGCGTGCGCAAGGGCAACATCCTCCAGGTCGCCGGCCAGGTCGGCTTCCTGCCGGCCGTCGAGGGCCAGGCGCCGACCCCGGCGGGCCCCACCCTGCGCGAGCAGACCCTCCAGACCTTCGCCAACGTCAAGGCGATCCTGGAGGAGGGCGGCGCGAGCTGGGACGACGTGATGATGATGCGCGTCTACCTCACGGACGTGGACCACTTCGCGGAGATGAACGAGATCTACAACGCGTACTTCGAGGAGCAGGGCCTCAAGGCCCCCGCCGCCGCCCGCACCACGGTGTACGTCGGCCTCCCCGCGGGCCTGCTCATCGAGATCGACGCCCTCGCGGTCCTGGACGCCTAGTTCCTTGACCGCCTTAGTCACACCGCTCGACCCGCCGCACGGTGCGGCGCCCCGGACCGCCGGGGCGCCGTGCCGCGGTCCCCCCTGCCCTGGAACCCCCCTGCTTGACAACGGAGTTGGCACATGTTGTTCCACGCTGTCGCGGCCGCCGCCCCACCACCCCCCGTGCACACGGGAGGCATCCTCCCCCTCATCGGCGGCACCGCCGGCCTGCTGACCGTCGCCGTCCTGGGCATAGCCCTGCTGCTCTTCCTGATCATCAAGGTCAGGCTCCAGCCCTTCGTGGCGCTGCTCGCGGTCTCCATAGCCGTCGGCCTCGGCGCCGGGCTCTCGGTCACCGAACTCTTCGGAACCGTGCAGAAGTCCGCCGCCGTCTCGGTCATCGAGTCCGGCATGGGCGGCATCCTCGGACACGTCGCCATCATCATCGGCCTCGGCACGATGCTCGGCGCGATCCTCGAAGTCAGCGGCGGGGCCGAGGTGTTGAGCACCCGCCTGCTCACCCTCTTCGGCGAGAAGCGCGCCCCCCTCGCGATGGGCCTCACCGGTCTCATCTTCGGCATCCCGGTCTTCTTCGACGTCGGCATCTTCGTCCTCGCGCCGATCGTCTACGCCGCCGCCAAGCGGTCCGGCAAGTCGATCCTGCTCTACTGCATGCCGCTGCTCGCGGGTCTGTCCATGACCCACGCCTTCCTGCCGCCGCACCCCGGCCCGGTCGCCGCGGCCGGTCTGTTCCACGTCTCGCTCGGCTGGGTCATCCTGATGGGCGCCCTCGTCGGCATCCCGTCCGTCCTCGCGGCCTGGGGTTACGCCGCCTGGATCGGCAAGCGCATCTTCGTCGAGGTCCCGCAGGACATGGTCGAGGCCGCCGAGGAGGCCAGGGCCGCCGTCGCCGCCGAACAGCAGGCATCCGGGGTCACTCCGCGCGAGGAGCCGGTGTCGCTCGGCGCGGTGCTCGCCATCATCGGCACCCCGCTGATCCTGATCCTGGCCGCCACGTTCTCCTCGATCGCCCTCGACCCCTCCACGCTCCGCTCGGTCCTGGAGTTCTTCGGCAACCCGTTCGTGGCCCTGACCATCGCCCTGGTCCTCGCCTACTACCTGCTCGGCATCCGGCGCGGCTGGTCCCGCAAGTCCCTGGAGACGGTGTCCACTTCGTCGCTCAAGCCGGTCGGCAACATCCTGCTCGTGGTCGGCGCGGGCGGCATCTTCGGCGCGGTCCTGAAAGCATCGGGCATCGCCGACGCGCTCGCCAGCACCTTCCACAGCGTCGGCCTCCCGGTGATCCTGCTGGCCTGGCTGATCTCGGTCGTCCTGCGCGTGGCCCAGGGCTCGGCGACGGTCGCGATCGTCACCACGGCCGGCATCGTGGTCCCCCTGGTGGAGGGCTCCGGCTACTCCCAGGCCCACCTGGCCCTGATCATCATGGCCATCTCGGCCGGCTCGATCTTCGCCTCGCACGTCAACGACGGCGGCTTCTGGATGGTCGCCAAGTACTTCGGCATCACCGAGCGCGACACCCTGAAGTCCTGGACGGTTCTGGAATCGGTCCTGTCGGTCGCGGGCTTCGCGGTGGCGGCGCTGCTCAGCCTGGTGATCTAGCGCACCGGCCGCCGCCGCCCCGAGTACCTCAACTCGGCACAGCACGCGCTGCGTTGAACCGCCAGGAGCGCTAAAGTGCTGTTCGATTCGAGTGGACTCGGGGGACGGCGGCATGCGCGGAGAGGCATCCGACGACGGGCGCGTGTACCAGGCGCGCCGCGATCAGCTGATCGAGCAGCGCGACTACACCCTCAACGTCTTCCTCGACAGGGGCGCCGACGCGGAGACCTACCGGGGCGAGGCCGACCGCATCGTCACCGTGCTGCTGCACGCGGTGGGCTCCCTGGAGGAGCGGTGCGAGGCGCTGGAACGCAAGGCGGTTCGCGCCCGCGCCGAGGGCCGCGCCGAGGCGTACGGCGAAATCCAGGCCGAGCTCCAGGAGTCGGGGCTCAAACTCCGCGCTGTACAGGGCAAGTTGAAGGAGGCGCAGCAGGACCGCGAGGTGGCCGAGCGGCTGCTGACCGAGGCCCGGCGCGCGGCGGACGAGTACCGCAGGGAGATCGAGGAGCTCCGGCGCCGGCAGGAGGTCCAGGAGCCGCAGCGGGAGCCCGAGCCCGACCCCGAGCCCGCGCTCGACGACTACGACCGGTTCATCGACACCGCCGACGCCGAACTCGCCGAACTGCGCGCCTCGTTGGAGCGGCTGGGTGACGAGATGTCCCTGCGGCGCGACGAAGGGGCGGACGGCCGCGTGGTGGCGGGGGAGCTCGTCGGCGAGAGCGCCGCGGCTCCGGAGGCGGCTCCGCGCACCCCGGAGCAGGGAGGCCGGGCCGACGCCGGGGACCCCTTCGCGGGGGAGGACGGGTGCGGGTGGAAGCCGCCGCCTCTCGCGCTGGACGGCGAACCGGACCCGTGGCCGGACACGGACGCCCCGGCCTCCGGCGGCGAGACCTCCGGCACCGCGCTGTCGGGCGGCGGGACCTCTGGCGGCGTGCTGTCGGGCAGCGGAACCTCCGGCACCGCGCTGTCGGGCAGCGGGACCTCCGGCACCGCGCTGTCGGGCAGCGGGACCTCCAGCACCGAGGTCTCCGCTGCCGGCGGCTCCGGCACCGACCTCTCCGGCACCGGTGCCGATGCGGCCGGTCTCGTGGCGGCGGGCCCCGAGGGCACCGAACCGAAGCGCTCCCCGGCGAAGTCCGACGCCGACGCGAGCCTCTGGGCGATCGCGCCCGCCTTCCTGCTGTCCAACGCCGTTCCCCTGCTGGCGGGCGTGAGCATCCGCGAGATGTACGCGAACCCGCACGGGCCGGCCGTCGCGTGGGGTGCCGTCTACGTCGTGGGCTCCCTCGTGTTCGGCTACGCCCTCGGGGCGCTGCTGAAGGTCCTCGTCCTCAAGGCGGGCGGCTGTTCGGGCGACCAACTGCTGGAGAGGTGGGCCACCTATACGTTGTTGTCCCCCCTCCCGCTCATCTACGGCCTCTGCCTCCCGGCTTCCCTCGGCCCGTGGGTGTCGGCCGCCGCGCGGTCCGTCGCGCACTGGCTGGGCCCCGTATAGGCGAAGAGCCGGGCAGGACGGGGCGATTCGCCTCCGCTCAACTGAGCCCGCCCACTTGTCGGTTGGGGTGACGGCACTCAAGAATGGCGGTGCCCATGACAAGCCGAAGGACCTTCGGCACCGTCATTCAGAGGGGAACCCCCACATGAAGAAGCCTCTCGTCGGCGCGCTGTTCGGCCTGCTCCTCGTCGGAGCGTCCGCAGCCCCGGCCCTGGCCGCACAGACGGCGACACCCACGCCCGCCAAGCCCGCCGCCAAGGCGGCCGAGCCGGCCGTGAAGGCGGTCAACTTCGCCGGAACGGTGGCGCTGAGCAACTGCTCGGGCTCCGTCATCCGCATGCCCAGCTCGCAGCCGAGCGACCCCGCGCTCGTGCTCTCGAACGGCCACTGCCTGGAGACCGGCTTCCCCGCCGCCGGCGAAGTCATCACCAATCAGCCGTCGTCCCGCACCTTCTCGCTGCTCAACGCGTCCGGCTCCAAGGTCGCCACGCTGCGCGCGAGCAAGGTCGCGTACGCCACGATGACCGACACGGACATCACGATCTACCAGCTCAACACCACCTACGCCCAGATCCAGAGCAGCTACGGGATCAGCGCGCTCACCCTCAACGACGTCCATCCGACCCAGGGTTCGGCCATCAAGGTCGTGTCCGGGTACTGGAAGCGGACCTACAGCTGCAATGTGGACGGCTTCGTCTACCGGCTGAAGGAGGGCGACTGGACCTGGAAGGACTCGGTCCGCTACACCCCGTCGTGCAACACCATCGGCGGCACCTCGGGCTCCCCGGTGATCGACACGACGACCGGCAAGGTCGTCGCCGTCAACAACACCGGCAACGAGGACGGCGAGCGCTGCACCGAGAACAACCCGTGCGAGGTGGACCAGAACGGCAACGTCACCGTCCACCAGGGCACCAACTACGCCGAGGAGACGTACATCATCGTCGCCTGCGTCGGCGCCGGCAACAAGATCGACCTGAGCCGCGCGGGCTGCACCCTGCCCAAGCCGTGACCGGCTGAACCGGCACGACAGCGGCGCCGCCCGGGAGTTCGGGCGGCGCCGCTGCCGTATGCGGTGCGCGTGGACGCGCTGGGGATGTACGTGCCCCGGGTTACGGAAGGGCGTGGACGTGCGGGCCGACCGCGCCGGACCAGGCGTTGCCGGACTTCGCGTCCCAGTTGGTGGACCAGGTCATCGCGCCGCGCAGGGTCGGGTAGGTCTTGGACGGCTTGAAGGTGCCGCAGCTCGTGCCCTTGGTCAGGCAGTCGAGCGCCGCGTTCACCACGGACGGCGAGACGTAGCCGCTGCCCGCGCCGGACGTGGAGGCCGGCAGGCCGAGCCCGACCTGCGAGGGATCGAGACCGCCCTGGAGCTGGATGCAGGCGAGCGCGGTCAGGAAGTCGACCGTGCCCTGCGAGTAGACGTTGCCGTCGCAGCCGTTCATCGAACCGCTGTTGTAGTACTGCATGTTGACGACGGTCAGGATGTCCTTGATGTTGAGCGCCGTCTTGAAGTACTCGTTCGACGGGGACTGCATGTCGATGGTCTGCGGGGCCATCGTGATGACGGTCTTGCTGCCGCCCTTCGCGGCGATGGCCTTCAACGCCTGGGTCATGTAGGTGGAGTTGAGGCCGTTCTCCAGGTCGATGTCGACGCCGTCGAAGCCGTACGTCTGCATCAGCGAGTACACCGAGTTGGCGAAGTTGTTCGCCGAGTTGGAGTCGCTCACCGAGATCGTGCCGTTCTGGCCGCCGATCGAGATGATCACGGACTTGCCGGCCGCGTGCTTGGCCGCGATGTCCGCCTTGAACTGGTCGACGGTGTAACCGCCGAGACCGGCCGAGTCGAGCGTGAAGCTCACCGCGCCCGGCGTGCTGGTGGCGTCCGCGAAGGCCACCGCGATGATGTCGTAGTCCGCCGGCACATCGCTGATCTTCTGGACCGTCGCGCCGTTGTTGAAGTTCTGCCAGTAGCCGGTCACCGCGTGCTTGGGCACGTTCCCGCCGCCACCCGGGTTGCCGCCGGAGGCCGAGGTGGTGCCGGTCACCGCCGCCGACTTGGGGGACTCGCCCGCCGCGTTGGTCGCGCTCACCTGGAACTGGTACGAGGTCGACGCGCTCAGCCCGGTCACGGTCGCCGAACTGCCGGTCACCGACTGCACCTTGGTGCCGCCCTGGTAGACGTTGTACCCGGTCGCGTTCGACACCGCGCCCCACGACAGGTTCACCGAGGACGAGCTCACCGAGCCGACCGCGAGGCCGGCGGGCGCCGCCGGGACCGTCGGGGCCGGGTCGCCGCCCCCGCCGCCGTCCGGCCCGAACACCGAGAAGTCATCGGCGTAGTAGGCGGGTTGGCCGTACCAGCCGTGCGTGTAGATCTGCACGGAAGTGGTGGACGAGCCGGTCTTGAAGCTGGTGGTCAGCTGGCCGTAGCCGCTGCCCGTGCCGGGCGTCCAGGTCGATACGTCGGTGGTGCCGGTGCCGCTGGCGCCGAGATAGACGTAACTGCCCTGGACCCAAGCGCTCAGCGTGTAGGTCGAGTTGGGCTTCACGGCGACGGTCTGCGAACACTGCGCGGTGTCCGAGCCCGAGGGCGTGGCCTTGAGGGCGGCCGTTCCGCCGTGCACGGGCGAGGAGACGGCGACGCCGCTCCCGGCCGTGCAGCTCCAGTTGCCGAGGCCCGACTCGAACCCGGCGTTCTTGGCGTTGTTGACGTCGGCCGCCTGGGCGGTGCCGGCGAGCCCGGCTATGGACAGGGCACCGGCCGCGACCACGGCCAGGGCGAGCCTTGCATGTCTCGCGCGGTTCACTTGCTGCCTCCGGGAGGGGAGTGGGGAGGGTGGGGAGTGAAGGGGGAAGTGAAGGAACGGGGAAGCGGGACGGCAGGCGGGGGAGGTCGTCGTCCTGGTCGCACAACTTGGTCCAGACCAATTCGCTTGTCAAGACCTCTCGCACGGACCTGGGGGTGGGGCCGGGGGGGGGGGGGGGGGGAACCGGGTGCGGCCCGGCTCCGGTGGGCGAGGATCAATTCCAGCCCGGGGATGGCCGACTTCGTACGCAACTCCCGTCCCACGCGCACCAAAACCGGCCCCGGAAGCACACAGGAAAGGAGAAGACGGTTCTCCGGCCGGTAGGTCGTGGATAAAGTGCTGATGCAGGTGGGAATGGCAAGGATCAGTTGCGGTCGTGGGGGCTCGCGCAGCCTCGCGCACCGCATGGAACGGGGGCCCTGGGTGGCGACCGCGATCAGTGAACGGGGGCCCGGGACGTGCCGACCGCGATAGCCGTCACCAGCCCCGACCTGGTGTTGCCGCCGACCGACCCGCAGACGCCGCTCGCGGCTCTGCTCCAGTCGCCGGACGCCCAGCCGCTCGACTCCGCACTCGTCGACATGCAGCGCCTCCTGGAACAGCACGGGTACGTCATTGCCTTCTGTCCGGCGTCCATTCCGGCGGCCCATGAACAGCGGCTGCACACTGTTCGGTCGCTGCTGGAAACCGACCGGATCACGCTGATCAAATCCGAGCTGCCCCCGCTCGGACTGGCCATTCTGGTAAGGCAGTTGAGACAGCTCTCGGTATGTGACTTCAGCCCCGGTGTCATCGCGTCGGCGGCCCGGCTGCTGTCGCACTACATCCACGCCGGAGCCGTGCTCAACTCCGTGACGCGTCTGGAGCGCGTCCCGGTCGGGCTCACCGCCCATGCCAAGTCATGGATGCCCGGGAGCCAGTTCGCCGTCCTCGCCAACCCGACGCCCCAGCTCGTCAAGCTGGGCCCGGCGGCCACCCTGGAGGGGCCCGACTTCGCCTGCGAGCTGCTGCTGGCCAGGGGGTCCGCCAGCGCCGAGTGGATCACCGGCACACTCGCCCCCGCCTGGCGGATCAGGGCCGTTCAGGAGACCGCCCTGCCTGTCGACTCGGCCGCCTGGTGGGGCACCGGCAAGCTGACCGAGTTCGCCGCCTATCTGCCCGACATCGCGGTGCTCTACCAACTGGTGGCCTCGGTGCGGCGCGAACAGTGCCGCTGGTGCCCCATGGAACTCATCGGCGACCGCTGTGGATTCTGCGCCTCCCGCCAGCCGCCCGAGGATGAGGCCGACCCGCCGCACGGGGGCGTCGCCCTCGCCCCCGTGCCGGCCTCCGCCTACCGCTCCCGGCCCCTTACCCGGGCCGAACGCCGCCGCGCCATCGCGCCGGGCCCGTGACCGCGACACCCGGCCCCAGCACGGCATGTGCCCGCCCTGCCCCACGTCAGCGAACGAGGTCGTACGGTCAATGAACTCCCGCCAGCGCCGCGGCATCATCCTTCTCCTCCTCTCGCTCCTGTGTGCCCTCGGTGCGTTCGCCGGGGTGCTCATGGTGATCAGCGACGTGGACTCCAAGGTGGGCCCCGAGGTGACGGCGTACAAACTGAAGGACGACATCGACGCCTACGCGCCGTTGAAGGCGGACCAGTTCGTCAGGACGAGCATGCCCAAACGCTGGCTCTCGCAGGGTGCGGTCACCGATCTCTCCGACGTCATCGGCAAGATGGCGGCGACCCATCTCACCAAGGGCTCGCTGCTCCAGGACGGCATGTTCACCGACCGGCCCCAACTCAAGCCGGGTGAGCAGGAGATCGCCATCATGATCGACGCGTCGACGGGAGTGGCGGGAAAGATCAACGGGAACGACAGCGTCAACATCTTCGCCACGTTCCCCGCGACCAAACAGGGCGACACCCCCGAGTCCAAACTCATCGTCGCCAACGCCCGCGTGATCCAGGTGGGCGCCGTCCAGGCCCTGACCCCGAGCGCGTCGGACAAGAACCAGACCACGCAGGCCGTCCCCATCACCTTCGCCCTCAACACCCTGGACGCCCAACGGGTCGCCTACGCCGAGTCGTTCGCCACCCATGTCCGTCTCGCGCTGGTCGGCCGCGGCAACGGCGACAGCACGATTCCCCCCGGTGACCGTACGTACCGGCTCGAAAAGGACCAGTGAGGTGCGGATGACCACCCGAATCCTTCCGGCCGTCTCCGACGCGGACGCCGCCCGATCCGTCACCACCCTGCTCAGCCAGCTCCCCGACGCCGAACCCGCGGTACCGGTCGGCGACTCCACACAGTTGCTCGACACCCTGGCCAGGCTCGCGGGTGAGTCCCTGGACGAACTCCCCGAGGTCGTTCTGGTCCACGAGCGCATCGGCCCGGTCCCGGCCCTCGAACTGATCCGGGAGGTCGCCCTGCGCTTCCCGGCGGTCGGCGTCGTCCTGATCTCCTCCGACGCCGGGCCCGCGGTCTTCTCCGCCGCCATGGACTCCGGCGCCCGTGGCCTGGTCGCGCTGCCGCTGTCGTACGAGGAGCTCGCGGTACGGGTCCAAGCGGCGGCCCAGTGGTCCGCGGGCGTACGTCGGCACCTGGGTGCGAACCTTGACGTCTTCACCGGGCCCGGCGGCACCGTCACCACCGTCACCGGGGCCAAGGGCGGTGTCGGCACCACCCTCGTCGCGGTACAACTCGCCCTCGCCTCACGGGCGTCGGGCCGCACCACCGTGCTGCTCGACCTGGACCTCCAGGCCGGCGACGTCGCCTCCTACCTGGACGTGCAGTTCCGGCGTTCCATCGCCGACCTCGCCGCGATCACCGACATCTCGCCCCGCGTCCTGGCCGACGCCGTCTTCAACCACGAGAGCGGGCTTGCCCTGCTGCTCGCCCCCGCCGAGGGGGAGCGCGGCGAGGAGGTCACGGACCGGTCCGCCCGCCAGATCATCGGCGCCCTGCGCACCCGCTACGAGGCCGTCGTCGTGGACTGCGGCACTCAGACGACCGCCGCCAACGCGGCCGCGGTCGAGATGGCTGACGTCGCGCTCCTCGTCACCACCCCGGACGTCGTGTCCGTACGCGGCGCCAAGCGGACCGTACGGATGTGGGACCGGCTCCAGATCCGCAAGGCCGAGGAGACCACCACCGTGGTGAACCGGCACACCCGGAACACCGAGATCCAGCCCCCGCTGGTCCAGAAGATCACCGGCACCAGGGTCTCCCAGACCGCCGTGCCGGCCCACTTCAAGGAACTCCAGTCCGCCGTGGACGCGGGCCGGCTGCACGATCTGGACCACAAGAGCACGGTCAAGCAGGCCATCTGGGCCCTGGCCGGCGAGATCGGCCTGCTCAAGGCCCCGGACGGCAGAGCCAAGGCGCGCGCCGCCCGGGGCTCCGGCCTGGTGCTCCGGCGCAAGGGGTCCTGATGCGGGGGCTGCGCCTGGCGCGCGAAGTGCGGCTGAGGCGGAGCCGCGCGGGCGGACGGGATCGGGGGCAGACGGTGATCGAGTTCATCGGAGTGGTCCCGCTGATCCTGCTCCTGCTCGTCGCGCTGTGGCAGTGTGCCCTGGTCGGCTACGCCTTCGTCCTCGTGGGCAACGCGGCGGACGAAGGGGCGCGGGCGGGGGCGGCGGCGGAGGGCGACGGAGCCGCCGCGTGCGAGACGGCGGCCCTGCGCGAGGTGCCCTCGTCCCTCCAGGCAGGCCCTCCCGCTTGCGGAGCGGACGGGGCCGGGATGTACGGGGCGAAGGTCACCCTCAAGATCCCCATCCTGATCCCGGGCGTCCTCAACGGCTTTCCCGTCGAGGGCACCGCCGCCCATGTGAAGGAGCGCTGAGCCGTGCGCATGCGTACGCATCGAGGGCGCGACCGGGACGACCGCGGTCAAGTCGCCCTGGAGTACATCGGGTTCGTCGCCATTCTGCTGCTCGTCGGCCTCGCCGCGATCCAGCTCGGGGTCGCCGCGTACGCCGCGAACCAGGCGGGTACGGGGGCGCGGGCGGCGGCGCGGGCGGCGAGTCTCGACGCGCCGCGGGCGGGCGAGCCGGTGCTGGACCCGGTGGCCGCGGGGACGGCCGCGGTCAGCGGCTGGCTGAAGCCGGAGGTCGCACCCGCCGGGGGCGGGGGAGACGGCGTCTCGTACACCGTCACCATCACGATCCCCAGCGTCATCCCCGGTCTGGGCGACGGATTCTTCGGCACCACCACCCGCACCTCCACCATGCCGAAGCTCCGGCAGCAGAACTGATGCGGACGAGCCGCCCCGAGAAGACTGGAGAGATGACATGAGTCTGCGGGCACGGATCGCCGCTCCCGAGGAGACGGGACCGGGGCGCGAGGACGGCCATCTGGTCGCCTCCTACCGCGCCAAGCTCCTGGAGGAGATCGACCTCGCGGAGATGTCGTCCCTCGCCGCCGCCGAGCGCCGGGCCCGGCTTGAGCGGGTGCTCGGGCACATCATCAGCCGCGAGGGGCCGGTGCTCTCCACCGGCGAGCGGGCACAGCTGATCCGCCGGGTGGTGGACGAGGCGCTCGGCCTCGGGATCCTGGAACCGCTCCTCGAAGACGCCTCGATCACCGAGATCATGGTGAACGGCCCCGACCAGATCTTCGTGGAGCGCGGCGGGCGGGTGGAGCAGCTCCCGCTCCGGTTCGCCTCGCACGAGCAGCTGATGCAGACGATCGAGCGGATCGTGTCGACCGTGAACCGCCGTGTGGACGAGTCGAACCCGATGGTGGACGCCCGGCTGCCGTCCGGCGAGCGGGTCAACGTGATCATCCCGCCGCTGTCGCTGACCGGCGCGACGCTCACCATCCGCCGCTTCCCCCGGTCGTTCACGCTCCAGGAGATGATCACCTTCGGCTCGCTCGACGAGCACATGCTGCTGCTCCTCGCCGGACTCGTACAGGCCCGCTTCAACGTCATCGTGTCGGGCGCCACCGGAACCGGCAAGACCACGCTCCTCAACGCGCTCTCCGGTCTGATCCCGCCGCACGAGCGCATCATCACCATCGAGGACTCCGCCGAACTCCAGCTCCAGCAGGCCCATGTCATCCGCCTGGAGTCGCGGCCCCCCAACGTGGAGGGAAAGGGCCACATCTCCATCCGCGACCTCGTGCGCAACTCGCTGCGCATGCGCCCCGACCGGATCGTGGTCGGCGAGGTCCGCGGCGGCGAGTCGCTCGACATGCTCCAGGCCATGAGCACCGGCCACGACGGCTCGCTCGCCACCGTGCACGCCAACAGCGCCGAGGACGCGCTGATGCGCCTCCAGACGCTGGCCTCGATGTCCGAGGTGGAGGTCCCCTTCGAGGCGCTGCACGACCAGATCAACTCCGCCGTGGACGTCATCGTCCAGCTCACCCGGCAAGCGGACGGCGCTCGCAAGATCACCGAGATCGCTCTGCTCGAATCGCACGGCCGAGAGCCGTACCGGATCACCACCGTGTGCCGTTTCGACGCCCGGCCCATGGCCGCGGACGGCCGCATCCACGGGCACTTCCAGTACTTCCCGCTGCCCCGGCGCGTCGCCGACCGCCTCTACCTCGCCAACCAGCCCGTGCCCCAGGCCTACGGAGTCGCCTCGCACGCCGAACAGCTGGCCGTCCGCCACGCCAACTGACCTGCCGCTCACGTCAATTGCCCGCCCGCCCACGCCAACCGACAGGGAACGCGCAGATGAACCTCTCCTTCCTCACACTCGGCGTCACGCTGCTCGCCGGGGTGCTGGCGGTCCTGGGGCTGCGCTCCTACGGGGCGGGCCGCGCCCAGCGCGAAGCCCTCATCGACCGGCTCAGCAACCCCGGCGCCCAGCACGCATCCGGCCGGAATCGTCCGTTCCGGGGGGTGGACCGGCGGCTGCGCGGTACGAAGCTCGGCCGGCGCATCGAGCTGAAGCTGGCCGCGACCGGCCTGGACCTGACGCCGGGCGAGTTCTTCGTCTACATGCTGGCCGGGGTGGCCGCGCTGTGGCTGATCGCAGCGTCCGTCCTGGCGTCCTTCTTCGGCCCGCTCGCCGGCCTCGCCGCGCTGTGGGGCGCCAACTCCTTCCTCAACTGGCAGCGCCAGAAGCGCATCGAGCGCTTCATCAACCAGCTGCCCGAGCTGTCCCGCATACTCGCCAACGCCACCCAGGCGGGCCTCGCCCTGCGTACCGCGATCGCCATGGCGGCCGAGGAGATGGAGGCCCCCGCGGGCGAGGAGCTGGGCCGGGTCACCGACCGCCTGGCCGTCGGCGAGTCCCTTGAGGACGCCCTGGGCGAGATCGCGGACCGGCTGCCCTCACGTGAACTGGTGGTCCTGGTGACGACGTTGGTGCTGGCCAACCGCGCGGGCGGCACGGTGGTCAGTTCGCTGCGCAACCTGACCACCACCCTGGAGGAGCGCAAGGAGACCCGGCGCGAGGTGCGCACCACGCTGGCGCAGGTGACCGTCACCGCGTACGCCGTGCCCGGCTTCGGTATGGCCGCGCTCCTGATGCTGAACGCCGTGATGCCGGGCGCGCTGGACCGGATGACCGGCGCGTTCCTCGGCCAGGCGGCCGTGCTGATCTCGATCGCCCTGTACGCGCTCGGATTCTTCGTGGTCCGGCGCCTGTCCCGCATCGACGTATGACTACCCGACACGAGAGAGGGGGAGTGAGCGACACATGGGACTGCTCTTCGCGGCTCTGATGGGCCTGAGCGTGTACGGGATGTTCCTCGGCATCCGTATGTACCGGGCCGAGGTGAAGCTCCCGAGCGACCTCTCGGTGGCCCTGGAGGTCGGTGCGACGCGCACCACCGCCGTCGGCTCGGCCGTCGACCGGCTGGGCATGCGCTGGGCGCCCGCCGTGCTGCGGATGATGGGCCCCGAGCGGGTCGCCAGGAAGCGCCGCCAGATCGACCTCGCGGGCAACCCGGGCGGCCTCACGGTCGACCGGTACGCGGCCCGTCGCGCGGTGTACGGGATGCTCGGCACGGCGGCGACGCTGGTCATGCTGCTCGAAGGGCACTGGATCATCGCGCTGGTGATGGTGGCCTTCGCCCTGTTCTGGGTGGAGGTCGGCATCTGGTCGGCGGTGCGGGTGCGCCGGGACCACATCGAGCGCACCCTGCCCGACTTCCTGGACGTCCTCGCCGTCGTGGTCAGCGCCGGCCTCGGCTTCCGCCAGGCCCTCGACCGTGTCGCCGACAAGTACGAGGGGCCCTGGGCGGACGAACTGCGCATCACTCTGCGCCAGATGGACATGGGCGTCAGCCGCCGTCAGGCCTTCGAGGAACTGCGCAAGCGCAACGACTCCGAGCAGGTCGCGATGTTCGTGACCGCGCTCCAGCAGGGCGAGGAGCTGGGCGCGCCCATCGTGGACACGCTGATAGCGATCGCCGCCGACATGCGCCGCACGGACGCCCAGAACGCCCGCCGCAAGGCTGCCCGGGCGGTCCCCAAGGCCACCTTCGCCGTGACGACCTTCCTGCTGCCGGGCACCCTGATCCTGCTCAGCGTGGGTTTTGTGTACGGGGCCAACCTGGACTTCGGGGGCTTCCTCGGGGGTCCGAAATGACGCTCCAACTGACATATGGCGCAAGGGGGTTGAAGATGCCGGTACTGCGCAGAGCGACGACGCAACCGGTGCGGCCCCCCACGCTCGCCCTCCAGATCAACGCTCTCCAGGCGATGTGTCGCCAGGTGTTCGGCTTCCGACTGGCGATGATCGCCATAGGCGCCCCCTTCGCGCTCGCGGGCGCCGCGAAGGGAGCGCCGGGGCTGCTGGTGGGGGCGGCGGTCCTGGTCACGTTCATGGGCTCGTACGTCCTGTTCCGCGACTGGGAACGCTTCGGGCCGCTGCTGCTCAACCACCCCTGGCTACTCGCGGTCGACGCGGTGTTCGGCGCGCTGCTGCTGATCACGGCGACCCCGGAATCCTCCCTCGGCTACGTCACCACCTGCACCCCGCTCCTCGCCGGCCTGGTCTACGGCTGGCGCGGGGCGGGCCTCTTCGCGGGGCTCCAGGTGGCGATCCTGACCCTGGTGTACGCGACGGGACCGCGCCATCAACTGGCGGACGCTTCGGCGCTGTTGCTGCCCGGCTTCTGCGTGATGGCGGGCGCGGTGGGCGTCACCATCCGCAATCTCCTCTTCCGCTTCGGCGCCGCGAGTCAGGCCCTCACGGAGACCCGGGCCCGGCTCGCCGCGCACGACGCGGTCGAGGAGGAGCGGGCCCGGCTCGCCCGCGACCTGCACGACTCGGTGGCCAAGACCCTGCACGGCCTGGCCCTCGCCGCCGACGGTCTGGCGGCCTCCGCCGACCGGATGGACCCGCCGGCGCTGCGCCACCGCGCCGAACTGGTGGCACGGGCCGCGCGCCGCGCGGCAGCGGAGTCCCGCGAACTCCTGGGCGATCTGAGACGAACACCGGGCGAGATCGATGTGGCACACGAACTGTCGATCCTGGTACGGGACTTCACCGCCCGCACTGCCGTGCGGGCGGAATGGCGACTGCTCGGCACCGAACCGGTGCCGTCGCTCCCGGTGGGAGTGGCCCGTCAGCTCCTGATGATCGCGAGTGAGGCTCTGGACAACGCCCACCGGCACGCGGGGCCGGCCGCCGTCCAGGTCCGGGCGGGAGTCGAGGGAGCCCTGTTCCGGCTCAGCGTCCAGGACGACGGCCGGGGCCTCCCGCCCGGCACCACCCTGGACGATCTGAAGCGCACGGGCCACTTCGGCCTGGTGGGCATGGTGGAGCGGGCGGCCGCGATCGGCGCGCGGATCAGGGTGGGGCGGGGGAGTGCTCCCGCAGGTACCGAGGTGCGTGTGGAACTTCCGCTTGGTAGAGCGGAGTTGGGGCCGTCATGACCGGAGGTGGCGCGGTGCCGAACAGAGCCATGGCGCATCGGAAGGGCGGCGCCGGGAGGGACCCGCTGCGGATCGTGGTCGCGGACGACAACCCGGTGGTGCGGGCGGGCCTGACCGCGCTGTTGCACGGCCGCGAGGACATCGAGGTGGTGGCGGAGGCGGCTGATGGCCAGGAGGCGCACGAGGCGGCGCTGCGGCACCGCCCGGACGTGATCCTGCTGGACGTACGCATGCCGGGCGTCGACGGCATTTCGGCGCTGCCGCACCTGGTGGGCCTTGCACCTGTAATGATGCTGACGTACAGCCGCGAGAGCGAGATCGTGCGGGAGGCGTTGCGGCTCGGGGCCGGTGGGTACTTGGTCCACGGGGAGTTTACTGCGGACGAACTCATCGCAGCAGTAAGGGGTATGGGGCAGGGGAGGGCCGTCTTCACCACCACGGCGGCGAACGCGCTACTGGCCCATGTGCGCGAGCATCCGGACCGGCCTGCGGTCAATTCCGCCGAATCTCTTTCGCAACTGCAATCGTTTGTGGCACAGTCTTCAACTGCACGGCGAGCGGGGTTCATGGGCAACAGGGAAGACTTCAGGCTGAGTTCGCGGGAAGCCGAGGTGATGGAGTTGATCGCGGCGGGCATGAGCAATCAGCAGATCGCGGCCACGTGCTTCATCAGCGAGAAGACGGTCAAGAACCACATCAACCGCATCTTCGCGAAGCTGCACAGCACGACCCGCAGCGAGGC
Organism: Streptomyces sp. NPDC006691; assembly: GCF_042869955.1. Lineage (NCBI taxonomy): Bacteria > Bacillati > Actinomycetota > Actinomycetes > Kitasatosporales > Streptomycetaceae > Streptomyces > Streptomyces sp. NPDC006691. The sequence continues at coordinate 75,144 of NZ_JBIAGW010000007.1, forward strand.
GATCGCCCACTGGCTGGGGGTGCGCCATGCGTGACTCCCGTCTTTGGGCCCGCATTTGGGCCCCTGGGCCCTCGGAGGCTCCCCCGACCCCGGCTTACGTTCCCGATGACGTACGCGATGCCGCAACCGGAGGAGAGCCGCGAGATGCCGCAGGACACGCTGCTGAGGACCGCCGTCGCCGCGCAGCTGCGGGCGCGCGACTGGCGGGACACCGCCATCACCCGGGCCCGCGCCCGGTACGCCTCCGGGGAGCGGGATCGGGGGCAGACGTCGTTCGAGTATCTGGGGATCATTTTGGTGGTGGTGGCGATCATCGGCGGGATTATGGCGACGGGGATCGGCAGCGAGATCACGACCAAGATCAAGGAACAGATCGGCAAGATCAAGGCGGGCGGCTGATCCCACGGCTTCATGAAGACGTAGGGCAGGCCTTCCCCATCTATATCGTGATGGTGGCAGGCCTGCTCTTTCTTGCGTTCGCATTCTTTGCAGTCGGTCAAGCATCTGCCACGCGTAACGGAGCCCAAGGGGCTGCGGACGCGGCGGCTCTCGCGGCGGCACAGCGAGCCCGTGAGGAGTGGGGCCCGAAGGTATTGACGGCGCTCACGATGCCCGGTGGTCTCGACAACATCTTCACGGACGGCGTCGTCATAGGGGACGCACGGGCCGAAGCCGGTAACTTCGCGGCGAGAAACCATGCTGACCTGACCGCGTTCGAACCGTCCTCCGGGGGCACCGGCCGATTTAAGTTCACCGTGGGTACAACAACCCGGTACACGGTGGGTGAATCGGTGATTCCAGGTACTGAGGACGAGCACGGGACCGCCCACGCCACAGCGATGATTGAGCTGAGGTGCAGCCTGCCGCCCAGTGGCGGTGGTACCACTCCGACTCCGGCGCCCACGCCGGCGCCAACATCGTCGTCTACGCCACCTCCGGTCACGATCACGTGCGACGGCAAGGACTTGCCCGTCGAGCCCATGCCCGATCTGGAGAAGATCTTCACTGTGAAACTGGTCGACTGAGAGCAAGTGACGAGCAGAGGAATGGCACCGATGAGTGTTCGGCATACCTTGAGGCCTCGGAACGGGGCCGTGGCGACCGCGATGGTGATCGTCTTGGCGTTCGTTTCCGCTGGATGCGGCGACGGGGGCAAGGACGGCAAGGCGAGCGCGGGTGCTTCATCGCAGGCGGGGTCCTCGTCCTCCGCCAAGGGGCAGCAAACGAACACAGCGGCTGCCTCTTCGGACTCCACCACCAAGCTCGCGGAGGCCACGGGCGAAGGAGGCGTCGTTCTCGCCATCAACAGCGTGAAACGCGACTCGGGCGGGTTCCTGACGGTCGCGGGCCAGATGAAGAACACCGGCGCCGATGACTTCGTAGCCACGTCACCCTGGGCAGGCACGGAGCGGGACGTACTCGCAAGTGGTGACTCGGTAGCGGGTGCGACGCTCGTCGACAAGGTGGGGAAGAAGCGGTACTACGTCCTGCGCGACACTGGCGGAAAGTGCCTCTGCACCATGGGCATTTCTAGTATCAAGGCGGGTCAGACGGTACCCATATTCGCCCAGTTCCCCGCCCCACCCGCCGGCACCAAGGACGTCGACTTCCAGCTCCCGACCTTCCCCACCATGACCGTCCCCGTCTCCGGGTGATCACACCATGACCAGAACCCGGCACGCAGCCGTAGCGATCGCCGCCGCGCTAGTCCTGGCCGCCGGTGGTACCACCGCATACGCCGACGGGACGCCGAGCAGCCCCCCACTGCCCGGCACCGAGGCCACCACCGATCCTTCGATGAAGGTCGACGGGACCTCGCCGAATCTGAAGCTCCCCGAGGGCGGCACGCTCGCCGCGCCCAAGGTGCTCGACATCAAGTCGATCGTCGAGGACCAGGGCGGCGAGGAACGCCGTTCGGACACCAACACCAGCGTGACGTTCGCGCTCCAGGCGGAGGTGCTGTTCGCCATGGACAGCGCGGCGCTCTCGCCCGACGCCAACGACCGCATCCAGGGCATCGCCGCCGAGATCAAGAAGCAGAAGGCGACCAGCGTCCGCGTCTTCGGCTTCACCGACAACCTCGGCACGCACGAGCACGGCGTGGTGCTGTCGAAGGAGCGTGCCGACGCCGTGCAGAAGGCGCTCGCGCTTTCCCTCGGCCCCGATGTCACCTTCGAGATCCGGGGCTACGCCGAGGACTACCCGATCTCCGACAATTCGACGGAGGACGGCCGCAAGAAGAACCGCCGCGTGGAGGTCAGCTTCACCCGGAGCAGCGGGTAGCGGTCCGCGCGATCATGGCTGCGATCAACTGACGTCCGGGCTCCGGGAGTTAGCCGGGCGGCACCCCGGGTAACCGGCCAGGGCGGCGGTACCGCCGCGCTCCGGCGGGCCGTCGGGGTGGGAAATAGGGCGGGCCGAGACCCAGCCAATCCACAGGAGTGGTTGTTACGGTGCGGGGTATGAAGCCAAGGCTGGTACGGAGCCGTGCGGCAACCGCTGGGGTGTGTCTGATCGCCTTCGCCGCCGTGGCGGCCTGCGGGCCCGGCGGGGCGAGTGGCCAGGGCGCCGAGGGTTCCGTGCGGGACACCTCGGCCGCGCCGGGCGCGAGCGGTACCGCGCAGGTGAAGGCGGCCGCCGGGGCGCTCAGCAGTGACCAGCTCGCCAAGGCCGCGCTCGTGACCGGTGACGTGAAGGACTTCTCGGCCGAACCCCTTGAGGGCGGCACCCCCACCGGCAGCTCCCGGACGGCCAAGTCCGCGTGCATGCCCTTCGTGGCCGTCATCAACGGCACGCCCGACCCCGCGCCCTCCGCGACCGTCTACCGGCGCCTGGTGAAGGCCAGCGAGGACGGGCAGGCCGACCAGACCGTCGTCACCGAGGTGCTCGGGGCCCACCCCTCCGGCGCGACCGATGTGCTGCCCCGGCTGCGTACCGCCATCGGCGCCTGCGCCGACGGGTTCAAGACCAAGGGCGGCGACCTGGAGCCCAGCGAGTTCACCGAGGTCAAGGAGGTGCCCGCGCCGAAGGTCGGTGACGAGGCCCTCGCGTACGAGCTGATGGGCACCGCGCAGGGCGATCCGGTGCCGATGGTGTTCCTGGTGGTGCGGAGCGGGACGACGGTCGTGACGTACTACGCCGTCGACGTCACCGGCGACGACACGCCCCAGATTCCGGCCGAGCTCGCCGTTGCGCAGGCGGCCAAGCTCAAGTCCTGAGATCCTGACCGGTCGCGACGGCGACCCGGGTGCCCGGCCGCAGGCCCCACGCGGCCATCGTGCCCGCCTCCGCCTCCAAGACGTACCGGGCCCGCGGCCGGATCGCGCCGAGGCGCCCCGGGCGCATCGTGCGGACGGCGATCACCCGGAGCCGGCGGTCCAGATGGGCCACGTCGATGGCGAAGCGCATCCGGAAGGTGTGCACACTGCTCGCGGGGGTGAGGAGGATCGCGCCCGTGATGCCGTCGCGGCCGAGCAGGCCCCGCGTACGGGCCCGGTAGGACGCCGCGATCTCCAGCGGGACCGTCGTGCCAGGCACCCCGGCGCCGTCGAGCACACGCAACTCGCCCGTTCCGTCCCTCCATCGGCCCATGGATAAACGGTAGTCGCTCGCAGGGCCGCCGCGTAGGGTCCGCAACATGGGCCGAAACATCAGGAACCACAACAACCGCCCCTTCGAGGAACTGATCGACGAGGCCGCGTCCGTCTCCGTCGACGGCTGGGACTTCTCCTGGCTCGACGGCCGGGCCACCGAAGAGCGGCCGTCCTGGGGGTACGCCCGTTCGATGGCCGGGCGGATGGCCAGGGCCACCGCCGCCCTCGACGTCCAGACCGGCGGCGGCGAGGTCCTCGCCGCCGTGCCGCAGCTGCCCCCGCTCGCCGTCGCGACGGAGGGCTGGCCGCCGAACGTCGCCCGCGCCACCGGCCTGCTCCACCCGCGCGGAGTGGCGGTCGTCGCCGACGAGGACAAGCCCCCGCTGCCGTTCGCCGACGGCGCCTTCGACCTGGTCGTCAGCCGTCACCCCGTCACCACTTGGTGGTCGGAGATCGCCCGTGTGCTCTCCCCGGGCGGCACGTACTTCTCCCAACAGGTGGGCCCGGCAAGCGTGTTCGAGCTCGTCGAGTACTTCCTGGGTCCGCAGCCGCCGGAGGTGCGCGGCGGGCGCGACCCCGGCAAGGCGCGCAAGGAGGCGGAGAGCGCCGGGCTCGAAGTCGTCGATCTGCGCCTGGAGAAGCTGCGGACGGAGTTCCTGGACATCGGCGCCGTCGTCTACTTCCTGCGCAAGGTGATCTGGATGGTGCCCGGCTTCACCGTCGAGGAGTACCGCGACCAGTTGAAGGCGCTGGACGAGCAGATCCGTACCGAAGGCCCCTTCGTCGCGCACACGACACGCTTCCTGATCGAGGCGCGGAAGCCGCTGAGGCCCACGCGCGCTGCTTAGCATCGGGGCATATGGGGACAATTGCCGATCCAAGGGTAGGGCGGGGCGCGCAGCCGCCGAGGACGCCCGTACCCGCCATCTTCCGCATCCCGCGCGTACGCATCGGCCGGCCCGCCCTCCTGTGGTGGGGGTGGGCCGCCGCGCTCTTCCTGCTGTACGCCACCATCTCGGCCCGCCGCCAGGCGCTGGTCCGCACCACCGGCTACGACCTCGGCATCTTCGAGCAGGCCGTCCGCGCGTACGCCCGGCTGCGCGCACCCGTCGTCCCGCTGCGCGGTGACGGCTTCAACCTCCTCGGCGACCACTTCCACCCCGTGCTCGCCGTCCTCGCCCCCCTCTACCGCGCCTTCCCCACCCCCTACACGCTGCTCATGGCCCAGGCCGCGCTGCTGGCGCTCGCCGTGGTGCCGCTCGCCCGGCAGGCCGCGCGGGTCCTCGGCCGCCGGGCCGCCCATGTCGTGGCCTGCGGATACGGGCTGAGCTGGGGCATCGCATCGGCGGTCGGGTTCGACTTCCACGAGGTGTGCTTCGCGGTCCCGCTGGTGTCCTACGCCCTCGAAGCGCTCGCGCGGCGCAACTGGCGGCGCGCGCTCGCCTGGTCGGTGCCGCTGCTCCTGGTCAAGGAGGACCTCGGGCTCACGCTCGCCGCGATCGGGGCGTACGTGGCCTGGCGCGGCCCGCGCCGCCTCGGCATCGCGGCCGCCGTCCTCGGCCTGGTGGGCAGCGCGCTCGAATTCAAGGTCCTGATGCCGTACTTCAACCCGGCCGGCACCTATGCGCACGCGGCCAACCTCGCACCCGGCCACCACTCCCTGCTCACCACGCTCGCCCTCGCGCCGCTGGACGCGGTGCGCCCCGAGGTGAAGGCGACCACCCTCGTCCTCGTCTTCGCTCCGGCCGCGCTCATCGCGCTGCGCTCACCGCTCGCCCTGATCGCGGTGCCGACGCTGGGCTGGCGGATGCTGTCCACCAACGCCTTCCACTGGGGGACGGCCTTCCACTACACGGCCGTCCTGATGCCCGTCGTGTTCGCCGCCCTCGTCGACGCACTGCGGCCGTACGCCGCCGCCGGCGACCCGCTCGCCCGGCGGCATGTGCGGGCCTCGCTCGCGACCGTCGCGGCCGTGACGCTGATCCTCGTCCCGTCCTTCCCGCTCGCCCAGATCGCCCACCGCTCCACCTGGCGCACCACCGCGCACGTCACGGCCGTACGCGAACTGCTCCGCCGCATCCCCGACGGCGCGACCGTCGCCGCCTCCAACCGCCTTGTCCCGCAACTGACTTCACGCACCACGGTCGCCCTGTTCCCGACCTTCCCGGTGCACTGGACGCTGTACTCGACGGACGGCCCGATCCCGCCGCCGACGGCCCAGTGGATCGCCTACGACCGCGTCCCCCCGGAGTCGTGGCCCTACCCGCCCGGCCCCTGGCCCTACCCGGCGCCCCGGCAGGAGCAGGAGTACGCCGCCACGCTCGCGCGGTACGGATACGTACGGGTGGCGGAGGCGGACGGTGTCTCGCTGCTGCGCCGCAGCGGCCGACCCCCGCGCGGGGACGGCCCCCGGTAAGCGCTCTCGTGTACGGGACGGCATCGGACGGTCACACCGTGCTGTTCCGCTTGGGCCAGTGGAGTGAAGCTCGGGCGGAGCGGATTTTGACGCTCCGAACCAACCCGTGAGCGCCGTGACGAGTCGGCCACGACCCCTCTGACCTGCACGGTCAAGCTCCCTCCCGGCGCCGGCGTCACCCCTGAGGGGGACCGGAAAACCGTACTGGCCCGGTTTCGGAGCGTAGTTCCGGGGCGCCGTGGCACCCAGCACCACTTACGAAGGGTTATGGTGGAAACCCCCCCTCGGGCCGGTCCGTATCCCCCCCACGGACCGGCCCGTTTTTTCTTCGGCACCCCCGAGCCGGGCCCGCGGTACGTCGGCCGGACCGGATGCCGTCAGCCGCGGCGGGCCCAGATGTTGGTGCCCTCGGTGTCCACGGCGAAGGTGTCGATCTCCTTCAACTCCGCGTCGCTGAGCGCCGGTCCGGCCAGCGCCGCCACGTTCTCCTCCAACTGCCGCACGCTGGACGCGCCGATGAGCGCGGACGTCATCCGCGGGTCGCGCAGCACCCAGGTCAGCGCCAGCTGCGCGAGCGACTGGCCGCGCCGCACGGCGATGTCGTTCAGCCCGACCAGACGCCGTACCACCTCGTCGCTCAGCAGGCTCGGGTCCAGGGACTTGCCCTGGGTCGCGCGCGAACCCTCCGGGATGCCCTTGAGGTACTTGTCGGTGAGCAGGCCCTGGGCGAGCGGCGCGAAGGAGATGCAGCCCATGCCGGCGGTCTCCAGGGTGTCGAGCAGCCCGTCCTGCTCCGTCCAGCGGTTGATCATCGAGTACGACGGCTGGTGGATCAGGGCCGGTACGCCCATCTCCTTCAGGAGCCGGGCGGCCTCGGCGGTCTGTTCGCTGTTGTACGAGGAGACGCCCACGTACAGCGCCTTGCCCTGCTGGACGGCGGACGCGAGCGCGCCCATCGTCTCCTCCAGCGGGGTCTCCGGGTCGAAGCGGTGCGAGTAGAAGATGTCGACGTGGTCCAGGCCCATGCGGTTCAGGGAGGCGTCGAGCGAGGACAGCAGGTACTTGCGCGAACCCCACTCGCCGTACGGCCCGGGGTGCATCAGATAACCGGCCTTGGTGGAGATGACGAGCTCGTCCCGGTACGCGGCGAAGTCCTGGCCGAAAATCTTGCCGAAGTTGAGCTCGGCGGAGCCGGCCGGCGGTCCGTAGTTGTTGGCCAGGTCGAAGTGGGTCACACCCAGGTCGAAGGCGCGGCGCAGGATCGCGCGCTGGGAATCCAGGGCGCGGTCGTCACCGAAGTTGTGCCACAGGCCGAGCGATACGGCGGGAAGCTTGAGGCCACTGCGACCCGTGCGGCGGTACTCCATGGAGTCGTAGCGGTCGGCGGCGGCGAGGTAGCGGAGCGATTCAGTCACGTTTCCCTGCTTATCACGGACTTGTGACAGACCGAGTTGGGCCGCCGTGACCCGTCCGCAGTACTGTGCTTTCCCTGGGGCTGCCGGAGTACGGGGCGGCGGCGGGCCCCCGGAAGGCAACGAGAGGGTGGAATCGGTGAGTTTGCGCGACCTGGTGTACAGGCTCTATGCCCGCCGGGTGGAAGGCCGCCTCGACCACGACCAGGTGCCCAAGCACATCGGCGTCATCCTGGACGGCAACCGGCGCTGGGCCAAGGCCTCCGCCCGCAGCCCCGAGCAGGGCCACCAGGCCGGAGCCAGCAAGATCCAGGAACTGCTCGGCTGGTGTGCCGAGACGGACGTCGAGGTCGTCACCCTCTGGCTGCTCTCCACCGACAACCTGGACCGCCCCGAGGACCAGTTGACCCCGCTGCTCGGCATCATCGAGGACGCGGTACGGGACTTGGCGGCGGACGGACGCTGGCGGGTCCACCACGTCGGCAACGCGGATCTGCTGCCCGGGCACACCCAGGCGGTGCTCAAGGAGGCCGAGCAGGCCACGCACGACATCGACGGAATACTGGTCAACGTCGCCGTCGGCTACGGCGGGCGCCAGGAGATCGCGGACGCGGTCCGCTCACTGCTGCACGAGCACGCGGCGAAGGGGACGTCCTTCGAGGAGCTCGCGGAGATCGTCGACGTCGAGCACATCTCGGAGCACCTGTACACGCGCGGGCAGCCCGATCCCGACCTCGTGATCCGTACGAGTGGGGAGCAGCGGCTTTCCGGCTTCATGCTGTGGCAGTCGGCCCACTCCGAGTACTACTTCTGCGAAGTCTTCTGGCCGGCCTTCCGCAAGGTCGACTTCCTCCGCGCCCTGCGTGACTACGCGGCGCGGCACCGGAGGTACGGCAGCTGAGGCACGGGCCGAGTGCCGGTGGCCGTCCGCGGGCCGTGCGTGGCCGGTCGCGCAGTTCCCCGCGCCCGTGTAGGTGACCCCGCAAGCCTCGGCGGCGCCGGCCGGCACCGGGCACCTCGGCCGTCACGGGGATCTCGCCCCGCCCTCAAGGCCTCGGGGGAGTTCGAGGACGGGTGCCGTTCAGGCGCGATACGGGGTCCGGGGCGGAGCCCCAGTGGGAACTCCAGGCATATGACGGGGCATGGCTTCGCGTGTTCGAGGGCATAACCCACCCAGGTCGACGTCCGGACCACGGGCGTCGGATCTCAGTGGGTGGCGGCAACGCCATCCGCCCGGGAGGCCCTTTGCACCAGGACGACCGCGCACCGCGCGCGGGCGACGTGGAGGGCCGGAGCTCGGCCCGCGCAGCGCGGTCGAAGCCCGGTCCCCGTTTCCGCGACGCCGTCGCACCCCGTTCTCATGCGCCTCTTACGAGGGGGTACGTCCTTCCGTGGTGACCAGCACAAAGCGCCGCATGCCCGACCGGCGCACCTACGTCCTCGACACCAGCGTCCTGCTGGCCGACCCCAACGCGATGACCCGGTTCGAGGAGCACGAAGTGGTGCTCCCCATCGTCGTCGTCACAGAGCTGGAGGCCAAGAGGCACCATCCCGAGCTCGGCTACTTCGCCCGTCAGGCCCTGCGCCTGCTGGACGACTTCCGGGTCCGGTACGGACGTCTCGACGCCCCCATCCCGATGGGCGAGCTAGGCGGCACCCTCCGTGTCGAGCTGAACCATTCCGATCCCGGCGTACTGCCCGCCGGCTACAGGTTGGGGGACAACGACTCCCGCATTCTCGCCGTGGCCCGCAATCTCCAGGCGGAGGGATTCGACGTCACCGTCGTGTCCAAGGACCTGCCGCTGCGGATCAAGGCGTCGTCGGTGGGTCTGCTCGCCGAGGAGTACCGGGCCGAGCTGGCCATCACCGACTCCGGCTTCACCGGCATGGCCGAACTGCCGCTGAGCGGCGAACAGGTCGACCTGCTCTTCGAGGAGGAGACGCTCTACGTTCCGGAGGCCGCCGAGCTTCCCGTCCACACCGGCCTCGTGCTGCTCTCCGAGCGCGGCAAGGCGCTCGGGCGGGTCTCGCCGGACGGCAACGTCAAGCTGGTGCGGGGTGACCGCGAGGCGTTCGGCATCCACGGCCGCAGCGCCGAACAGCGGATCGCGCTCGACCTGTTGCTCGACCCCGAGATCGGCATCATCTCGATGGGCGGACGGGCCGGCACGGGCAAGTCGGCGCTCGCGCTCTGCGCGGGCCTGGAAGCCGTCCTGGAGCGCAGGCAGCACAAGAAGGTGATGGTCTTCCGGCCGCTGTACGCGGTGGGCGGCCAGGAACTCGGCTATCTGCCGGGGTCCGAGGCCGAGAAGATGGGTCCCTGGGCCCAGGCCGTCTTCGACACGCTGTCCGCGGTGACCAGCCGTGAGGTCATCGAGGAGGTCACGTCGCGCGGGATGCTCGAAGTCCTGCCGCTCACCCACATCCGGGGCCGCTCGCTGCACGACGCATTCGTGATCGTGGACGAGGCGCAGTCGCTGGAACGGAACGTCCTGCTGACCGTTCTGTCCCGGATCGGGGCCAATTCGAGGGTGGTGCTCACCCACGATGTGGCCCAGCGCGACAACTTGAGGGTCGGTCGGTACGACGGTGTCGTGGCGGTCGTCGAAAAGCTCAAGGGACACCCGCTGTTCGCGCATGTCACCCTCACCCGGTCCGAGCGTTCGCAGATCGCCGCCCTGGTGACCGAAATGCTGGAGGACGTCTCGATCTGAGGCAGTAAGCGACAGTTGGCGCCGTCCGGTGAGCGCAGCAGCTTAGCCGGGCGGCGCCTTCATGTGTCTGCGGTTGGAAAAAACTACTGGGGTTGTCGAGGTGTGAGGTTTCACACGCAACGGGGAATTGCCTTGCGGCGTCGGCTTCCGGCAGAGTCTTGGATCCGTCAGGCCCCGCATACGGCACCCCTGTATCCCGGGTACCCCGGTACCCACGCAACTCAATAGCTGAGCCGTATGCCGCCCGCGCATCACGCGGCACTTCCCGCAGGGGAGTTGCCCATCGGGTCAGTTCCTCCCGTGACCCAGCAGTTGGGAGGAGAGAGCCAGGGGCACGATTGCGTCCGCGAGGTCACCCGTGCGGATGCTGCTGGAAGGAAACCGTGTGAGCCGGATCTCGGTCCGGGGGTTCGCGGTGGCATCTGCCACTGCGGTCACCACCGTTGGCGCCGTTGTCGGCGTTGCCGCAGGAAGCCCTGCCGCTGCTTCGAACGACAACTTCGAGGCGACCGCAGCCGACACGACGCTTCTTGCGGACATCCCCGCCGGCCAGCAGGCCCAGGTGCAGACCGCGTCCCTGACGCAGCAGGCGGACGCGCAGTCCGCCCAGGCGAGTGCCACCGCGAAGAAGTCCGCCGAGGAGGCCGCGCGCGTTCGGGCCGCCGAGGACGCCAAGTCCAAGAAGGACGCGGCGGACAAGGCGAAGGCCGACAAGGAGGCCGCTGACGCCAAGGCCCGCGACCTGGAGACCCAGGCCGCCAGCCGCTCGTCGAGCCGCACCGACTTCGCGGTCAAGAGCTCCTACTCGATCGCCGAGATCCAGTCGATCGCCCGGCAGATCGTCCCGGCCGACCAGTTCCAGTGCTTCAGCCACATCGTGAACAACGAGTCGAGCTGGGACTACACCGCCACCAACTCGGGTTCCGGTGCCTACGGTCTGGTCCAGGCGCTGCCGGCCTCCAAGATGAGCTCGGCCGGCTCCGACTGGCAGACCAACCCGGCCACGCAGATCAAGTGGGGCCTCAACTACATGAACTCCAGCTACGGCAGCCCTTGCGGCGCCTGGTCGTTCTGGCAGGCCCACCAGTGGTACTAGAGATCGTCAGGTAGGCCGGCCCGGCGGAGAATCAGCCGACAGCCGCTCAACCTTCCGGAGCCCCGCACCGTCCTTCGGTGCGGGGCTTCGCCCGTGTACGGTCAGAATCACGTTTCGGGGGTACGCGGTGGGGCGACTCAGTGTCGGGGAAAAGGGAAATGGCGGGATCATGTCGAGAGTGCCCGGTTTGCTCGGACGGCTAGGCGCCGGACTGACCCGGATGGGAGAGCGTCTGGAGGAGCGCAGGGCCGAGACGGAGGCCGATGCCGGGCTCGACCCGGTGGTCCTCGATCCCGCGCCCCCTGTGTCCGTGCAGAGCCCCCCGCCCAGGAAGCCGCCCGCCGCCCTCGCCCCCGACCCGTCGGGCGAGCCGTCGGCCGAGATGGCGCCCGCCGACGAGCACGCCCCCGAGCACGTGCCGCCGCCGCCTTCGTACGCGCCCGCGGTCTCCGCCCGGCCCGATCCGGTCGACGCGGTGCCGTGGAGTATGCGGGTCGCCGCCGCCGTCGGCTGGCGCCTGCTCGTGCTCGCCGGGTCCATCTATGTGCTGACGCAGATCATCAGCGCGGTCAGCCTGGTGGTCCTCGCGTTCGTGGCGGCCCTGTTGATCACCGCCCTGCTCCAGCCGACCGTCGCCCGGCTCAAGCGGATGGGGCTGCCCAGGGGCCTGGCCACCGCGCTCACCGCGATCTCCGGGTTCGTCATCATGGGGCTCGTCGGCTGGTTCGTGGTCTGGCAGGTCATGGACAACCTCGACGATCTGTCCAGCAAGGTGCGGGCCGGTATCGAGGAGCTCAAGCGCTGGGCCCTGAACAGCCCGTTCCACGTCACCGAGGACCAGATCAACCAGATCGCCAAGAACCTCAGCGACACCATCGGGGCCAACACCAACGAGATCACCAACGCCGGGCTCCAGGGCGTGACCGTCCTCGTCGAGGTCCTCACCGGGATACTGCTCGCGATGTTCTCGACGCTGTTCCTGCTGTACGACGGCCCCAAGATCTGGCAGTGGGTCCTCAACCTGGTGCCGGAGGCCGCCCGTCCGGGCGTCGCGGGTGCGGGGCCCAAGGCCTGGCGCACGCTCACCGCGTATGTGCGCGGCACGGTGATAGTGGCCCTGATCGACGCGATCTGCATCGGCATCGGCATCTACTTCCTGGGCGTGCCCATGGCGGTGCCGCTCGCCGTGTTCATCTTCCTGTTCGCCTTCATCCCGCTGGTCGGCGCGGTCGTCTCGGGTGCGCTCGCCGTGGTGGTCGCCCTGGTCACCGACGGCGTGTTCAACGCGCTGATGGTGCTGCTCGTGGTCCTGGCCGTCCAGCAGATCGAGGGCCATGTGCTTCAGCCCTTCATCCTGGGCCGCGCGGTCCGGGTGCACCCGCTCGCGGTGGTCCTCTCGGTGGCCGCCGGCGGTCTGGTGGGCGGCATCGGCGGCGCGGTGGTCGCGGTCCCGCTGGTCGCGGTCACCAACACGGTGGTCGGCTATCTGCGGAAGTACTCCCGCGAGAACGCCCTGCGCAGCGCCCGGGCGATCGAGGGGGCCCCGCCGGCCGCCGCGGTGCCCGCCGTGACCGCGGACCGCGAGTAGTCCGGCCGTACGCGTGCCGACCCCGTGGGCACGCGGAACACCCCGTCCGCGGGGGAACGTACACCTGCCGAAAGGGCCCCGCCGGTGCGCTACCGGCGGGGCCCTTCTGGTGTTCCGTACGTGTTCCGTACGCGGTCCTACTGGGCCAGCGCGGCCTCGGAGTCGAGGGTGACGCCCACGGCCTGGATCACCGCGGCGATCTTGAAGGCCTCCTGGATCGTCTCGCGGTCGACACCGGCCTTGCGCAGCACCTGCTCGTGCGAGTCGAGGCACTGGCCGCAGCCGTTCACCGCGGAGACGGCGAGCGACCACAGCTCGAAGTCGACCTTCTCCACGCCCGGGTTGCCGATGACGTTCATCCGCAGACCGGCCCGCAGCGTGCCGTACTCCGGGTCGGAGAGCAGGTGGCGGGTGCGGTAGAAGACGTTGTTCATCGCCATGACCGCGGCGGCGGCCTTGGCCGCGGTGTACGCCTCGGGCGACAGGTTGGCCTTGGCCTCCGGCTCCAGCTCGCGCAGCACGATCGGGCTGCGCGAGGCGATGGCGGTGGCGAGCACCGTGCCCCACAGCTGCTGGGCCGGGAGCTCGGAGTTGCCGATGACCGAACCGAGGTTCAGCTTCAGGTCCTTGGCGTAGTCCGGTACGGCGGACTTCAGCGCGTCGAGGGACATGGGTTACTCACCGGCCAGCAGCGCGACCGGGTCCAGGGTGTTCTCGCCCTTGGTCCAGTTGCACGGGCACAGCTCGTCGGTCTGGAGGGCGTCGAGGACCCGCAGGACCTCCTTGGGGTTACGGCCCACGGAACCGGCGGTCACCATCGTGAACTGGATCTCGTTGTTCGGGTCGACGATGAAGACGGCGCGCTGCGCGAAGCCGTCCTCGCCCTCGATGCCGAGGTCGCGCATGAGCTCGTGCTTCGAGTCGGCCAGCATCGGGAACGGCAGGTCGGTCAGGTCCGGGTGGTCCTTGCGCCAGGCGTGGTGCACGAACTCGGAGTCACCGGAGAAGCCGAGGATCTGGGCGTCGCGGTCCGCGAACTCGTCGTTCAGCTTGCCGAACGCGGCGATCTCGGTCGGGCAGACGAAGGTGAAGTCCTTGGGCCACGCGAAGACCACACGCCACTTGCCCTCGTAGGTCTTGTGGTCGATCTGCTGGAACTCCTGGCCGCTTTCCAGCGAGACGCAGGCAGTCAGGTCGTACGTGGGGAACTGGTCACCAACAGTGAGCACGCGCTCTCCTTGCGAACGAGGAAGACCGAATCGAGCGGATTCGGAAGCTTCCTACGGGGTTGGACGGATTACCGATCCTGGCACAGGCGGCATTGATCAGTGAAATAGCTAGACTGGGTCACCGTGATCGGAGGTGCCTATCAGTGGCCATCAGTAATAGGGGTATGGGCAACCGGGCCAAGCAGCCCAGCCTGGCGCAATTGCGTGCGTTCGCGGCCGTCGCGGAACATCTGCACTTCCGCGACGCGGCGGCGGCCATCGGCATGAGCCAGCCCGCCCTGTCCGGCGCGGTCTCGGCCCTGGAGGACGCGCTCGGCGTCCAGCTCCTGGAGCGTACGACCCGCAAGGTGCTGCTCTCGCCGGCGGGGGAGCGGCTCGCGGTGCGGGCCAAGGCGGTGCTCGACGCGGTGGGCGAGCTGATGGAGGAGGCCGAGGCGGTACGGGCGCCGTTCACCGGGGTGCTCCGGCTCGGCGTGATCCCGACCGTGGCGCCCTATCTGCTGCCCGCCGTGCTGCGGCTGGTCCACGAGCGCTACCCCGAGCTCGACCTCCAGGTGCACGAGGAGCAGACCTCCTCGCTGCTCGAAGGGCTCGCCGCCGGACGGCTCGATCTGCTGCTGCTCGCCGTGCCGCTCGGTGTGCCCGGCGTCAGTGAACTCCCCTTGTTCGACGAGGACTTCGTGCTCGTCACCCCGCAGGACCACTGGCTCGGCGGCCGCGCCGGCATCCCGCGCGAGGCCCTGCGCGAACTGCATCTGCTGCTCCTGGACGAGGGGCACTGCCTGCGCGACCAGGCGCTCGACATCTGCCGGGAGGCCGGGCGCACCGACGGGGCGCCGGTGACGACGACCGCGGCCGGGCTCTCCACCCTGGTGCAGCTGGTGGCGGGCGGACTCGGGGTGACGCTGCTGCCGCGTACCGCCGTCGAGATCGAGACGGGCCGCAACGACCGTCTGGTCACCGGGTACTTCGCGGAACCGGCCCCCTCGCGCACGATCGCCCTGGCGATGCGCACGGGTGCGGCGCGGCAGGGCGAGTTCGAGGAGTTCGCGGCCGCCCTGCGCGGGGCGTTGCGCGACCTTCCGGTACGGGTGCCGGAGCAGACCGGCGCCACCCGCTCGGTGCCGGGCGGCACGGGCAGCCCTAGCGAGGCCTGATCCTGGCAGGGCCCACCCCAGCCCGTCATGGGCCCCCTGGCCCCTGCGGTCTTGGGGGGCGTGAGGACGAGGGACGTTCGGGCCCGATCGGGGGCTGGGCGGAGCCCCTTCAACCCGGCTTTCGACCGGGGACCGTGCCCATTTCTCGTCGAGCGTTTCCCCACGCCCCTTGGCTGCTGGATGCCGGGCAACATCCTCAGCCTGTCCGGCGTTTGAGGACGAGGGCAGTTCAGGCCCGATCGGGGTCCGGGGCGGAGCCCCGGGAGCCCCGCCGACGGCAACCCAGCCGGGCGGAGCCCCGGGAGCCCCGCCGGACGGGTCCGGGCGGAGACCCGGGGCCCCGGGCCCCGGGCCGGCGGCTACTCCGTGCGCAGCCCCTCCGGGCGCATCAGCCGCCACAGCGGTGGCAGCGACAGGGCCGTGACGATCAGGACGACGCCGGCGCCGATGCCGACCATCGACACCGCCGGGACCCAGTCGATGGTCACCGAGCGGCCCACCATCCGCAGCAGCACCGAGCCGAGCCCGAGGCCCACCACCGCGGCGAGTGCGAGGCCGAGCGCGACCGGTACCGCGGTCTGCCACAGGACCGACCAGCTCAGGGTGGTGCGCCGGGTGCCGAAAGCGACGAGCGCCGACAGGAGCTTCTTGCGCTCGCGCAGCTGCTCCAGCATCGACACGAGCAGGCTCGCGCCGATCAGCATCAGTACCGCCGCGGCCCCGATGTAGAGGCCCTTGCGGACCCCGGCGAACCGGGCCGAGGTCCGGAGGTCGCTCAGCGAGCGTGCCGAGGTGAGCGGATCGGCCTTGGCGGCCGCGTTCAGGACCCGCTCCTTGGCGAGCCCGTCGCCCGGCGAGGTCGAGACGAACACCGTCGAGTGGATCGGCAGCTTCGCCCCCCGCGGGAGCGCGCCCGGCGTGACCATGAGCCCGGGGCGGCGCTCGCCCATGGGGTCGGGGCGGGACGCCGCCTTCCGGGTGGCCGGCGGGACGGTCCAGCGGACCGCCGTGCCCTTGGTGACGGAGCCGCCCGTGGCCGGATCGAGGTAGATCGTGCTGCCCGGCGGCGTGGCGAGCTCCGGCTCCCACGCCCCGCCGGTCGCGATGAAGGTGTCGCCGTCCCTGCACGACGGCAGGGTGGCGGCCTGGCCCAGGTCCGCGCAGGTGCCGACCGTGACGGGGATGAAGTGCTGCGGTTCCTTGGCCTTCTCGCCGGCTTCCAGCGAGCCGAGGACCGCCGCGCCGGTCACGCCGGCGACGCTCTTCAGCGCATCGACCTCGCGGGCCTGCTGGTCGGGCGGGGAGTCGGCGAGCGGGACGAACAGCTGGGCCCGGCTGGTGTCCTCGCCGCTCGACTTCACGTAGTCGCCCTCGACGGCCCCGAACAGCATTTGCAGCGCGATCGCACCGGCCACCGCCACCGCGATGCCGTTCACCATGCGGGCCGCCGAACCGGACGTCAACTGGAGCCTGCGGACGGCCAGTTGCCAGCCGACCGGGCCGCCGCCGAGCCTGCGCACGACCGCCTCCACCAGCCAGGGGAGCAGCGCGGTCACACCGATGAGCAGCAGGACCGTGCCGCCGATCACCTGGACCTGGTTGAAGGTCCCGCGGTCGCGGCCGCGGCCCATCAGCGGGGTGAGCAGGGCGAGCCCGGCCAGCGGCGGCAGCACCCGCCACCACATGCGCCGCCTGCGCGGCACCGAGGTGCGCACCACGCCGAGGGGTTCGACGACCACCGAGCGCATCGCGAACAGGGTCACCGCGACGGCCGAGGCGGGCACCGCGAGCGCCACGCCCACCGCGAGCAGCGGGCTCGGATCGAGGTCGGCGGGGAAGACGTTGAGCCCGGCGATCGAGATGTCGCCCACGTACTGGCGGCCGATCACGAAGAACAGGGCGCCGACCACGACGCCGACCACGGCCCCGGCCAGTGCCTCACCGGCCGCCATCCACCGGGTCATCCGCCGGTCCGCGCCCGCCAGGCGCAGCGCCGCGAGCCTTCGGTCGCGCCGGTCGCCGCCGAAGCGCACGGCGGCGGCGATGAACACACCGACCGGCATGAGCAGCACCACGAAGATGATCACGATGAGCAGCGCCAGGACCGGGTCGATCTTCTGCTGGGGCGCCGGGTTGACGAACGCCTTGACCCGCAGCACCTCGGCGCGATCGCTCACCACCTCCTTGCGCTGCTTGAGGAGGTCGCTGCCCGCGTAGTAGGCGAGTTCGTGCGGGCCCATCAGGCCCTGGTCCGCGATGGTCGAGACGATCTTGTACGGGAGGCGTTCCCGCAGCAGCCTGCCCTCGGAGGAGGCGAGCAGATCGCGCAGGGCGGGCGAGGCGGCCATGGTGCCGGGCGCCGGGAGCGCCGAGACGCCCGGAGGCCGCGGCGCCTCGGGGCCCTCCGGCTGGACCAGCCGGCCCCGTACGTCCGAGCCCTGGAACTGCGTGTCGACGCGGCCGATCAGGAGGGTGTCCGCCGCGGGGCCGCCCTCGACCGAAGCCCCGTAGTCGTTACGGGCGTTGTCGCGCGCGGTGCGGGCGTTCAGGGCGCCCGGCAGCGCGGTGGTACCGAGGAGCAGCGCGACACCGAGGCCCACCCCGACGGCGGTGAGCAGGGTGCGCGTCCAGCCCTCGCGGCCTCCCGCCAGGGCGAACCGGGCGCCGAGCGCGAGGTCGCGGAGCAGGCTCATACGGAGTGCTCCAGCATCATGTCGCGGGACTTTCCGTCGCGTACGACGATCTCGCGGTCCGAGTAGGCGGCGACCCGTGCCTCGTGGGTGACCAGGACGACCGCCGCGTTGGTGGAGCGGGCCGCCTCGGTGAGCAGCTGCATGACGCGCTCGCCGTTGAGGGAGTCCAGGGCGCCGGTCGGCTCGTCGGCGAAGACGACGCGGGGCTGGGTCACGAGCGAGCGGGCCACGGCCACCCGCTGGCCCTGGCCGCCGGACACCTCGCCGGGCCGCTTGTGCCCGAGGTCCGCGACCTCCAGGCGCTCCATCCACTCCAGGGACCTGCGTTCGGCCTCCCTGCGCTTGACGCCGGTCAGGCGCAGTGGCAGCGCCACGTTCTCCACGCACGTCAACTCGGGTACCAGCTGGCCGAACTGGAAGACGAAGCCGAACTCGGTGCGGCGCAGCGCGCTGCGCTCGGCGTCCGACATCGCGGACAGCTCGCGGCCGTCGTAGCGGATCGTGCCGGAGTCCGGGGTGACGATGCCGGCGAGACAGTGCAGCAGCGTCGACTTGCCGGAGCCGGACGGGCCCATCACCGCGACGACCTCGCCGGGGTGGATGGAGAACCCGGCGCCGTCGAGGGCCGGGGTGGGGCCGTAGGCCTTGTGCAGGTCCTGGGCGACGAGAAGGGAGCCGGCGGGCGTCATGCGCGTACCTCCGAGGCGAGCTGGACGAGGCGGGCGGCGGTCAGTTCGAGCCACCGCAGGTCGGCCTCCAGGTGGAACAGGGCGTGGTCGCAGATCAGCTGGTCGCTGAGGTCGCCGTGCCGCTTGCGGTCGGTGAGCACACGCATCAGACGCAGGTGCTCGGCGCGCTGGGTGTCCAGGACGTCGCCCGCGTCGCGGCCGGTGAGCAGGGCGAGGACGACCTTGGTGTAGAGGGTCGACTGGAGGTAGGGCTCGGGCTTCTCCGGCTGCCTGATCCACGTCTCGACGTCCGTGACGCCGGCCTCCGTGATGGCGTACCGCTTGCGCTCGGGGCCGCCGCCGGCCTCCACGCCGTCGACCTCGACGAGGCCGTTCTTCAGGAGCCGGGACATCGTCGAGTAGACCTGCCCGTAGTGCAGGGGGCGGTCGTGCCCGAACTTCTCGTCGAAGGCGCGCTTCAGGTCGTACCCGTGGCGTGGGCCCGACTCCAGAAGCCCGAGGAGGGTGTGGCCGATGGACATGGGGTGTTCCTCTCTTCTCAACTGCCGCAATGAGTAAGGAAGTTCCGAGGGGTCATTCGGTGCGCAGGCCGTCGGGGCGCATCAGGCGCCACAGGGCCGGCAGGCTCAGCAGGGTGACCGCGAGGATCGCCGCGGCGCCCGCCCCGGCCAGCGGCAGGAACAGCCACCAGTCGGTGACGGTCTTGCCGATGATCCGCAGCATCAGGGCGCCGAGCGCGAGTCCGCCGGCGACCGCGAGGCCGATGCCGAGCCCGACCGGGACCGCGGTCTGCCACAGGACCGACCCGGCGAGTGTCGCGCGCCGGGTGCCGAAGGCGAGCAGGGCCGCCAACAGGCGCCTGCGCTCGCGCAGTTGCTCCAGCTGCGAGACCAGCATGGCGGCCGCGATCAGGCCGAGCGTGGCAAGCCCCGCGGCGCGCAGCCCGGTCTGGATGCCGGCGTACTGCTGGTCGCGTTCCAGGGTGCGTACGGTCCTGACGCCGAGCAGCGGGGAGACCCGGGCCGCGGTGTTGCGGATGTGCTCGGCGGCGTCCGGCACCCGCTGGTCCACGGTGAGCATGGCGGAGGTGTCCGCCGAGGAGGTCAGCATCGAGGCGTCGATCGCTCCCGGGGTGGCGAAGATGCCGTCCTGCTCGGCGCCGGTGGGACCGGGGCGGGCGGTGACGGTACGGGACGATGCGGGCAGCGTCCACAACGTCGGCGGGACACCGGGCTCGTTGGACGCGGTGTTGACCGGCTCGCCCGGCCGGGCCGTGCGGTCCACCCAGGCGGCCTGGTCCCGGTCGCCGGAAGGATGCACCACGAAGGTGTCGCCGTCCCGGCAGGAGTCGATGCGGGCCAGTTCGCGCAGGCTCGCGCAGTCGCCGAGGGTCAGCTGCGTCAGGGGCCGCACGTCCTCGGAGGCGACCGGGCCCGGCAGCGTCACATAGCTGGTGACGGTGCCGATGACCTTCTCCACGCCGGGGGTCTCGCGGAAGGCGCCGATCATGCGCGCGGCGAGCTTCGCGTCCGGGTACTGGGCGCTCACGGTGTACTGGGCGCGGCTCGCGTCGGCGCCCGTCACCTTGTTGAAGTCGTCGTGGATGCCGACGGAGTACATCTGCAACGCGACCGACCCCGCGACCGCCACGGTGATCCCGCCGACCGCGCGCGCCGCCGGCCCACTGTTCAACTGGAGCCTGCGCACGGCCAGTTGCCAGGCGGGCGAGCCGCCGTGCAGCCGGCCCACGACCGCCTCCACCAGCCAGGGCAGCAGGGCGATGAGCCCGACGAGGACGAAGGTGGCGCCCGCGGCGATGCAGAGGGGGGAGAGGTACTCGTACAGCGGGAGGCCGAGGCCGGAGGACACCGCGGAGAGCGGCCCCGAGCTCGCGTCCGGGTTCTGGGACAGCAGGAGCAGTGCCACGCCGAGGGCCGGCAGGGCGAGCCGCCACCACAGCCTGCGGCGCCGGGTGCGGCCGCCCCGCACGACACCGAGGGGCTCGATGACCACCGAGCGCAGCGCGGCCAGGGTCACCACCACCGCGAGGGCGGGCACGGCCACGGCGACGAGCAGGGCGAGCCAGGGCAGGGGCCGCAGGTCGCCCGGGAAGAAGCCGAAGCTCCACAGGCCGACGGGGCCGATGAGTTCGGCGCCGCCGAGGAAGAGCAGGGTGCCGACGCCGAGCCCGAGCACGGCTCCGGCCAGGGCCTCGCCGCCGGCCGTCCAGCGGGTGCTGCGGGCGTCGGCGCCGACCAGCCGCAGCGCCGCGAGCCGACGGTCGCGCCGCTCGCCGCCGAACCGTACGGCGGTGGCGATGAAGATGGCGACGGGCATCAGGAGCACGACGCAGATCAGGATCACGAACACGACCAGCATCGGGTCGAGCGGCGCCACCTCACCGATGTTGCCGAAGCCGGCCGCGCTGGAGGCGCCGCTGTCGGGGGAGAGTGAGGAGCTGCCGGCGTAGTAGTAGAGCTCCGAGGGCTCGACAAGACCGGCGTCGCCGATGGTCGCGGAGATCTCGTACGGCAGCCGCTGGCGCAGGAGTTGGCCCTCGGGGGAGTCGAGCAGTTCGTGCAGCGCGGGCGAGACGGCCATGGTGCCGGGGGCCGGTATGGAGGTCAGTCCCGGCGGCAGTACGGGGTCGGCGTTGGCGGGGCGCAGCAGCTTGCCGCCGATGGTGGCGTCCCGGTACTCGGTGTCGGCGCTCGCGTACAGGAGGGACGCCTTCACCTGCCCGGCGTTCTTCTCCGAGCCCGCCGAGAACGGCTGCCGGCCGTGGATGCGGTCGGCCCGCTGGTCCACGAGGTGGGGCACCGACGCCGCGCCGAGGAGCAGGGCCACGCCGAGGCCGACACCGACCGCGGTGAGCAGGGTGCGGGCCCAGCCCTCCCGGCCGCCGCCGAGGGCGAACCGGATGCCGAGGCCGAGATCGTGGAGGCGTCGCTTCATGGGGCATGACTATACGCGCTAGGTATACCTGCCGTGTATACCCGGGGTGCATAGCACGCTGCGACCGCCTGATTACGGGGCAAACCAGGGCGGTATCGGGGACCTTCGCAACCCTTGGGGCGATTCGATCGTCGGTTCCCATGGGGCAGGTGCTGATTCTCACGTACGGAAAAGGCGTGATCGAATCCGCTTTGTCCATAGGTGCGGTGTTAGTTTTCTGAGCTGATCTGGCGAGTCTGGTGAGTCATATGAAGGCGAGCGACTGAGGTTATGGGCCGAGCGGAAGAGCGGCGCGCCCGGCAGGGCGGGACGCGCCGGGGCAAGCAGAAGGTGAAGAAGAAGGGCATACGCCGGTTCTTCACCTGGAAGAAGATGCTCGGCACGTTCTTCGGGCTCTGCCTCCTCGCGATGGGCGCGTTCTACGTCATCTACCTGATGGTGCCGATCCCGTCGGGCAATGACGAGGCACAGCTGGAGAGCAACGTCTACAAGCTCTCCAACGGCCAGGTGCTCGCCCGCTCCGGGAAGGTCAACCGCGAGACGGTCTCCCTCGACAGCGTCCCCAAGCCGATCCAGGACAGCTTCGTCGCCCTGGAGAACAAGACCTTCTACGAGGACAAGGGCGTCGACTTCAAGGGCACCACCCGCGGCATCCTCAACACCCTGATGGGCAAGGGTGCCCAGGGCGGCTCGACGATCACCCAGCAGTACGTCAAGAACAACTACCTGTCGCAGGAGCAGACGGTCACCCGCAAGCTGAAGGAGATCGTGATCTCCCTCAAGGTGGACCAGCGCTACAGCAAGGGCACCATCCTCGCCGGGTACATGAACACCAGCTTCTACGGCCGCAACGCCTACGGCATCCAGGCCGCCGCCCAGGCGTACTACGGCAAGGACGTCTCCAAGCTGAACCTGTCGGAGGGCACCTATCTCGCGGCGCTGCTCCAGGCGCCCAGTCAGTACGACTGGCAGGTCGCCGGCCCGACCGGCAAGAGGCTGGTCGAGGGCCGCTGGAACAAGGCGCTCGACAACATGGTCGAGATGAAGAAGCTGACGCCGGAAGAGCGGCAGAAGGTGAAGTTCGAGCCGCCCCGCGACGCCAAGGCCGACCCCGGGATGCAGGGGCAGACCGGTTATCTGGTCGACGCGGCCAAGAAGGAGCTCAACAACCACGGGGTCAGTGAGGCCCTCCTGGCCCGCGGTGGCTGGACGGTCACGCTCAACATCGACCCGGCCAAGCAGAAGCTCCTGGAGAACGCGGTCAAGGAGCAGCTGACCAGCAAGCTCGACCCGAAGAAGCGCAAGGTCGACGCGGACCTCCAGGCCGGCGCGGCCTCGGTGGACCCGAAGACCGGCGCGGTGGTCGCCCTCTACGGCGGCCAGGACTACCTCAAGCACCAGCTGAGCAACGCGACCAACACCACCTACCAGCCGGCGTCGACCTTCAAGCCGGTCATCCTCGCGGCCGCCTTCAACCAGGGCGCACAGACGCAGGACGGCAAGCCGATCACCGCCGACACCGTCTACGACGGCGACAGCGGTCGGCCGGTCAAGGGCAGCGACATCGCCTTCGCCCCGCCGAACGAGGACCATCACAACTACGGCCCCATCAGCGTCCAGGACGCGATGAACAAGTCCGTCAACTCCGTCTTCGCGCAGATGGGCGTCGACGCCCACCTCGACAAGGTGCGGGACACGGCCGTGGCCATGGGCATGGAATCCATCAAGGGCCTGAATCCCGTGCCCTCCATGACACTCGGCTCCTACGGCGCGAGTCCGCTCCAGATGGCGGCGGTGTACGCCACGCTCGACAACCACGGCAAGTCGGTCACGCCGTCGATCGTGAAGACCGCCGTGAACAAGGACCACAAGTACGAGGGAGGCAACGCCATCGGCTCCCAGGTCATCAGCCGGGACGCGGCGGACGCGGTCACCTCGGTGCTCACCGGCGTGGTCGACGACGGTACGGCCAAGACGTCGGTGGCCGAGGCCGACAACCGCGACGGCAAGCAGGTCGCGGGCAAGACCGGTACCTCCGACGACAACAAGTCGGCCTGGTTCACCGGCTACACCCCGGACCTGGTCACCTCGGTCGGGATGTGGGGCGAGGCCGCCAGTCCGCGCACGGTGACGGTCGACGGCAAGGACGTGCACATCCCCACGGGCGGCCAGGTCACGATGACCAACGGCGCCGGTGAGGACGGACGCGTCAACGGTGGCTCCATACCCGCCCGCATCTGGGCCGGTTACACCTTCGACGCGGCCAAGGGCGGCGCCGACAAGTTCGACCTGGAGACCGACCAGGGCGCGGCCAAGGAGCCGGTGTACACGCCGTCCAAGACGCCCTCGAACACGCCGTCCAAGACCCCGTCGAACACCCCCTCCAAGACCCCGTCGAACACGCCGTCCAAGACCCCCTCGGGCACCCCGTCGAAGTCGACGGGTCCGACCGGCACGCCGAGCGGTACGACCTCGCACAAGCCGAAGCCGCCCACGCCGACATCGAGCAACTCCGGCGGTGCGAGCCCGCCGGACGACCCGCTCGTGCCCAACGCGGGCAACTGACGCGACCGACACGGCCGATGGCCCCCACCCCCGAGTGGGGGTGGGGGCCATCGGCCGTTCCGGAGGGCGAGCCGGGGTCAGCCGCGCGTCGGCAGCTCGAACCAGACGACCTTGCCGCCGGAGAGCCGGGTCGCGCCCCAGCGCCGCGCGAGGCGGTTGACCAGGAAGAGGCCGCGCCCGCCCTCGTCGGTCTCGCGGGCCCGGCGCTGGCGCGGGAGTTGAGGCGAGTCGTCGCCGACCTCGCAGCGCAGTACGTCGGTCTTGAGCAGCCGCAGGGTGACCGGCCGCTCGGCATAGCGCACGGCGTTGGTGACGACCTCACTGACCAGGAGCTCCACCGAGTCGGTCAGCTCCTCAAGGCCCCAGCGCTCCAGGGCCCTGCGGGCCAGGCGCCGGGCCCGGCCGGGGGCGGTCTCCTCCGGGTCGAGGAACCAGTACGCCACATCGCTCGGCGCGATCCCGTCGAAGCGGGCGGCGAGCAGCGCGATGTCGTCGTCGCGGTCGCCCGGGCCGAGCATGTCGAGTACGTCGTCGCAGAGCGCTTCGAGCGGCGGTGAGTGGTCGGGTCCGGTCAACTGGGCGGTGGCCGCGAGCCGTTCCCGCAGCTGCTCGATGCCGGTCCACACATCGCGCAGCCGGGACTCGACCAGGCCGTCGGTGTACAGGAGCAGCGTGGCGCCCGCCGGGGCGTCCAGCTCGACCGCCTCGAAGTCGACCCCGCCGACCCCGATCGGGGCGCCCGGTGGCACCCGCAGCACCTCGGCGCGGCCGCCGAGGTGCAGCAGGACCGGTGGCGGGTGGCCGGCGTTGGCGATGGTGATGCGGTGCGCGACCGGGTCGTACACCGCGTACAGGCAGGTCGCCATGCGGTCGGTGCCGAGCCGCTGGGCCTGCTCGTCGAGGTGGTGCAGGACCTCGGCGGGCGGCAGGTCGAGACCCGCCAACGTCTGAGCGGTGGTGCGGAGTTGACCCATGATCGCGGCGGAGGTCATGGAGTGGCCCATGACGTCGCCGACCACGAGGGCGACCCGGCTGCCGGGCAGCGGGATGGCGTCGTACCAGTCCCCGCCGACCCGGGCGGTCTCGGCCGCCGGGAGGTAGCGCGAGGCGAGCCGCACCCCGGTGGGCTGGGGCAGGCTGTCGGGCAGCATGGTGCGCTGGAGTTCGTCGGCGATGTAGGCCTCGCGTCCGTACAGGACGGCCTTGTCGATGCCGAGCGCGGTGTGGGTCGCCAACTGGGCGGCCACCAAGAGGTCGTTGGCCTCGAAGGCGGGCCGCTCGGGGCCGCGTACGAAGACGGCCGCGCCGATCACCCGCCGCCGGCCGCGCAGCGGGGCGAGTATCGCCCGTCGGCCGCCGGGCACCGTACGGTCGGGGCCGAGCAGTTCGGCCAGGGCCGCGCGGGCCGCCGGGGACTCCGCGAACACCGGGCGCACTCCGCGCAGGACCTCGTTCAGCTCGCCGCCGGTGCGCACCTCGCACAGTTCGGACGCGGGGGTGAGGTCGGGCCCCGACCCGCCGAGCACGGTGAGGCCCTCGGCCTCCGCGCTCTCGCTCAGCGCCTCGTCGACTAAACGCAGCCGGTCGGTACGGCGAAGGCGCAGCACGAACGGGGTGGCCGGCCGCTCGTCGCCGACCGGCAGCGGGTCGCGCAGATGGACCAGGATGGCGTCGGAGAACGTGGGCACGGTGGCCCGGCACAGTCCGAGCACGATCTCGTCGAGGTCTATCCCGCGGGCGATCCGGCGGGTCGCGGCGCCCACGAAGCGCAGCCGGTCGCCCTCGCGCCGGGCCACCGCGGCGGCGCCCTCGCCCGGCTCCGGGGCGGCCGGGCCGCTCTCGCCGCCCGCGCCCACCGAGGGCACGGCGGCCGCGGCCGCGCTGTCACGGCTCGCCCGCTCCGGCTGGCCCGGCACGGACGCGGTCACGCCGCCGCTCCGGTCGGCGCGGGCGCCCAGCGGGGCGCGCCGGGACGGGCCGCCCGGTTCCGGCACGGCCGGGGTATCGGCATGGGGCCTCCCCTGCTCCTCAAGAGCGTGCGGAAGGGTCTGCTCCGAGGGCCGGGCGCGTTCCTCGTGCCGGCTCTCGTGCGAGGTGGGCTGGGGCTCCGTCACGCGTCGGGTTCCGTCCGTCCGGGATGAGGCGTCCACCCTGCCGCGAGCGGCGGCAGTGGCGGCGACAGGGTAAGCATGCGTGATGCCGTCGCTTCACGCGGTATACCCTCCCCCAACTTCTTGAGGTGCGGGGGCGGCCCCGTCCGGGCGGCGGCGACACCGGGCATGCTCCACCCCCCTGTGGTGACATACGGTCAATTCTCGCACCGGGTCCGCCGATCGGCCCCGGTGGCCCCTGCGCGGCCCTGCGGAGGACGATCCTACGTTTGCACCCCGGGGGCGTATCAAGGGTCTCACGACGTCATGTGCGCCGGGGTGCGATCCCAGTCCGCCGGGAGTGCGGGAACGGGCCAGCGCGGGTCCGGCCGCCATGCCTCCCAGCCGTCCGAGAACGGCCGCCCCCACGCGGTGATCACCTCGACCGCGGCGTGCCCGGCAGCCCGCACCCGCCCCGCCTGCTCGCCGTCCATCAGGCCCACCCGCTGGGCCTGGGCGAACTCGTCCTCGTCCAGCCAGCGCCAACTGCGGTCGGGGGCAACGGAGATGTCGAGGAAGTGGTCCGTGGAGTCGATGCCGCCCGACCAGCGTGCGCGCGGCTCCTCCAGGTTCACGTACCAGTTCTTGAAACGCCAGCCCCGTTCCCAGAAAAGCCACACCGACCAGGGCTCACCGGGGCGCGCCAGCTTGAGCACCCCGCTGCCGAACCACCGCGAGCGCTCCGTGGTGCGCGGGGCGGTGTACCGGGTGGCCAGCGGTTCCTGATGGAGGGGGCGGCCGTCGGTGAGCACCGGGCGTACGCACTCGGTGCGGGGCGCCATCCACACGGCGAGCATGTCGTCGCTGTCCTCGACGACCGTCACCGGGCGACAGATGTGGACCGGCGCCCTGCCGCCGCTCCCCAGGCCGGGGGCATGATCGTGATAGCGCCAGAGGATCTGGTCCCCCGGCGCCCAGTGCGGGGTGCCGCCTCCTGTACCTGTCATGTGCAGATATTACGGAGTCGGGGCCCGGCCACGCTGCGATTCGGATCACCCGGTGTTCAGGGGCGGGTCATTCCGAGGACGTCGAGGGCCGCGTCGAGCTGCTCGACCGTCAGGTCGCCGCGCTCCACGTATCCCGATTCGAGGACCACTTCGCGGATGGTCTTCCGCTCGGCGAGGGACTTCTTGGCGACCTTGGCGGCCTCCTCGTACCCGATGTACTTGTTGAGCGGGGTGACCACCGACGGTGAGGACTCGGCGTACTCGCGGGCCCGCTCCACGTTCGCGGTGATGCCGTCGACGGTCCGGTCGGCCAGCAGCCGGGAGACGTTGGTGAGCAGCCGGACCGATTCCAGGAGGTTCTTGGCGATCACCGGCAGCATCACATTGAGCTCGAAGTTGCCCGCCGCGCCGGCCGTCGCCACCGTCGCGTCATTGCCGATCACCTGGGCCGCGACCATGAGGACGGCCTCCGGAATGACCGGATTGACCTTTCCGGGCATGATCGACGAGCCCGGCTGGAGGTCGGGAAGACTGATCTCGGCCAATCCTGTGCGCGGGCCCGAGGCCATCCAGCGCAGGTCGTTGGAGATCTTGGTGAGCGATACCGCGATGGTGCGCAGCTGCCCGCTCGTCTCGACCAGGCCGTCCCGGGCGCCCTGCGCCTCGAAGTGGTCCCGGGCCTCGGTGAGGGGCAGTCCGGTGACCCGGGCGACCTCGGCGATCACGGCCGCCGAGAAGCCGTGCGGGGTGTTGATGCCGGTGCCGACCGCCGTGCCGCCCAACGGGAGTTCGGCCAGGCGGGGCAGCGAGGAGCGCAGCCGCTCGACGCCGTAGCGGACCTGCGCCGCGTACCCGCCGAACTCCTGGCCGAGGGTGACCGGGGTCGCGTCCATCAGGTGCGTACGTCCCGACTTGACCACGTCCGCGAACGCGGCCGACTTGCGCTCAAGGGCCGTCGCCAGATGGTCCAGGGCCGGGATCAGATCGCCCGTGACGGCGGCCGTCGCGGCGATGTGGATGGAGGAGGGGAAGACGTCGTTGGACGACTGCGAGGCGTTCACATGGTCGTTGGGGTGGACGTCGCGGCCCAGCTTCTCGGTGGCGAGCGTCGCCACGACCTCGTTCATGTTCATGTTGGACGAGGTGCCGGAACCGGTCTGGAAGACATCGACCGGAAAGTGCTCGTCCCAGCGGCCGTCGGCGACCTCGCCGGCCGCCTCCTGGACCGCGGCGGCGATGTCCTTGTCGAGCACTCCGAGCTCGGCGTTCACCTTGGCGGCGGCCGCCTTGACGCGAGCCAGCGCCTCGATGTGGGCGCGCTCCAGGCGCTGTCCGGAGACGGGGAAGTTCTCCACCGCCCGCTGTGTCTGCGCCCGCCACTTGGCGTGCGCGGGCACCCGTACCTCGCCCATCGAGTCGTGCTCGGTCCGGTACTCGCTGTCGTTCATGGCGAACCTCCTGAAAAAGATGAGCAGTTGTCTTGTTCTACCTATTCCCAACACGCCTTACCGGCCAGTAAATACCGGTGGGCTGCATTTTCCCGGGGGACGGCCCTCGTCCCTCCGGGAACCACCAGGGAGGCGTAATGAGGCGCACCAGACACAGACTTCGCTGTACGTTCGCGGCGGCCGTGGCCGCCGCGGCGGCGTTCGGGGGCATGGCGGCCGGCGCGACCGGTGCCCAGGCCGCGTCCGCACCGTCCGTCCAGTCCACCCCGCTCTCGCCCGAACTGGAGAAGATCCGGGCGGCGGAGGCCACCCAGCTCTACGGCGACCCGGCCGAGCGGCCCATGGCGGACCGCAGGACCGGCCTGATCTCGCTGGGCGACAGCGAGATCTCCGGCGAGGGCGTCGGCACCTACGAGGCCGGCACCAACGGCCCCGACAACTGGTGCCACCGCTCGCCCGACTCCGCGATCCACCGCACCGGCATCCCGGCCGACGAGACGTACAACGTCGCCTGCTCGGGCGCCTACACCGGAAACATCAGGATCGGCGGAACCAAGCAGTACGCCGACGAACTGGTGCAGAGCGACAGCCTCGCCATCAAGGCGCGCAACACCCGCATCAAGATGGTCCTCCTGGTCGCGGGGGCCAACGACGACCTCCAGTTCGGCCCGGTCATGACCGACTGCGTCGAGCGCTACCTGCTGCTCCAGGGCCCGTGCCAGTCCAAGTACGAGCCCGGCTGGCAGGCCCGCGTCGACGCGCTCGTGCCCAAGGTCGAGCAGACCGTGACCGACCTCAAGTCCGTGATGCGCGACGCCGGTTACGCCGACGGCTCGTACAAGCTCGTCGTGATGGGCTACCCGAGCCCGATCGGCCCCGACTTCCACGACAACCCCGGCTTCCCCGGCAAGCTCGCCTGCGGCGGCCTCGGCTACGACTCCGACACCGTGTGGGGCCGCAACACCGCGGTGCCCGCCTTCGAGGTCGGCATGCGCAAGGTGGCCGAGGACACCGGGGTGACCTACCTCGACAACTCCCGGCTCTTCAACGGCCACGAGGTGTGCATGGAGGACACCTGGGCCCGCGGCCTCTACATCGACCTCTCCAAGCCCGGACTGCCCGACGAGAACTCGGTCCGCCAGTCCTTCCACCCCAACTACCGGGGCCACGGCGCCTTCGCCTCCTGCCTCACCCAGCTCTACAACTCCGGTGTCCAGGAAGGCAGTTGCGCGGACCCGGCCTCGACCGGCACGCCCACGCTCTACCCGCTCGCCTGGGACGACGCCTACCGGCCCCTGAAGAACGAGGCGACCGGCAACTGCCTCGACGTCACCGCCTCCGCCAGCGCCAACGGCACGGCCGTCATCGGCTGGGACTGCCACGGCGGGCGCAATCAGGGCTGGTGGTACGACAGCGACCGCAGGTCGGTGCACACCCAGCTCACCCAGGACCGCTGCCTGGACGTGCCGGGCGCGAACTACACCGCAGGCGCCAAGCTGATCATCTGGAACTGCTCGGGCGCCGCCAACCAGGAGTGGGTGCGCCAGTCCGGCGGCCTGCGCCCGGCGGCCGCGACCGGTCTGTGCGCCACGCTCGGCGCCGCCAAGGACCCGCTCACCCTGCGGCCCTGCGACGGCACGGCGAGCCAGCGCTTCGCCTGACCCGTCCGGCATCCGGCCCCGTCACGGACAGCCGTCCGCGGCGGGGCCGAGGTGCGCCACCTCGATGGCGGACGGGGAGAGCGCCGACGAGACCCGTACCCGGGCCCCGGAGTCGAGCGGCGTGCGCGCCCGCGCCGCGTACTTGAGCGGGCGGCCGTGCACACAGAAGACCACTTCGCCGTAGCCGCCCCGGGGGATCGGGGTGACCACCCGCCCGGCCGCGCCGACCATCGCGGCGGCCGTCGGCGAGGACCTCGCGCGGCGCCGGAGCAAGGTCCGGTCGAGACCCGCCAGTAAGCCGCCGGGTCCGGTGAACCACCCCAACTGCGCCACCCCTCCCGGTGGTTGAACCTCCCCGGCCGATGCGGCGGCCGGGAAGATTGTGGACACATGCCAGGATAGGTGGCCAATTCGGCGGTCCCTTAGGGCCTTTGGACCCTATTCGGGTCCCGTGCTCCCTCGCGGCGGATTAGGCCTGTCCCGCGCCCCGCACGGGGATGTTCAGGAACGTGGGCGGCTCGGCGGGAGCCTGGAAGAAGTCGTTGCCCTTGTCGTCGACGACGACGAAGGCCGGGAAGTCCTCGACCTCGATCTTCCACACCGCCTCCATGCCGAGCTCCTCGTACTCGACGACCTCGACCTTCTTGATGCAGTCCTGGGCGAGCCGGGCGGCCGGGCCGCCGATCGAGCCGAGGTAGAACCCGCCGTGGGCGTCACAGGCGTCGGTGACCTGCTTGCTGCGGTTGCCCTTGGCCAGCATCACCTTGGAGCCGCCCGCCGCCTGGAACTGCTCGACGTAGGAGTCCATCCGGCCGGCCGTGGTCGGGCCGAACGAGCCGGACGCGTAACCCTCGGGCGTCTTGGCCGGGCCCGCGTAGTAGACCGGGTGGTCCTTCAGGTACTGCGGCATCTCCTCGCCCGCGTCGAGCCGCTCCTTGATCTTGGCGTGCGCGATGTCACGGGCCACGACCAGCGGGCCGGTCAGCGAGAGGCGGGTCTTGACCGGGTACTTGGTGAGCTCGGCCAGGATCGCGTCCATCGGCTGGTTGAGGTCGATGCGTACGACGTCGTCCGCATCCGCCGAAAGGTGCTCGTCCGTGGTCTCCGGCAGGAAGCGCGCCGGGTCGGTCTCCAGCTGCTCCAGGAAGACGCCCTCGGCGGTGATCTTCGCGACGGCCTGGCGGTCGGCCGAGCAGGACACGGCGATCGCGACGGGCAGCG
This sequence comes from Streptomyces sp. NPDC006691, assembly GCF_042869955.1. NCBI lineage: Bacteria > Bacillati > Actinomycetota > Actinomycetes > Kitasatosporales > Streptomycetaceae > Streptomyces > Streptomyces sp. NPDC006691. The sequence goes on from NZ_JBIAGW010000007.1 coordinate 106,678, forward strand.
AGGCGCCGTGCCGGGGCAGACGCACCACGCGCACGTCGTGGCAGAAGTACTTGCCGCCGAACTGCGCGCCGATGCCGATCTTCTGCGTCAGCTCGAAGACCTTCTTCTCCAGCTCCTCGTCCCGGAAGCCGTGGCCCAACTCCGATCCCTCGGAGGGGAGTTCGTCGAGGTAGTGCGCGGAGGCGTACTTCGCGGTCTTGAGCGCGAACTCGGCGCTGGTGCCACCCACCACGATCGCCAGGTGGTACGGCGGGCACGCCGCGGTGCCGAGCGAGCGGATCTTCTCCTCCAGGAACTTCATCATGGAGGACTCGTTGAGGACGGCCTTCGTCTCCTGGTAGAGGAACGACTTGTTGGCCGAGCCGCCGCCCTTGGCCATGAAGAGGAACTTGTAGGCGCCGCCGTCGGTCGCGTACAGCTCGATCTGCGCGGGCAGGTTCGAGCCGGTGTTCTTCTCGTCCCACATGGTGAGGGGGGCCATCTGCGAGTAGCGCAGGTTCAGCCGCGTGTACGCGTCGTAGATGCCGCGCGAGAGGGCCTCCTCGTCGCCGCCCTCGGTCAGCACGTTCTGGCCGCGCTTGCCCATCACGATCGCGGTGCCGGTGTCCTGGCACATCGGCAGCACGCCGGCCGCCGCGATGTTCGCGTTCTTCAGGAGGTCGAGCGCGACGAACTTGTCGTTGCCCGAGGCCTCCGGGTCGTCGACGATCTTGCGCAGCTGCGCCAGGTGGGCCGGGCGGAGGTAGTGCTGGATGTCGTGGATCGCCTCGGCGGCCAGCTGCCGCAGCGCCTCCGGCTCGACCTTGAGGAACGTACGCCCGTCGGCTTCGAAGGTGGTGACACCCTCGGCGGTCACCAGGCGGTAGGGCGTGGTGTCCTCTCCCAGGGGGAGAAGGTCGGAGTACTGAAACTCTGGCATTGCGGCCATTCCTCACTCGGCAGACAGCTGCTGTACCTCCATTGGCACGGCATCCACCAGCGTATGCCGCCGCTTCGGCACCGCTCCTGTGAGGTAAGGCTCAGTTGCCGGGGCGCGGCCTGCGGCGGGATCGGTCCCCCGGGGCGGGCGAGTCCGGCCGGTGGGCCCGGGGCCGGATCACGGGGTGGGCCGAGCCCGGCGGCTCCCGTGACTAGTCGCGATCTATCGCGTTTGGGTACGCTGCTCCCGTGGACCTCGAAAAGCACGCCAAGGCGGATCCCGCGGCCCCCGCGAAGGCCGACCTCACCCAGCATGCCGAGCCCCCGGCGCTGCGGGCCTCCGACGCCGACCGGGACCGGATCGCCGACATCCTGCGCGACGCCCTGGCCGAGGGCCGGCTCGATGCCACCGAGCACTCCGAGCGCATCGACGCGGTCTACCGGGCCAAGACCGTCGGTGAACTGGAGCCCCTGGTCCAGGACTTGCCCGCGAGCGGCGCCCGCTCCCGCCCGGTGGCCGCGCCCCGGCCGTACGAGGTGGAGGAGACCGGGGCGCCGGCCGACGCCGAGAACATGATCGCGATCTTCTCCGCCTCCACCCGCAAGGGCCGCTGGCGGGTGGGGCGGCGCACCAACGCCTTCTCGCTGTTCGGCAGCGTGGAGATCGACCTCACCGAGGCGCTGTTCGAGCAGCGGCTGACCGTCATCAACGCGACCGCGATTTTCGGCAATGTGGAGGTCCGGGTCCCGGAGAACCTGAGCCTGCGCGGCAGTGGCACCGGAATCTTCGGCAACTTCGAGGTCGACACCCTCGAAGCCGATGATCCGGAGGCTCCGGTGGTCGTCGTCAATGGATACTCCGTCTTCGGCAACATCGAAGCCAAGCCGAAGCGGGGCAAGCTCATCGCGGATCTGCACCAGAGGCTGCGCAAGCGGCTCGATTCCTGAGGTCCGGAACCGGGCGCGACGACGCCGGGTTCAGGCCACCGGGCGGCCGAGCACGCTTCCGCACTACGGAACTCAGTGCATAGGCGTGCGCACAGCGGGTAGGGACTGTCGCATCGTCGCTCGCTCGCGAAGCCGTCGTCAGGAGTAGACCGTGCTGCATCCGCCGCATCATTCCTTGCAGGTCGCCGCCGTTCCGCCGCAGCGTGGTCCAGCTCGGGAGGACCAGGCGGGTCCGTGGCACGCGGAAGCGGTCTGCCGCCGGGACGAGGCGGGTCTCTTCTTCGCCCCGTCCAAGGAACCGACGGCCGCCCGGCTCTCCCGCGAGGAGGCCGCCAAGCGTGTGTGCGCCCGCTGTCCGGTGATGGTGGAGTGCCGCGAGCACGCCCTGCTGATGCCCGAGCCCTACGGGGTGTGGGGCGGTCTGACCGCCGCCGAGCGCCGTGTGGTGATCGCCCGCCGCCGGCGGCGCGAGGTCGAGCTGAAGAAAGCGGCGTCTGCCGCGTAGCCCTGCGTACGTGAAGGGGTGCCCCCGCCGCACAACGGGGACGCCCCTTCACATACGTACGGCAGCAGTGCTGAACTGCCTTGGTTCCAGGGGTACTTGCGGGGTTACTTGGCCCGGTCGAAGTCGATCGCGCTGTAGGCGCGCAGCTTGGACAGGCGGTGCGTGGAGTCGATCTGGCGGATGGTGCCCGACTTCGAGCGCATCACGAGCGACTGGGTGGTCGCGGTCTCCGCGCGGTAGCGCACCCCGCGAAGGAGCTCGCCGTCGGTGATGCCGGTGGCGACGAAGAACACGTTGTCGCCGCTGACCAGGTCGTTCGTGGAGAGCGTACGGTCCAGGTCGTGCCCGGCGTCGATCGCACGCTGACGCTCGGCCTCGTCCTTGGGCCACAGCTTGCCCTGGATCACCCCGCCCAGGCACTTGATCGCGCAGGCCGAGATGATGCCCTCCGGGGTGCCGCCGATGCCCATGAGCAGGTCGACGCCGGTGCCCTCGCGCACGGCCATGATCGAACCGGCGACGTCGCCGTCCGAGATGAACTTGATGCGCGCGCCGGTCTCCCGGATCTCCTTGACGATGCCCTCGTGACGCGGGCGGTCGAGGATGACCACGGTGACGTCCTCGGGCGAGGAGTGCTTGGCCTTGGCGACGCGGCGGATGTTCACCGACACCGGGGCGTTGATGTCCACGAAGTCGGCGGCCTCGGGGCCGGTCACCAGCTTGTCCATGTAGAACACGGCGGACGGGTCGAACATGGTGCCGCGGTCGGCGGCGGCGAGCACGGCGATCGCGTTCGGCATGCCCTTGGCGTTCAGGGTGGTGCCGTCGATCGGGTCGACGGCGATGTCGACCTCCGGCCCGGTGCCGTCGCCGATGCGCTCCCCGTTGTAGAGCATGGGGGCTTCGTCCTTCTCGCCCTCGCCGATGACGACGACGCCGTTCATCGAGACGGTGGAGACGAGGGTCCGCATGGCGTTGACCGCGGCGCCGTCCGCGCCGATCTTGTCCCCGCGGCCGACCCAGCGGCCGGCGGCCATGGCGGCGGCCTCGGTGACCCGGACGAGCTCAAGGGCCAGGTTGCGGTCGGGAGCCTCGGGGGAGACCGTGAGTTCGGACGGCAGATGATGCTCGGTCATCGGAGCGCACCTTTCTGTACGGCGACGGCCGCAGGATAAGAGGGTGCTAGGACTCTATCCGTACGTCGACAAATTGAGCAGAGGGGTCCACGTATGAGCGGCGACATGACCTGAGAACATGGGGTCGTGGCAGGAACGCGCAGCAGTAAGCAGACAGTCCGGAACATGCTGCAGTCGTTGGCGGTGATCGGCATCGCGGCGGCTGTGATCTATGTGTTCATCCCGCACGACGACTCGGCCGCGCCGCCGCTCAAGGCGGTCAACTACAAGGTCGAGCTCTCGACCGTGCGCCGGGCCGCCCCCTACCCGGTGGCGGCTCCCGTCGGCCTGCCGAACCAGGACAAGTGGAAGGCGACGTCGGTCTCCTACGACGGCGCCAAGAACAACGCCTGGCACCTGGGCTTCCTCGACCCGCAGAACCAGTACATCGCCGTCGAGCAGTCGACCGCGCCGCTGGACAAGTTCGTCGCCGAGGTCAGCCGGAGCGCGACGAGGACCGAGAAGTCGCAGCAGATCGCCGGCGCGACCTGGACGTACTGGGACGGCCCCAAGTACGACGCCCTCGTCCGCCAGGACCAGGGCCACACCACGGTGGTCACGGGCACGGCGCCGTACGAGCAGCTGGTGACGATGGCGGGGGCCCTGGAGTCGAAGCGGACGGCGGACTGACGTCCCTCCGCTCCCGTACGCGTACGACGAGGGCCGCCGCACCGGAAGGGTGCGGCGGCCCTCGTCGTATCGAGCGTGCGCCCGGGCGCGGCTCCGAGGCCGCTCGGGCGCCGCTCGGGCGCTGCTCGGGCGCTGTGAGCGGTGACGGCTCAGACGGTCGTGACGACGTCGTCGTACGCCAGGCGCGGGCTGCGCGGGAACCACGCGTCCTCGCCGGGCTTGCCGATGTTGACGACCATCAGCGGGGTGTGGTCGCCGTCCAGGAACTCCTTCTGCACGCCGGCGGCGTCGAACCCGGTCATCGGGCCGGCGGCCAGACCGGCGGCACGGACGCCGACGATGAAGTACGCGGCCTGGAGCGCGGAGTTGAGGAGTGCGGCGCTCTCGCGGGCCGGGCGCTCCGAGAAGAAGGCGTCCTTGGCGGCCGGGAAGTGCGGGAAGAGGGCCGGGAGCTCCTCGTGGAACTCGTTGTCGGCGGAGAGGATCGCGACCAGCGGGGCGGTGGCGGTCTTCGGGCGGTTGCCCTCGGCCATGTGCTGCACGAGGCGCTCGCGGGCCTCGGCGGAGCGGACCAGGGTGACGCGCAGCGGCGACTGGTTGAAGGCGGTCGGGCCGTACTTGACCAGGTCGTAGATCGCCTGAACCTGCTCGTCGGTCACCGGCTCGTCGGTGAACGTGTTGGCGGTGCGGGCCTCACGGAAGAGGAGGTCCTGGGCGGCGGGGTCAAGGGCGAGGGACATCTTTGAGCTACCTTCCGGGCTGCTGATCAAGCGATGTCTCCGACAGTACGGCAGGTTTAGGTTAACTTTCAACTAAAAGGGGGCTTCGTGATCAGCCTCACAGGGCTGGGGCGGGGGTATCCGCCCCGATGCTCCGCCGGTTGCCGGAAACCCGCTGTCGGCTGTCGGCTGTCCGCTGTGGGCCGCGGGGGCCGGTCGCACGGTTCCCCGCACCCCTGGGAGACCCGCTGTCGTCCGCGGGCCGTCCTTGGCCGGGCCGGTACTGGGGGATCTTCAGCCCGCCCGGCTGATCGGTGCGGGTCGGCAGGAGCGTGTTCAGCCCGTCCGGCGTTTGAGGACGAGCGCCCTTGAGGCGAGAACGGGGTCTGGGGCGGAGCCCCAGGGGGGCCCGGAAGCGACCAACCCCGGGCAACGGGCGGGACGGTGGGCACATCCCCGGGGTCTGGGGCGGAGCCCCGGGCATCCAGGCGGTCCCAGCCCCGGGCAACCCCGAGGGCCCCGCACCCGGAGGGGTCAGCCTTCCTCGGCCGGCTCCGCCAGCGCCGCGTCGAGGCGGGCCCGGGCCCCCTCAAGCCAGCGCCGGCACACCTTGGCCAGCTCCTCCCCGCGCTCCCAGAGCGCGAGGGACTCCTCCAGCGTCGTACCCCCCGCTTCGAGCCGCCGTACGACGTCGATCAGCTCGTCCCGCGCCTGCTCGTACCCCAGTGCCGCATCACCCGATGCGGCCTCGTCCGTCTTGGCCATGCGATCCACCCTATGTCCGCGGTACGACAGTGACGTGCAGCTCGCCCTCGGCGACCCGGGCGCGCAGCTCCTCCCCGGGCGCGACCGCGTCGGGGGAGCGGACCACCTCGCCGCCGGCCCGCTGAAGCACCGCGTACCCCCGCTCAAGGGTGGCCGCCGGGGAGAGCGCCACCACCCGGGCGTGGGTGTGCGAGAGCTCCGAGTCGGCCCGGTCGAGCAGATGGCCGAGGACCCGGCGCGAGCGGTGGACCAGGGCGTCCACCTCGTCGGCCCGGTCGTCCAGCATGCGGTGCGGCCGCTCCATCCAGGGCCGGGCGAGCATCCCCGCCAGACCCCGCTCCTCGCGGTCCACCAGCCCCACGACATGGCGCCGCGCCCGGTCCCGCAGCAGCCGGACCCGGTCGAGCTCCTCGCCCACGTCCGGCACGACCTTCTTCGCCGCGTCCGTCGGCGTGGACGCGCGCAGGTCCGCGACGAGGTCGAGCAGCGGCGCGTCCGGCTCGTGGCCGATCGCCGACACCACGGGCGTACGGCACCGGGCGACCGCGCGCACCAGTTCCTCGTCCGAGAACGGCAGCAGGTCCTCCACGCTGCCGCCGCCCCGGGCCACGATGATCACGTCGACGTCCGGCTGTTCGTCCAGCTCCTCGACCGCCTGGACGACCTGCGGCACCGCGTGCACCCCCTGCACCGCCACGTTGCGCACCTCGAAGCGCACGGCCGGCCAGCGCCGCCGGGCGTTCTCCAGAACGTCCCGCTCGGCCGCCGAGGCCCGCCCGACCACGAGTCCCACGAGCTGGGGCAGGAAAGGCAGTTGACGCTTGCGGTCCAGGGCGAACAGCCCCTCCGCGGCCAGTGTCCGCTTCAACTGCTCCAGTCTGGCGAGCAGTTCACCGATGCCGACCGGCTTTATCTCCACCGCGCGCAGCGAGAGCTGGCCGCGCGGCGCGTACCACTCGGGCTTCGCGTGCACCACGACGCGCGCGCCCTCGGACACGACGTCGGCCACCGCGTCGAACACCTGGCGGTAGCAGGTGACGCCCACCGAGATGTCGTGCGACGGGTCGCGCAGCGTCAGGAACACCACGCCCGCGCCGGGCCGCCGCGAGAGCTGGGTGATCTGTCCCTCCACCCAGACCGCGCCGAGGCGGTTGATCCACCCCCCGATGAGGCGCGACACCTCGCCGACGGGGAGCGGCGCGTCCGCACTCGTATTCAGAGCCATGTACGCAGGCTAGCCCGAGCCACGGACAGTCCCGCCTACGCCCGCTTACGCAGGCAGGCCCGAGCCGCCGACGTCCCCCGCACGCAGCCGGCCCGAGCCACCGACGTCCCCCGCACGCAGCCGGCCCGAGCCACCGACAGCCGCGCCTTGGCAGCCGGCCCGCGCCAACCGCCGGCTCCCCGCATGCAGACCGGCCCGCGCCACCGTCGGCTCCCCGCACGCGGCCTAGCCCGCGCCACCCGCACCACCCACCGTCCCGCCCGGCGCCGGGGGCCGCGGGCCCGAACCGTCGCGGCCGTCGCGGCGGCCCCACTGCGTCGCCAGGACCACCAGACCCACCGCGAGCCAGCCGAGGCCGACCAGCTGGGCCGTGGTCGTCGCCTCCCAGACCACCGCGACGATGACGGCCGCACCGAGCACCGGAACCACCACGTGGCTCAGCCAGTTGGGGGCGCCCTCCATGCGGCGCACCGCGTACCAGACCACCACCGAGACGTGCAGCAGGAAGAACGCGGTCAGCGCGCCCATGTCGACCACCGAGACGAGGTGGTCCATGCCGTCGTCGCGCCGGGCCGCCCACACCGCGGCGACCAGCGTCACCACCGCGGCGAGCAGGAGTGCCGCGCGCGGCACCCCCGACGTGGTCCGCGACAGGACGTGCGGAAGGCGCCGCTCACGGGCCATCGCGAAGACGAGCCGGCCCGCCGCCGCCTGCCCGGCGAGCGCCGCGAAGGCCGCCCCGATCGCCTTGCTGACCGCCACCAGGGTGTGCAGCCAGCCGCCGACCGAGCTCTCGACGGTGTCGTAGAACGCCGAGCCCTGCTTCACCGGGTCGGCCGCCAGCTGGGCGGACGACATCGGTTCGAGCAGGGCCGCCAGATAGGACTGCACGACGAACAGGATCCCGGCCAGGACCAGGCAGAACAGGACCGCGCGCGCCACCTTCGCCGAGCCGCCCGTCACCTCCTCGGCGAACGTGGCGATCGCGTCGAAGCCCAGATAGGACAGGACCGCGACCGACACCGCGCCGAGCACCGCGCCGAGGGTGAATCCGGCGTCCCCGGTCAGTGGCGAGAGCCAGCCCCGCTGGGCGCCGTCCCGGACGAGCACGACCACCGCGGACACGACGAAGACCAGCAGCACCACGATCTCCATCGCGAGCACCGCGAAGCCCACCCGGGCCGCGGCCCGCACGCCCCACAGGTTCAGGAAGGTGGTGATCACCACGGCGATCGCCGTCCACACCCAGCGCGAGACCGAGGGGACGAGGGAGTTCATCGCGATGCCGGAGAAGAGGTAGGCGACCGCCGGGATGAGCAGGTAGTCGAGCATCGCCATCCACCCGGCGATGAACCCCGGCCCCTCGCCGAGCGCCTTGCGCGCGTACGCGAACACCGATCCGGCCAGCGGGACGACCCGGACCATCTGCGCGTAACTGAACGCGGTGAACCCCATGGCGACCGTGGCCACCAGGTAGACCAGCGCGACGGCGCCGTGCGACTTGGCGTCCAGGGTGCCGAAGATGCCGACCGGGGCCATGGGCGCGATGAAGAGCAGCCCGTAGACGACCAGGTCCCGGAATCCGAGACTCCGCCGCAGTTCCCCGGCCTCCTCGGCCACCTCGCCCGGCCCCGCCCCCTCGGGGTCGCGGGGCCTGCCGGAATCCTCGTGCTCCTCGCGTACGCCGCTCATGCGCCCAGTCTCACCGGCTCCGCGATCTTTGGCCCGCCGGGGGCGCCGCTCGGGCGTGCGGGGGTGCGTGCGGGGGCGCCGCTCGGGCGTGCGGGGGTGGGTGCGGGGGCGCCGCTCGGGCGTGCGGGTGGGTGCGGGGGCAGGCACACGGGGTTGCGCACGCCCTCCGGGTGCGCGGCGGGCGCATCGGATCCCCAGGTCGGCGGGCCCGGCCGGGCTGTCGGCGTCAGCCCCTACCATGGACGGCATGACTGCTACTGCTGCCCGCCGGGTCCTGCTCGCCGCTCCCCGTGGCTACTGCGCGGGCGTGGACCGTGCCGTGATCGCCGTGGAGAAGGCCCTGGAGCAGTACGGGGCGCCCATCTACGTCCGGCACGAGATCGTCCACAACAAGTACGTCGTGCAGACCCTGGAGAAGAAGGGCGCGATCTTCGTCGAGCAGACGGCGGAGGTGCCCGAGGGCTCCATCGTGATGTTCTCCGCGCACGGCGTGGCCCCGACCGTCCACGCCGAGGCCGCCGAGCGCAAGCTCGCCACCATCGACGCCACGTGCCCGCTGGTCACCAAGGTCCACAAGGAGGCCGTGCGGTACGCGAAGGAGGACTACGACATCCTCCTGATCGGCCACGAGGGCCACGAGGAGGTCATCGGCACCTCCGGCGAGGCCCCCGAGCACATCACCCTGGTCGACGGGCCGGACGACGTGGCCAACGTCGAGGTGCGCGACGAGTCGAAGGTCGTCTGGCTCTCCCAGACCACGCTCTCCGTCGACGAGACGATGGAGACGGTCGGCGCCCTCAAGAACAAGTTCCCCAACCTGCTCTCGCCGCCCAGCGACGACATCTGCTACGCCACGCAGAACCGCCAGGTGGCGGTGAAGAAGCTCGCCGAGGACGCCCAGCTGGTCATCGTCGTCGGCTCCAAGAACTCCTCGAACTCGATCCGCATGGTCGAGGTCGCCCTCGACGCGGGCGCCCCCGCCGCCCACCTGGTGGACTTCGCCGACGAGATCGACGAGGCCTGGCTGGAGGGCGTCACCACGGTCGGCCTGACCTCCGGCGCCTCCGTGCCGGACGTTCTGGTCGACGGCGTCCTGGAATGGCTGGCCCAGCGCGGCTACGGCGACGTCGAGACAGTCAAGACGGCGGACGAGTCGATCACCTTCTCGCTGCCCAAAGAACTCCGCCGCGACCTGCGCGCCGAGGCCGCCGAGCTGTCGGGCGAGTAGCACCGTCCAGCACGTCGCACCGGGCGTCCGCCCGTAACGTGGATCTCATGAACGCCATGGAGAACGTGTTCGGAGTGGACGTCGGCGGAACCGGCATCAAAGGTGCCCCCGTCGACCTCGATCGGGGCGACCTGGCGCAGGAGCGCCACAAGGTGCTGACCCCGCAGCCCGCCACCCCCGAGGCGGTGGCGGACCGCGTCGCGGAGGTCGTCGGCCACTTCGGCTGGTCGGGGCCGGTCGGCATCACCTTCCCCGGAGTGGTCACCGCGAACACCGTCCGCACGGCGGCCAACGTCGCCAAGGACTGGGTGGGCGTGGACGCGGCCCGTCTGCTCGGCGACCGTCTGGGGGACGGCATGCCGGTGACCGTCCTGAACGACGCGGACGCGGCGGGCGTCGCCGAGATGCGCTTCGGCGCGGGCAAGGACCGCAAGGGCACGGTGATCCTGCTGACCTTCGGTACGGGCATCGGCAGCGCGGTCTTCATCGACGGCAACCTCGTCCCCAACACCGAGCTCGGCCATCTGGAGCTGCACGGCCACGACGCGGAGAAGCACGCCTCGACCAAGGTCAAGGAGGACGAGGACCTGAGCTGGCCGCACTGGGCACGCCGGGTCCAGAAGTACCTCGCCCATGTGGAGATGCTGTTCTCGCCCGAGCTGTTCATCATCGGCGGCGGAGTCAGCCGCAAGGCCGACAAGTTCCTGCCCCTGATCGAAGGCATCGAGGCGGAGATCGTCCCGGCCCAGCTGCAGAACAACGCGGGGATCGTGGGTGCGGCGATGGTGGCGGCCGGACGGTAGGCCCGGCGGGACGGTAGGCCCGGCCGGGCTGGGTTTCCATCGGGCGGCCCGGGTGACCCGGGTGAACCCGGGCGACTTGGTTGGCCCGGGTGGTCCAGTTGCCCGGATGGCCCGGCCCGGCGGGCGGTGGCTCGGCCTGGCGCCGGGCGCCCCGCCCGCCCTGCGGGGTACCGCTGGCCTCTTCGCCCGCCCTGCGGGCCCTCCGGAGGACCGGCGGCCACCGGGGTCAGCGCTGGGGTCAGCGCTGGGGGTCAGCGCCGGGCGCCGGCCTTGCCCGGACCGCCTGCTTTGACACCCGGACCGCCTGCTTTGGCACCTGGGCCGCCGGCCTTGGCGGCACCGCCCGCCTTGGCACCCGGACCCCCGGCCTTGCCGGCGCTCCCGGCCTTGACCGAGCCGCGCCGGCGCCCCATGAGCCGCACCTTCCGTACGGTGGCGATCACACCGGCGACCAGCGTTCCCGCGTACAGCCAGCCCGCGTGCAGGGCGAGCGCGGTGACCACGGCCATCGCTTGGCCGCCGAAGCCGCCGGTGCCGCCCGCGACCGGGACGATCCCCACCGCGAAGGCGATGGGTACGCAGATCGGGGCGGTCACCAGGTCGGCGGGCCGCACCCAGAGCGCGGTCACCGCGCAGACGGGCAGGAACAGCACCCCGTACACCGTCGGTGAACCGTCGAAGAGCAGCCAGTCCAGGGTGCCGAGCGCGAACATCAGGGCCGCGGCGAAGAGCCCGCCACCGAGCCCGGTGAGCCGGGGGGACGGCAGTCTGCGCAGCGCGAGGACGATGGGCGGCACCCGCCGGGTGCGGCCGGCCGCCCGGTAGACGGCGGCGCTCTCCCCGGTCACCGGCGCGCCCGCGGGCACGCCGAGTGGCGCCCGGGAGGGCCCCGGCGCCGAGGTCCGTGCTCGCTGTCCGTTCTGCGGGGTGCGCGTCCTAGATTGCTCCACCGCACCAACGTAGGTCGCCACAGGGGCGCAACCATCCATTGGACACGCCCTTTGAGTGAGCTTGCCCGTGCGTTCGACGGTCCGGGCCCGTCACGTCCGGTTTGGCGCGCCCGTAAACTGGTGGACGGTCCGCTCTCCGGACCGTCCACCGCCCTCGTACCGGGAAGTCGCCACGTGTCGCTCACGATCGGAATCGTCGGTCTGCCGAATGTCGGCAAGTCGACCCTGTTCAACGCCCTGACCAAGAATGACGTACTGGCGGCCAACTACCCGTTCGCCACCATCGAGCCGAACGTCGGCGTCGTCGGCGTCCCCGACGCCCGTCTGGCCAAGCTCGCCGAGGTCTTCAACTCGCAGCGGATCCTGCCCGCCACCGTCGACTTCGTCGACATCGCCGGCATCGTGCGCGGCGCGAGCGAGGGCGAGGGCCTGGGCAACAAGTTCCTCGCGAACATCCGCGAGTCGGACGCGATCTGCCAGGTCATCCGCGCCTTCAAGGACGAGAACGTCGTCCACGTCGACGGCAAGGTGTCCCCGAAGGACGACATCGAGACGATCAACACAGAGCTGATCCTCGCCGACCTCCAGTCCGTCGAGAAGGCGATCCCGCGTCTGACGAAGGAGTCCCGCCTCCAGAAGGACAAGATCGCGGTCCTGGCGGCGGTCGAGAAGGCGCAGAAGATCCTCGAAGCGGGCGAGACGCTGTTCTCGGCCGGCATCACCAAGGGCACGGAGCAGGGCGACCTGCTGCACGAGCTGCACCTGCTGACCACCAAGCCGTTCCTGTACGTCTTCAACGTCGACGAGGACGAGCTGGTCGACGAGGACTTCAAGAACGAGCAGCGCGCCCTGGTCGCCCCCGCGGAGGCGATCTTCCTCAACGCGAAGATCGAGTCCGAGCTGATCGAGCTGGACGACGACGAGGCCCTCGAACTCCTCCAGTCCATGGGCCAGGAGGAGCCCGGCCTCGCCACCCTGGGCCGCGTCGGCTTCGCGACCCTCGGCCTCCAGACCTACCTGACGGCCGGCCCCAAGGAAACCCGCGCCTGGACCATCCCCCAGGGCGCCACGGCCCCCGAGGCGGCCGGTGTCATCCACACCGACTTCCAGAAGGGCTTCATCAAGGCCGAAGTCATCTCCTTCGCCGACCTGATCGAAGCGGGCTCGGTAGCGGAGGCCCGCTCGCGCGGCAAGGCGCGGATGGAGGGCAAGGAGTACGTCATGCAGGACGGGGATGTGGTGGAGTTCCGGTTCAACGTCTAAGACGTCCGGCGAAAGGCCGTCTGACCTGCGGCGGAGTGGGTTGGGCGGCCTTTGCTGTCCGCGCAGAGTCCGCAGCGTGCTGGATGAGTCCGGCACGCGGGGGCGGTTACGCCGCTTCGTTGCCCTGTGGCTGGGCATCCGCGGACTGGTCCGCGTACGCCTTGTCGACGGCGGCCCGGGTCCGCTCCTCGGAGTGGGGCCACAGGTGGGTGTAGATGTTCAGCGTCATGGCCGCGTTGGTGTGGCCGAGACGCTCGGAGACCGTCTTCACGGACTCGCCGGGCTTGATCAGCAGGCTGGCGTAGTGGTGCCGGAGGGCGTGGGGTCCGGTGACCTTCGGTATGCCGGCCTTCGCGCAGGCGGGCCGCCAGGACCCGTCCATGAAGTGCGTGCAGACCACAGGCCCGCCTTGCGGCGCCGTGAAGATCCAGCTCTCGGGCCCATCGGCGGGGAAGTCCCGCAGGTGGGCCTTCATCGCATCCACTGCCATGCGGGGGAGCGGAACCGTGCGGTGTGAGCGCGCGGTCTTCGGTGGTCCGACGTAGACCCCGTGCTTGGCGGTCTGCTGGATCTGCTGCTCGACCGAGACGGTCGCGTGTAGCAGGTTCACGTGCCGGAGTTGGAGACCGAAGAGCTCGCCGGGGCGGAGCCCCGTGGCCGCGCCGAGCAGCACGAGGCCCCTGTATCGGGCGGGTATCTCCTCGGACAGCGACCGCACCTGCTCAACGGCCAGTGGCACGACCTTCTTCCGTGGCACCGACGGCAACTTCACCTCGGTGCATGGGTTGTGAGGGACCATCCGGTCACGGACGGCCGCCCGGAAGACGGCGTTGACTGTGTTGAAGACCGTCCGTGAGGTGCTGGCGGCCAGCCCGTGCGTGGTGGTCAGGCTGGTGACCCAGCTCTGTACGTCGCCGGGCTTGATGGCGCCGAGCGCCCGCTTCTCCCAGGTCGGGTAGACATAGCAGCGCAGGTGCTGGGCTACCGCCTTGACCGTGGAAGGCCGGTGCGGCTGGATGGCCCGCCATTCCTCCGCGTACTCCTTGAAGGGCTTCTTCGCCGACCGTGGGTCGACGTACTGCCCCGTGACCACGCTGGCCGTGACCTCGTCGAGCCACCGCTGGGCGTCGATCTTGCGGTCGAAGTGGCGAGCGTGCTCCTTGCCGTCGAGGTCGCGGTAGCGAGCACGCCATTTGCCGTTGGGGCGCTTCTGGATGTTGGCCAAGTGGCCTCTCCTTCGTGTCGGTTATCAGTAGTGGCCGCCGTCCTCGATGTCACTGGTGAGGGTGCGAGCGTCCCGCTCGTCGCCCGTGAGGCGGAGGCACTGCTCGTGGATCGCCCGCGAGCTGTCGGGGTGAGCCTTGACGTGATTGGCGATGGCGACCACGGCGTGGTGCAGGCGGTCGCGTGCGTCTCGGGTCTCGTAGAACGCCTCGACGGCTTCTTGGACGAGCCGGCGGCTATCGATGTCGAGGCCCTCCAGGGGCGGTGACATGAGCTCTTCGAGGGGGAGTTTGAAGACCCGCGTAAAGGCGAGGGCCTCGTCGAGGTTGATGCGCCGGCGAGGCGTGCCGTAGGCCGGGGCCGGTGAAGGCGCGGGCGAAGTCGAGCAGTCGCCACCCGCGCTTGCCGATGTGGAGGCTGGTGGGGTGAAACTCGGAGTGCACCCAGCCGAACGGCGCCAGCGTCGCTCCGGCCGAGCGGTCTTCGGCTGCCTGGCCGACCCGGTCGAGCGTGTCCTCGACGTCGTCGGCTTCCTGCCACCGGTCGGCCTTGCGCAGCCGTCCGAGGTGCTCCAATGCCCGGGCCGGCAGCATACGCAGCCGCTCCCGGTCCAGGACGGGCAAGGGAGGAGCCGTACGGGTGCCGTGCAGGACCACGGCTGCGGCGACGCCGTCCAGGTCGTCGGCCTCGCGCACGGACGGTCCGAGGTCCTCCATGAGCATGCCGAGCCAGCCGTCCAGAACGGCGGAGGCGTGGACCTGGGGGACCGGAACGCCGACGGTGTGGGCCAGGCGGAGGGCCTGATCCTCGCTGTCGAACGGCTTCTTGGCGTACTTGAAGATGGCCGTGGAGCTGTCGGGGAAGGTCACGCGCTCGACTCCGGACATCGACCACACGCGCACCTCCTCCCGTACGGCGGCGCCCTGACCGATCACGGTGATCAGGTTGTCGAGGAGTTCGGCGCTGGGGTTCGGGCTCATCGGGGGCTCCGGTCGGTTGAAGGCGTCCGGAGCGGGCAAGTGGGCCGGCCCGCCCCGGAACCTGATCGGGTGGGGGTTACGCGGCGGGGTTCACGCGATGGGCGTAGACCTGCTCGATCCAACCCGCCTTGAACGCGGCGAGGTCGTCACGGAAGTTCGCCATCGATGCGCCGTAGGGCGCGACGACACCACCGGTCTGGTCCGGCACGGACTGGCAGCCGTGCACCAGGCGCCCACCGAGCGCGGCGTGGGCCTTGATGGACTCGATCCGGCGGTGCTCGTTGAACCAGCCGCCGTGGTAGACCTCGTCGAGCATTCCTCCCATCTCGTCGTCCAGGTCGAAGACGACGGAGGTGGCGGCGGGGAAGAACCAGCACGGGCCGACGTTGGAGATGTGCCCGTCCAGTTCGACCTTGTTGAGCGCCATGAGCGTGGCCGCCTCGCGGAGCATCCGCAGGTGGTCAGCGGCGATCTGCGGGAGTCCGAGACCGGCCAAGTGCTCGTCGCGGAAGAGGCACGCGTACACCTCGTACGCGGTGGCCAGGACGCGAGCGGCGTCCGAGGTGGACTCGCCGTGGTGCTTGATGAAGTCGAGCGAGAGCTGCTCGACCGTGCTCTCGGTCGTCTCGTCCACGTCCAGGAGCTGGGCCTTGACCAGCTCCCAGTCGGCGACGAGCCACGTGCTCGACTCGAAGCGGAAGAAATACTCGGCCGGGTCGATGCTGATGCGCCGGCCGTCGACCTAGATGCCGGGCAGGCGGCTCCAGCGCGGGTCGAACGCCTGGGGCAGCTCGACCGTGATGGCCATGGTGTCGATGATGGTCACCGTGTCTCCGTCTCTGATCGTCCGGGCCGGGCACAGGAATGCCCGAACCCGGTTTGGGCGTACGGAACTTCGGGGAGCCGCCCGGACCAAGGGGGAGCCTGGACCACGGTCGCGCCGTTCCGGGCGGCTGCTGATAAGTGAACCGGTGGTCACGCTCAGTGGGTACGGTGGACGGCAGTTGAAGCGGTATACGCGGTTTACAGCTCCGGAGTGGAGTCGATCGTGGCGGCGCAGAGAGGCCCCAACTCCCGTCTGCGCGAGGGCATCAACGCGGTCGGCTGCACCTACGAGGCCCTCGCCAGAGACGTGCGGCGCATTGCCGCCGAGAACGGCGAGATCCTCCAGACCAACAAGTCGGCCATCTCGCACTGGGCGAACGGCGCCCGCAGCCCCTCGGGTCAGGTAGGCCAGTACCTCGCCGAAGCGCTGTCCCGCCGAGCGGGACGAGCGATCACCCAGACCGAGATCGGCCTACGCGCTGGCGAGGCCGAAGAGCCGGCGGAATCCGACCCCGTCCTCGCCGTCACCGAACTGGGCCGCGCCGACGTCGAGCGTCGCCGCTTCCTCTCCATCGCGGCCTTCACCACCGCCGGCGTCGCCATGCCGCTCGGCTACGACCACGAGGCCGCCGCCCGCATGCTCCGTGCCCGCACCGGCACGTCCGTGGTCGGCGCGGAGGACGTAGACGTCGTACGCCAGACCACCGCGGCCTTCAGCGCCGCCGACGAGCGCCTCGGCGGCGGGCACGGCCTGACCACCGTCACCGCGTACCTCGCCGACACCGCCGCCCCGATGCTCCGCAGACGCTTCCCTTCGGAGCCGTTACGCCGCGCCGCCTTCGGAGCCGTCACCGAACTCGCCTACCTCGCCGGGTGGAAGCACCACGACCTGGGCCACGAAGGCGCGGCCCAGCGCTACTACCAAGTCGGCTACCAGCTCGCCTGCGAAGCCGACCCCCACGGCCACGCTGCCTGGATGATGCGCGCCCTCGCGTAGTCGGACCGAAGCTTCACGCTTCCTAGACCAGCAGACAGCCGTGATTACGCGAGCCCCTTGATGTACTCGACACGGCCCGCGATGGCGGCCGTCAGGTTCTTCGTCGACACTTCGTCCAACGGCTCCGAATGGATGCCCTGCCCCTTCTTGGTCGAGATCAGGCACGCGGCGTCGTAGAGCCGCTCCTTCACGAGCCTGTCAAAAAGGATTGCGTAACGGTCGGTGTACGAGGTGTCGTGGAAACGCTGATCCACCGGGTAGAGGGGGGTGCCCCGGTCGTTCACGGGCCCCGTCGAGTCTTTTGCTCGCTCCAGCACCATGACGAACCCGAGCCATGGCCGGACACGGCCGAGGTGGCCAGCCTCGTACGCACGCCACAGGTCCACGGCGTTGCCTATGGCCTCTTCTGTCCGGTTGTTGAAGTTGTTGCCGAACGAGCCGGACTGGGACTTGCACTCGATGGCAGCGACGAGCGAGTCACCGAAAGTGATGACGATATCCCAGTTCTTCGCGCGTCGGTACCAGCCGGGCAGCGTGAGCAGACCGGTGGAGCGGACCTCCGCACCGAGCCGCTTGAGCGGTTCGAACTGGGCGGCGACTAGCTCCTGGAGCGGATCGAGGTGCTTGCCGCCGGTGGTGGACCCGCGTGTGCCGGCGTCAATCTTCCCGGACTCGATCTGCTTCTGGGTCTGGAGGTCGCGCCCGCTCCAGAAGGCACGGACCGCGGCATCGTAGTCGTGAAAGGTTGGAGTCATGCCACGACACCCTGCCGCAACGGAGCTGAGGAGAGATCGTATTTGGTCAGATCGATCCCGTAGGCATCCGCGGCAGCGGCCGTGGCCGCGTCGACGTCCCTCTCGGCGAAGGCAGTGCGAAGCCGTCGCGCCACGTCCTCGGCGATCGCGTCGGGAGCAGGGACGCGGATCTTCTTGAGGTACTGCGCTTGGAAGCGCAGCGTGCCGCCTCTCATGCGGACGCAGTACGCCTCGATGAACGCCTGCGCCACCCGGGACAACAACAATCCACCGAGCAGCTCCATGTCCCAGGCGTCGGAGACAACGTAGTAGAGGTTGTGGTGCGGGTAGTACCCTCCGGGTTCGAGGACGGGGTGAATGTGCGCCTTCATGTCCTGCAACAGTAGCTTTGGCCTGTCGATCAGGTCGGAATGGACCTTGTCGATGGTGCGGTGCCAGCGATCGGGGGCCTTCTTCGCGACGAAGCGCCTCTTCACGTTCGGGTGCTGAGCCAGGTGCGCTGACAAGCGAGGGTAGTCGTCGAGGTTGACCAAAGATCCGTCCGCAGCCCACGGGTTCACCAGGTAGTTCCCCTGCCAGAGGAACCTGCCCGTCGCCAGGTCGCGCTGCATGGCCAGCGGCAGCAGCCGGTCGGCCTCAATCGCGTTCGCATCCTTGGTGACGTATGCATGGTCGGCACCGGTGGCGATTCCGATGGACACCTTCGTGCCGGTGTCAGGATCGTGCAGCGGGCCGAACCGGTCGGTGAGGTGCTCGATGAGAGCCAGCCGCGCAGGGGACCCGGTTGGCCACAACTCGCCGCCGGGGAACCAGTGCGGGAGCCGGTGCGCTTGCACCCCGGCATCGGTGAATTCGGTCAGCGTGTGGTCGGTCGACCACTTCGCCAGCGCTTGGGCTGCAGTCTCCCCGAACTCTGCGGAGGTGTCGGCGACGACGGCAGAGCCTTGGGGACGGTTGGCCAGCACGGTGAGTGCCGGGTATGCAGAGACTTCGGACTCGAAGGCGTCGACGTCGTGCATGCTCCACACGTGCTCAACGGCGTAGCGCTTGGCGACCAGGCCGCGCAGCTCTGCCCCGTACTGGTTCCGCATCCAGCGATCGGCGCAGATGAAACCGACCCGTCCGCCCTGCTTGAGCATCGCCAGGCTGCGCTCGATGAAGCCGACGTAGATGTCGCCGCGCCCCTTCATGGAGGACCAAGTGGAGCGATAAGTCGCGGCGGTGTCCTCGTCGAGGTCGTCGTAGCGGATGTACGGAGGGTTACCGATCGCGACATCGACGGGCCGTTCTTCCACGCTGGCCAGCAGGAAGTCGGCCTGTCGAACCCACGTGTTCGCAATCGTTCCGGCTTGCGAGGCCGACACGCCAGCAGAAGTGAGGAGCTCACAACAGTGCTGCCGCGCGGTGTCCACATGCTCCTGCTGAAGGTCGTACGCGCGAACGGCGTCACTGAGCGTGGCGAGGTCACGACCGTGCTTCTGTGCCGAGGCGATCAACCGCTCGACCGCTGGCCTGAGGAAAGCACCGGACCCGCACGACGGCTCAAGGAGATGCAGCGCGCCAAGATCGCGGTCGCTTGTGTATCCGGTGAGATCAAGCAGCGCATCAACGACCCAACGGCGAGTGAATACCTCTCCGTAGTTGGTTGTCACAGGCGAGGGTTCGGTCAAGGTCACTCCCTCACTCTACGGGCCCGCCCATAGCGCCCTGGCCGTTTAGGTTGCCCACGTCAGGGCACTGCCGGCTCTTGCGGAACCATGACGACCGCGCGCTGTGGCGGCGTCCTCCAAGGCCGCCCTACGAGCCGAATGACATCACCCCGGCGATCATGGTGGTCGCGGGGGTTCGGCCGAATCTACCCGTCGAACAGAGGCGTCATATGGCCAGCGCCACAACGAGAGGCACGACGAGACCCGCACCGAGCGAGAGCATCTTGTGGTGGTCACTGTCTGTCGTGCTGGTCGCAGCCCACGGTGTACTGGTAGCTGCGTTGGGCCTCGATTAGGGAAACCTTGTTCGCGCCGCCGGTGATGGTCGGCCAGCGGAACTGGACCCCGTCGTCCTCCCAGAAGCAGACGGGGCAGATCTCGTACGAGCCGGGCATCGCGCCCAGCAAGCGGTGCCCGCAGCACGGGTAGGAGGAGTCTCTCACCCGTGCAGTTTCGTTGCAGGCTCCGCCGCGGTGCCATGGGTTTCTCTGCCTCCGGCGTAGCCCGGCAGTCCGCAGCCAGTCCGCAGGACACCCATAAACTGCCGTCGGGAGCCAACGCGCGCCAACCAGGAAATCCCAGGTCAGAGCCCTGGACGAAGCTCCGCCGCAGGTCAGGGACAGCCCGCAGACATTCCGCTTCAACGTGTAGTAGCCCCCCGAGCGTCGGCAATGCTGCCTGCGCAGCAAACACGCAGGTGAAACGGGGTCGGCCCGCTCGGGGGCCGGCCCCGGTCGCATGCCCGGACGGGGGGTCGGAGGGGCGCCGTTGCCAGGGGCGCCGCGACCGGTCGGTGAGTCGTTCGCGAGCGACGCGCTCCTCGGCCGCGTGTCCGGCCACGTCTGCGCGTCGTGCTCCAGGTACGCCTCGCGGCCGCGCTCAGCCGGCCGGTGGGGCCCAGTGGTGCGTGGCCCAGGTCTCCAGGGTGATCAGGCCGGGGTGGAGCGCGCGCAGGGCGGGGAGGTCTGCCTGGAAGCCGTGGGTATCGAACCAGCCGAACATCGTCGCCGCCTCCTCGCTCAGTGCCCGCAGTTCGGCCGGGGGCTGGGAGCGGAAGCGGACGGGGTGGCCGCAGACCCGCTGGAACACCTCGGCCATCTGCGGGCCGGTGAGCTCGTCGCCGGCTATTTCGATCCGGCGGCCAAGGTAGGTCTCGGGGTGTTCGAACGCCTCGGCCGCGAAGTGGCCTATGTCTTCGGTCGCGATCATCTGGAGGGTGGTGTCGGGGGCGAGCGCGAGGGTCAGGGTGAGTTCGCCGTCCTCCCGGACCGGGCCCATGCCCGTGAAGTTCTCGATGAACATGGTGGGGCGCAGCACGGTCGTGGGCAGGCCGAGCGCGGCGATGTGTTCCTCGACGCGGCCCTTGGTCTCGAAGTGCTCCACGCCGCTCGCGCGTTCCGCGCCGCCCACCGAGCTGTACACGAAGTGGGCCACGTCCGCGCGGGCCGCGGCCGAGGCCACTGCCTTGCCTTGGCGCAGTTCGCCGGCCGAACCGTCGGGGCCGGTGAAGGTCTGGACGCTGAACACCCCGTAAGCGTCCTTGAGCGCCGCATCCAAGGACTGCGGGTCCTCCATGTCGCCCGCCACCAACTCCGCTCCCTGACGCGACAGTTCGGCGGACCTCGCGGACCGTGGGTCGCGGGCCACCGCCCGCACCCGGTGTCCGCGGCGCAGCAGCGCGCGGGCCGCCGCGCCACCCTGCTTACCGGTCGCGCCGAAAACGACGTACACGTTGGCGTGGCCGGAGACGTTGTTGGAGTTGTCGGTGGAGTGGTTGTTGCGGTCGTTGTTTTCGGTGGTCTGGGGCATCGGGTTCTTCCTCCGGAAGCGCTGGGGCCAAGGGGGTGGTGGGTCAGGCCGGCAGGGGGGCGTCGGCTGCCGCGCGGGCGAGCGCGGTGCGGATCAGGGCGTTGACCGTCGCGGGCTGTTCCTGGTGGGGCATGTGGCCGGCGCGCGCGATCTCGTGGAACTCGCCGTACGGAGCCAGCCTGGCCAGCGTGCGGGAGACCTCCGGCGGGATCTCGGTGTCGAGCCGACCGTGGAGGAACAGGGCGGGGACCGCCAGCTGGGCGAGCGTCTCGCGAGGGTCGCCGGTCTCGCTCGCGTTCAGCAGGTCGATGACGTGAGGCCCGGATCGGAGGATCTGTTCCACGGTCCGTGCCGCCAGGCCGGGGTCCGCCTCGGGGCCGAACCATTGGGGGACCCAGCCGCTCAGGGTCGCCGCGCGGTCGTCGCGCAAGGCCGTGCGCAGTGTGCGCAGGGTCTCGGACATGGCCTGAGCCGGCCAGTACCCCGGTCCGCTGATCGACACGACGCCGGCCACCCGGTGCGGCGCCCTCAACGCTGCCTCCAGGGCGAAGGTCGCTCCCAGCGAGCTGCCCACCAACAGGGGCCGCTCCAGGCCCAGTGCGTCCAGCAGCGCCAGTATGTCGGCGACGTTGGCGTCCGTGGTGTTGCCCGCGGCGGGATGGTCCGTACGGCCGCAGCCGCGCAGGTCCACCGCCAACACCCGGTGATCTGCTGCCAGTTCGGCGGTCTGCGCCTCCCATACGTGGCTGCCGCTTCCCCATCCATGCAGGAAAAGCACGGGAGTTCCGGTCCCAGTTCCGGTGCCGGTCCCGGTCCCGGTGTCCGTGTGGAACAGCCGGATTCCGTTGGCTGTGGTGTACGCCATGGTGACTCTCGCTCCTTCGGGCGGCCTGCGGTGAACAAGGTCAGTTCACTCCGCCGGCGGGCCGGGACCAAGGGGCACTTCGTTCGTACACTCATCAGTGATCGTGATGAATGGAGGGGGGCGGGTCAGGTCATGGAACTGCGTCAGGTGCGCTACTTCGTCGCCGTCGCCGAGGAGCTGCACTTCGGCCGCGCGGCGGTCCGGCTGCACATCGTTCAGCCGGCCGTCAGCCAGCAGGTCCGGCGCTTGGAGCGTGAGCTCGGGCTCGACCTGTTCGACCGCACCACCCGGCAGGTCTCGCTCACCGCCGCCGGCGCCGCCTTCCTGCCGCACGCCCGCGCCCTCCTGGCCGCGGAAGGGGTGGCCCTCCACGCGATGGAGGCCCTGCGCGCCGCCGAGAGCGCGGTGCTGCGCGTCGGCACGAGTGTCGGCCTCGGCGCGCGGCTGGAGGGGGTACTCGCCTGCTTGGCCGAGCGGTCACCGGAGCTCACCGTGGAGCTGACGAGTGCCGCGTCGGCCGCGCGACTGCGGGCCGTGCGGGAAGGGGAGCTGGACGCCGCCTTCGTACGGGGGCTGACCGAGAGCCCGGGTCTGGATCTCATCCCCGTCTGGCGGGACCCCCTGGTGGTGGCGCTTCCCGCGAACCACCCGCTGGCCGCCCTTCCCGCCGTGCCGATGGCCGGCCTCGACGGCATCCCGCTGCGGATCGTCGCGCGCGAGGCCAACCCGCAGCTCTTCGAGCTGGTGACCGGGGCGTGCCGGGAGGCCGGCTTCGAACCCGTGCTCGGCCCCGCGTTCACGACCGACCAGGACACCCTCGCGGCGATCGCGACCGGAAAGCCCAGCTGGACCGTCTTCTACGCCGCTCAGGCCGAGTACCTGCCGACCGGCAGGACGGTGTTCCGCCCGTTCGCCCCGCCCGGCCCGACCGCCGAGACCTTCCTGGCCGTCCACCCGGCCACCCCGGCCCGCCGCGTGGCCGCGCTGCTCGACGCCTGCCGTGGCGGTACGGCGGGTACGGCGGGCACGGGGGACGGGGGAAGGTGAAGGGGCCTACGGGCGGTGATGCGGCGCCGAGCCCTCACCGTGGCGGCCAGGGGCGCGATGCCCGATCAACGAGCGTGTCATCAAGGTGATGTGGATCGAGGAAGCATCGGGGTCAACTAGCCTGATATTGAGGGAAGTTGGAATGCCGCGTCCCGCATTTCTCGGGGGGTAGTCCTCAGCGGCCATCCGGGGGTCTGCCCCATGTACGCGCTGTGACGCGCCGCGTTAGCTTCGGGACACGAAAGGCCGCGGTTCCACGAGGCCGGCGTTCCACCCCATGCCTGTGCGGGCGGCAAGCCCGTGCGGGCCAGTTGATTCTCCAGAACTGGAAGACATTTCATGCGTCAGCAGCTCCGAGCCCTGGGCATCCTCACCGCGATCGGCGTCGCGGCCGGCGGACTGGCCGCGTGCAACTCCATCAACTCCATCGACCGGCAGTCCTTCGAGGACGACAGCGCGCTCTCCGGGAAGATCACCTCCGTGCGCCTGGAGAACGGCTCGGGCGGTGTCACCGTCACCGGTACCGACGGCGGCTCGGCGTCCCTGCACCGCAAGGTGCGGTACGACAAGGGGGCCGCCAAGCCGTCCGCCGCCACCCACCGGATCGAGGGCGGCGTGCTGATCCTCGGCGGCTGCTCCGGCTCCTGCTCGGTGCAGTACACCGTCCAGGTGCCCGCCGGGATCCCCGTCAGCGGCGATGTCACCTCGGGGGACGTCAGCCTCCACCAGGTGGGCACGGTCGACGTGTCGGCGGGCTCCGGCGACATCGCCCTCGACGGCATCAGTGGCGCGGTCAAGGTGAGGACCACCAGCGGTGAGATCACCGGCAAGGGGCTGGCGGGCGGCGCCATCGACACCCGGACCGGCTCCGGGGACGTCCACCTCACGCCCGGCAAACCGTCGAACGTCCAGATCACCGCCGGCAGCGGAGACGTCAGCCTGACCGTGCCGTCCGCGGCCTACCGGGTGACCGTGAAGACCGGCAGCGGCGACAAGGACGTCAAGGTGCCCGACGACCCCGCGGGCAAGTACGAGATCGGTGTGAAGACCGGCAGCGGCGACGTGGGCATCAAGGCTTCCTGAGGCTCACGGACTTCTCAACGCCGGCTATAAAGCTTCCTGAGGCTTACCGACTTCTCAACGCCAGCCATTTTGAACGTAGTTGGGCTCTGGCGGTCGCTCTCCCGGAGGACGCCCGCGAGGCGCGCGGCTCCCGGCAGCAGGGATACGCCCCTGACCAAGTTGCGTCCAGCACCCGGTAGCAGGGCGACGCCCCTGACCAAGTTGCGTCCGGCTCCCGGTAGCAGGGCGACGCCCCTGACCGGGTCGCGCGCTCCCGCGACAGGGCGGCCGTGATCGGTGCCGGGCCGCGCGCTCCCGCGTAGGCCGGCCGTCATCCGTGCCGGAGCAATGCCTCGTGGCCGGTGCGGACCGCTGCCCTTTCATCGATGGCGGCCCCGGGCCCCGAAACGCCACCCCTCGGCCCCGCCCGCACGGAAGCGGCGCACCCGGTGCCGCGGGTGCGCCGCTTCCGTGCGGGGACGCGTCGCGTCAGGCGTCGTAGTCCATGTCGAACTTGTCCTGCTGCTCCTGCATGGCGTCCCGGCCCTTGTCCTGGGCCTCGTCCCGGGTACCCCGAGCGCGCTCCGACGCCTCGTCCCGCTTGTCGCCCATGGCGTCCTTGGCCTTGTTCTGAAGGTCGCGCGACTTGTCCTGGAACTGGTCCTTGATGCCCATCTGGGTTCACTCCTACTGGGGTGTGAGGGGGCCGTGAGCCGGGGCCGTTCCCTCGGCTCCTCCTGGCCTCGACCAGCGTGGCACGGGGGAACACGCACCGCATTTCAGGCGATTACGGACGGTGTGGAGGGTGCTTTCACGGGGGTCTGACCAGGGCTTCTTCCAGCGCTTCTGCCGGTGCGGGAGCGAGCGCGGGCTCCAGCGGCACGGGCTGGCCAAGAGCGTCCCCGCTGCCGCGCCCCGTCCGCGTACGATGCGGATTCGCGCAACAGTTCGCCGCAGTTCGACGAGGAGCACCGTACCCGTGGAGATACCGCCGCCGCCCGCGCCCGGGCAGCCGCAGCAGCCGCAACCGGGGCAGGGGTACGGCTGGCCGACGCCCCCTCAGATGCCCGGCGGGCAGCCCGGGATGTACCCGGGGCAGCCGATGAGCGGCGGCCCCTGGTACCCGTATCCGGCGGCGCCGTCCCAACCGCCCGTGAGCGGGCTCGCCGTCGGCTCCCTCGTCACCGGCATCCTGTGCTGCATACCCCCGCTCGGTCTGATCCTTGGCGGGTTCGCGCTCGGGCAGATCAAGAAGAAGGGGCTGCGCGGCAAGGGCATGGCCGTCGCCGGTGTCGTGCTCTCCTCCCTCAGCACGATCGCGCTGGTGGTCTCGATCGCGACGGGTGGACTCGGCGACAGCTGGCGCGACTTCAAGGACGGCTGGAACGAAGGCGTCAGGAATACGCGCAGCACTCTCGACCTGCGCAAGGGCGACTGCTTCGACGTGCCCGGCGGAAAGCTGGAGCGCGAGGTCGTCTCCGTGCGGATCGTGCCGTGCTCCGGCAAGCACGACGCCGAGGTGGCCGGCTCGTTCCGGCTGACCGGCACCATGTACCCGGGCGAGAGCGCCATCGCCCGCCAGGCCGACACGCAGTGCTCGGTCATCGAGCAGTCGTACGCCATGGACCGGTGGAAGATCCCGGCCGAGGCCGGACCCTACTACTACACGCCGAGCTCGCAGAGTTGGGGCCGGGGCGACCACACCGTCTCCTGTGCGTTCGCGTCGGAGGGCGGCAAGCTCGAAGGCTCGGTCCGCAACGACGCCGGCACCCTCGACCCGGACCAGCTCGCGTTCCTCCGCGCGGTCAACGACGTGGACCGCGTCATGGCGCAGGCGCCCGACGCGGACCGCGTCGAGGACGACCTGCCCGCGTTCCAGAAGTGGGCGGGAGAGGTGTCCAGGACGATGGGCGCGCAGGCCGACCTGCTGACCGGCCACTCCTGGCCCAGCCGTCTCTCGCCGTCCGTGCAGCCGTACATCGACGGTATGCGGACCGCGGAGAGGGAGTGGGAGAAGGCGGCGTCCGCGCGGGACGCGGACTCCTTCTACCTGCACTCCGGTGCGGCGGACAGGGCCATGAGGCAGTCGATCGAGATCTCCGCGCGGGGCGCGCTCGGGCTCGCCACCATCCCGCCGTCCACCGACGACCGTTCCGGCGGCGGGACCGGCGGCGGGGCCGGGGGCAGTGGCGGCCCGGGTGGCTCCGGAAGCGCGGGCGGTTCCGGAAGCGATGGTTCCAAAAGCGTCTGAGGGGGGCCCGGGCCGGGCAGAACGTACGCGCTGTACCGGGGGTTCGCCCTGGGTAAAGGCGCTTCATCACTTCGAGTGAATGTTTGGCCTTTGCTTGCGGTCGCCAACCCACAGTTGCCACGCTGTTGCAGTCTGTCAACCTGATGGGAGTGGCCCGTGTCATTCGGTGAGCAGCCGGCCTATTTGCGCGTAGCCAGCGATCTGAGGCAGAAGATCGTGAGTGGTTCGCTGCCGCCGCACACCCGTCTCCCCTCGCAGGCCAGGATCCGCGAGGAGTACGGGGTTTCGGACACCGTGGCCCTGGAGGCGCGCAAGGTACTGATGGCGGAGGGCCTGGTCGAGGGCCGTTCCGGCTCGGGCACCTATGTGCGCGAGCGCCCGGTGCCGCGCCGGGTCGCCCGCTCCGGCTACCGGCCGACGAAGGGCGCGAGCCCCTTCCGGCAGGAGCAGGCGGAGGAGGCCGCGCGCGGGACCTGGGAGTCGCGCAGCGAGCAGGAGGAGGCGACCCCGGAGATCGCCAAGCGCCTCGGCATCGACCCCGGCGACCGCGTCATGCGTACGCGGTACGTGTTCCGGGACGCGGGCGAGCAGATGATGCTGTCCACCTCCTGGGAGCCACTGGCGGTCACCGGCCGCAGCCCGGTGATGCTGCCCGAGGAGGGGCCGCTCGGCGGCTGCGGTGTGGTCGAGCGGATGGCCGCGATCGACATCGTGGTGGACAACGTGGTCGAGGAGGTCGGCGCGCGCCCGGGGCTCGCGGAGGAACTCCTGGCGCTCGGCGGGGTCCCCGGCCATGCGGTCCTCGTCATCGAACGGACCTATTACGCCTCGGGGCTGGCCGTGGAGACGGCCGACGTGGTGGTCCCGGCCGACCGCTACCGGATCGCGTACCACCTGCCCGTGAAGTAACACCGTTCACACCGTTCACACCGCTCACACCGCTCACACCGCTCACACCGCTCACGCCGCCCACACCGCCCGTCGGCTGAGCGGCAGGACGGCCCCGGCGGGACCAAGGGGGCGCACCCATCGGGTGCGCCCCCTTTCGTGTCTGCGGCCGATGACCGAATTCGTATCTCTTTGTGTAAACACGTATCCGCTGAGTAAAGGTCAGGCGTAGGCTCGGGCATATGCGGATTGCGGTTTCCTGCCGAGGCTTACTGACCTGCACGCCGATGCCGGGAGGGATGCGATGAACGACAGTGGCGCTGTGCTCACCTGGCTGGTGATACGACAGGACGACAACGGCAACCAGTACCGCGTCGGCAAGTACGCCACGCAGGCCGAGGCCCAGCGCATCGCGGACAGCCTCGACGACCGCGGGCACAAGCAGCTCTACTGGGTCGAGCGGATCGGCGCCCCCGCCCAGCAGTAGGCCGCCCCGGACCCCGGCAACGGCCCGGTGACGGCCCGCCAACGGCCCGGCGGAGCCCGGCCGCGGCGAGGCGCCGGCGAGGCGGAGGCCCCGGCGGAGACCCGGCGGAGGCCCTGGCAAGAGCGATGCGGGCCGCGCGCCGCCCGCGCGTTACGCTCCGGCGCATGAACGAGACCGTCGTGGTGGCCGGAGCCGTGTACGACCGGGGGCGCCTGCTCGCCGCCCGCCGCAGCGCCCCGCCCGAGCTGGCCGGCCGCTGGGAGCTGCCCGGCGGCAAGGTGGAGCCGGGCGAGTCCCCGCAGCAGGCACTCGTACGGGAACTCCGCGAGGAACTCGGCATCGAGACCGAGCCGCTCCAGAGAATCGCGGGGGAGTGGCCGCTGCGCCCCGGCCTCGTGCTGCACGCCTGGACCGCCCGACTGCTCGAAGGCCGGGCCCAGCCGCTCCAGGACCACGACGAACTGCGCTGGCTGGCCCCCGAGGAGGCCGACGCCGTCGACTGGCTTCCGCAGGACCGCCCGGCGGTCGCCGAAGCCATGCGCATCCTGGAGTCATTGCGCCGTTAGTGCCGCCATCCGCCCCAGTTGGGGATAGGGCGTACCAAATATCGGGTATGTGCCTATTAATCGTTTTCAAACCCCCCGAACCATCGGATGCGGGTGATCGGCGTGATCGACACCTCGGGCGAGTGCGCCGAGTGGACCTTCCCTGCTGAACCAGGTGCCGTACGGACCGCCAGGCACGCCGTCCGGGACGCCCTGCGCGCTTGGGACCTCGACCACGGGACCGTGGATGTGGCGGTCCTCCTGGTCAGCGAGCTGGTGACCAACTCCCTGCGGTACGCCGAAGGGCCCATCGGCGTACGGCTCGACCGCCTCGACAGCACCACCTTGTTGGTGGAGGTGTCCGACCCGCTGCCCGATCCGCCCGTCGAACGCAGCGCCGGAATCGACGACGAAGGGGG
This sequence comes from Streptomyces sp. NPDC006691, assembly GCF_042869955.1. NCBI lineage: Bacteria > Bacillati > Actinomycetota > Actinomycetes > Kitasatosporales > Streptomycetaceae > Streptomyces > Streptomyces sp. NPDC006691. Next base: position 135,362 of record NZ_JBIAGW010000007.1, read on the forward strand.
CCGGGGCATGCAGCTCGTGGCCTGTTCCGCCCGACGCTGGGGGACCCGTCGTGGCAGAACGGGCAAGACCGTGTGGTTCGAGCTGGCTCTGCATGGTTAGAAGGAGGGAGGGACGGACGATCACAAGCCCGTAACGGGACCGGTCGACAACGGCTGGAAAAGAACGAGACCGGGATGTGATCGTGAACGCCGTGTCGGCTGGGGCCGTAGTGCTGAATACTGCGGTCAAGGCCGGTCCGGTGCGGTGAGCTGGAGGGGACGGTCGCGTGAGCGAGATACCTGAGACGGCTGGCGATGTCGTGTGGCAGAGCAGTCCGCCTGGCTCGATCTATGACTACATCCGCGTCGCCTCGTTCTCGATCGGCCCGGACGGACTGATCGAGCAGTGGAGCCTGCGGGCCGAGGAGCAGTTCGGCCTGGCCGCTGCCGCCGTGATCGGCCGCGATCCCGTCGAGGCGTTCATGCCCCCCGAGCTGCGCCCGCGCGGCCACGGCCGGGTCGCGGAGATCCTGGACGGCAAGGAGTGGACCGGTGTCGTCCCCTTCCGCGTGCCGTCGCCCGACGGCGGTGAACGCGCCCAGGGGCTGGCCGAGCTCTATGTCATGCCGAGCCGCACGGCCGCCGACGAACGCGCGGCCCTCTGTATCGTCGTGGACGTACGCGCTCTGCGCGGCATCGAGACCGACCTTGCCGCGTCGCAGGCCATTTTTGGTCAATCTCCCTATGGCTTCCTGCTGTTCGGTACGGACCTCACGGTGCTGCGCGCCAACCGCCGCTTCGCCACGGTCTTCGGCGGCGACCCCGATGAGCACCGCGGCCACACCGTCCACGACTACCTCGGCCGCGCCGAGGCCGACCGGATGTCGGCGGCGCTGCAACGGGTCCTGGAGACCGGCGACTCCGTCACCGACCTCCAGATAGTCGGCTCGGCCCCCGGCGGCTCCGACCGCAGGCACTGGTCGATCAACCTCTACCGCGTGCACAGCGGCACCGGCCGCCCGATCGGCGTCGCCGGGCTCGGCATCGATGTGACCCGGCGTCACAACGCCGCCCGCGAGGCCGCCGACGCCCGCCGCAACCTCGCCCTCCTGAACGAGGCGGGCGCCCGCATGGGCAACTCCCTCGACCTGGAGACCACCGCCCGCGAACTCCTCGACATCACCGTCCCCGGCTTCTGCGACCTGGCCTCGGTCGACCTCTACCAGGCCCTGCTCGCCGGCGACGACCCCGCCACCGGATCCTCCGACGGGCGCGGCGAACTGCGCCGGGTCGCCTTCGCGAGCGCCGTGTCGGACGGCCCGCTGGCCGGCGGCGAGGGCGAAGGGGAGGTGGGCGTGGGCGATCTGCACCGCTACCGGTTCCACTCCCCGTACGCGAGCGCCCTGCGCACCGCGCGCGTGCACACCGTGCGCGGCGCCGACGGCGGCCTGGTGCACACCACCCTCGCCGTGCCGATGGTGGCCCACGACACCGTCGTCGGGCTGGTGCAGTTCGCCCGGGCCAAGGGCAGCGAGCCGTTCGGCGAGCGCGACCGGGCGCTGGCCACCGAGCTCGCCTCGCGCGCCGCTGTCTGCATCGACAACGCCCGCCTCTACCGCAGGGAGCACGAGCGCGCGCTGATCCTCCAGCGCTCCCTGCTGCCGCCCGGCGACCCCGAGGCCGCCGGGCTCGACATCGCCTGCCGCTATCTGCCCGGCAGCGCCGAGTCCGAGGTCGGCGGCGACTGGTTCGACGTCATCGAACTGCCCGGACACCGCACCGCGCTCGTCATCGGAGACGTGATGGGACGCGGTCTGCGCGCGGCCGTCGCCATGGGTGAACTGCGCACCGCCGTAAGGACGTTGGCACTGCTCGACCTGGAGCCCGCCGAAGTCCTCTCGCACCTGGACGAGATCGCCCGGGGCCTCGGCGCCCCCGGCGGCAGCCAGCAGGCCTCCCGGGTCGCCCACAAGTCCCGCGACGCCGACCTCGGCGAGGTGTACCTGGCGACCTGTGTGTACGCGGTCTACGACCCGGTCACCCGCCGCTGTACGTTCGCCAACGCCGGGCACCTGCCGCCCGTCCTGGTCGAGCCGGGCGACGACCCGGGGGAGCCCGCGATGCTGCTCGACGTGCCGCCGGGGCTGCCGCTCGGCGTCGGCGGGGAGCCCTTCGAGGAGGTCGAGGTCGATCTGCCCGAGGGCGCGCTGCTGGCTCTCTACACCGACGGTCTCGTCGAGTCCCGCGACCACCCGCTCGACGAGGGCCTCAACGCCTTCCGCAAGACCCTCACCGACCCGGACCGCCCCCTGGAGGACGTCTGCGACCAGGTCCTCGGCTCGCTCGACACCCGGCACGGCGAGGACGACATCGCGCTGCTCCTCGCCCGCATCCAGGGCCTGCCCTCGGACGCGGTCGGCGACTGGCGGCTGCCGCGCGAGCCCCGCTCGGTGGGCCGGGCCCGTGAGCTCGCCCGCACCCAGCTGCTCGCCTGGGACCTCGAAGGCCTCGTCGACACGACCGAACTCCTGGTCAGCGAGCTCGTCACCAACGCGCTGCGCTACGGCGACGGCGAGATACGGCTGCGCCTGCTGCGCGACCGCACGCTGGTGTGCGAGGTGTGGGACGCGGGTCTGGTCCAGCCCCGGCGCCGCCGCGCCCGCGACACGGACGAGGGCGGCCGCGGCCTCCAGCTGGTCGGACTGCTCAGCGCGGCCTGGGGGGCGCGCCGCACCCCGCGCGGCAAGACGGTCTGGTTCGAACTGGCCCTGCCTGACGGGGAGTCGGGCCCGACGGAGCTGACGGAGGAACAGCTCCTCAGCATGTTCTGACCCGGCTGCACCGCGTGTTCTGACCTGCCCGCACGGTCTGACCCGCCGGCGCGTGGTCCGGCCTAGCCGTGCCGGTGCGGCCGTGCCGTTCCCGCGGGCGTGGTGCGGGTATGGGCACGCCGTTTCCGCTTGAGGTACGCGTAAGCCGCCGATGCGCCCGCCACCACGACCACGGCCACCGGCAGCACCAAGTCGACGGTCGAAGCGGGCTGCATCACGCTTCGAGCGTATGGCCGAATCCGAACCCTGGCGACCGGAAAGCACCCCGTTGTCCCGCCCCTCCATGGCGCGGCCCCCACGCGGCACACGGCTACGCTGGGGCGCTCGGGACCGCAGGGGGAGGGGCACGGGAATGAGCGGTATACGCACCTGGTGGCGCGGACGCGGGGGGCGCTGGACGCGCCGCAGCCTGCTGGTGGCGGCGCTGGTCGTCGTGGTGCCGACGGCCGCCGCGGGGACGGCCCTGCGGGCCCAGTACGCCGGTGTCCCGGGCGACGACACCAGGACCCGGGGCCAGGACGCGTACTGGCTGGGGCATGCCTGGGTCGACGGCCGCAAGGGCGACAAGGACCTCGACGCCTTCGCGGCGAAGGTGCGCGACAGCGGGATCAAGGACCTCTTCGTGCACACCGGGCCGCTCGACCACGACGGCACCCTGCCCGCCGCCCGCTACCCCAGGGCCGCCTGGCTGGTCGCGGGCGTGCACCGCAGGCTGCCGAACGTGCGGGTGCAGGCCTGGCTGGGCGACGAGCTGGCGAGCGAGGGCCCGGTCGGGCTGCGGCTCGACAGCGGAGCGACCCGCACGTCGGTCGTCACCAGCGCCCGCCAGGTGCTCGACCGGGCCCGCTTCGACGGCGTCCACTTCGATCTTGAGCCGCTGCCCTCGGGCGACCGCGACTACCTCGCCCTGCTCGACTCGCTGCACGCCCTCACGCGGGCGCGCGGCGCCCTGCTTTCCGTGGCCGCGCACCAGATAGACCCGCTGCCCGCCCTGCACACGGCCGCCGACGGCCTCACCGGGCACGGCAAGTGGTGGGCGCAGGCCTACTTCGGCCAAGTGGCCCGCAGGGTCGACCAGATCGCCGTGATGTCGTACGACACGGCCATGCCCGTGCAGAGCCTGTACGGCGGCTATGTCGCCCGGCAGACCGCTCTCGCGCTCCAGGTCACGCCGAAACAGGTCGACCTGCTCATGGGTCTGCCCTTCTACGACGACGAGAGCATGACCCACCACGGCTCCGCCGAGACCGTGGAGGCGGCCGTGCGAGGGGCCCGCCTCGGCCTGGCCCGCACCGACCGCCACCGTCAGAACTTCGGCCTCGCCCTGTACGTCGACTTCGCGGAGCGCCCGGGGGACTGGTCCGCCTACCGCAGGGGCTGGAGCTGACGCTCCGTCAGGAGTCGCGGCGGCGAATCTTGTTGCCCAGCCAGACCAGCGGGTCGTACTTGCGGTCCACCGCCCGCTCCTTCAGCGGGATCAGCGCGTTGTCGGTGATCTTGATGTGCTCGGGGCACACCTCCGTGCAGCACTTGGTGATGTTGCAGTAGCCGAGCCCGTGCTCGTCCTGTGCGGTCCGTTTGCGGTCCAGGCCGGTCTCGGCGGCGGCGTCCAGCGGATGCATGTCGAGTTCGGCCACGCGCATCAGGAAGCGCGGGCCCGCGAAGGCCGCCTTGTTCTCCTCGTGGTCCCGGACCACATGGCAGGTGTCCTGGCACAGGAAGCACTCGATGCACTTGCGGAACTCCTGCGAGCGCTCGACGTCGAGCTGGTGCATCCGGTACTCGCCGGGCGCCACCCCCTTGGGCGGCACGAACGCCGGTACCTCCCGCGCCTTCGCGTAGTTGAAGGACACGTCCGTCACGAGATCCCGCACCACGGGGAACGCCCGCAAGGGGGTCACGGTGATGACGTCCTCGGGGCCGAACGTCGACATCCGCGTCATGCACATCAGGCGCGGACGGCCGTTGATTTCCGCACTGCACGAACCGCACTTGCCCGCCTTGCAGTTCCAGCGCACCGCCAGGTCGGGGGCCTGGGTCGCCTGGAGGCGGTGGATGATGTCGAGGACCACCTCGCCGTCGTTCACCTCGACCGTGAAGTCGGTGAGCTCACCGCCGCCGGTGTCGCCCCGCCAGACCCGGAAGCTCGCATCGTACGTACTCAACTCTTCAGCTCCTCTTCGGCGAGGTACTTGACCAGCTCCTCCTTCTCGAAGAGGGAGAGGAGATCCGCACGGATGGGGTCGGTCTCCTCGCGCACCAGCCGGATCTGGCCGCGCTCGGACTCGGGCGGCGCCAGGCCCTCGGTGGGGTCGGCGAGATGGCACAGGAGGTTCACCCGGCGCCAGGAGCGGTCCATGCCGGGCCGGTCCTCGCGGGTGTGGCCGCCGCGGCTCTCGGTGCGCTCCAGGGCGGCCCGCGCCACGCACTCGCTCACCAGGAGCATGTTGCGCAGGTCGAGCGCGAGGTGCCAGCCCGGGTTGAACTGGCGGTGCCCCTCGACCCCGGCCCGCCGGGCCCGCGCGCGCAGCTCGGCGAGCTTGCGCAGCGCCTGGTGCATCTCGCCCTCCCGGCGGATGATCCCGACCAGGTCGTTCATGGCCTGCTGGAGTTCCTGGTGCAGGGTGTACGGGTTCTCGACGGGCGAGCCGTCCGCGGGGGCCTCGGCGCTGAAGGGGCGCAGCGCCTCCGCGGCCGCCGTGTCGATCTGGTTCTCGTCCACGGCCGGGCGGGCCGCGAGCGAGGCCGTGTACTCGGCGGCGTGCAGCCCGGCCCGCCGGCCGAACACCAGGAGGTCGGAGAGCGAGTTGCCGCCGAGCCGGTTGGAGCCGTGCATGCCGCCGGCCACCTCACCGGCCGCGAACAGGCCCGGCACGCCGCGGGCCGCCGCGGTGTCGGACTCGACCGCGATACCGCCCATCACGTAGTGGCAGGTGGGCCCGACCTCCATCGCCTCGGCCGTGATGTCCACGTCCGCCAGCTCCTTGAACTGGTGGTACATCGACGGCAGCCGGCGCCGGATCACCTCGGCCGGCATCCGCGTCGAGACGTCCAGGAAGACACCGCCGTGCGGGCTGCCCCGGCCCGCCTTCACCTCGGCGTTGATGGCGCGGGCGACCTCGTCGCGGGGGAGCAGTTCGGGCGGGCGGCGGTTGTGGTCCGGGTCCTCGTACCAGCGGTCGCCCTCCTCCTCGGACTCCGCGTACTTCTCCTTGAAGACGTCCGGCACGTAGTCGAACATGAACCGCTTGCCGTCGGAGTTCCTGAGCACCCCGCCGTCGCCGCGCACCGACTCGGTGACCAGGATGCCCTTGACCGACGGCGGCCAGACCATGCCGGTGGGGTGGAACTGCACGAACTCCATGTTCAGGAGCGGCGCCCCGGCGAGCAGGGCGAGCGCGTGGCCGTCGCCGGTGTACTCCCACGAGTTGGAGGTCACCTTGAAGGACTTGCCGATGCCGCCGGTGGCGAGCACCACCGCGGGCGCCTCCAGGACGAAGAACCGCCCGCTCTCGCGCTCGTAGCAGAACGCCCCGGAGACCCGGCCGCCCGAGGCGGAGCCGCTCTCGGCCGGATCCTTCAACACCCGGGTGACGGTGCACTCCTGAAAGACCCTCAGGCGCGCCTCGTAGTCGCCGAACTCCTTCTTGTCCTCCTGCTGGAGGCTCACGATCTTCTGCTGGAGGGTGCGGATCAGCTCCAGGCCGGTGCGGTCGCCGACGTGTGCGAGCCGCGGGTATTCGTGGCCGCCGAAGTTGCGCTGGGAGATGCGGCCGTCGGGGGTGCGGTCGAACAGGGCTCCCCAGGTCTCCAACTCCCAGACCCGCTCGGGTGCTTCGCGCGCGTGCAACTCCGCCATGCGCCACTGGTTGAGGAACTTCCCGCCGCGCAGGGTGTCGCGGAAGTGGACCTGCCAGTTGTCCCCGGAGTTGACGTTGCCCATGGAGGCGGCGATGCCGCCCTCGGCCATCACCGTGTGCGCCTTGCCGAAAAGGGACTTGCAGATCACCGCCGTACGGGCGCCCCGCTCGCGCGCCTCGATCGCGGCCCGCAGGCCGGCGCCGCCCGCGCCCACCACGACGACGTCCCACTGCTGCCGTTCCAGCTGAGTCATTCAGGCTGCCTTCATGTTTAGAAGAACCTCGGATCGTCGAACGCCCCGGTCGCGAGCAGGTACACGTAGAAGTCGGCGAGCGCCACGCTGATCAACGAGGCCCAGGCGAGCAGCATGTGACGCTCATTCAGCTTTCCGACCCAGCCCCAGAGCCGGTAGCGCACCGGGTGCCGGGAGAAGTGCCGCAGCCGCCCGCCGATGATGTGCCGGCAGGAGTGGCAGGACAGGGTGTACGTCCAGATCAGCGCGATGTTGATCAGGAAGAGGAGGCTGCCGAGCCCCATGTGGCCCCACCGGTAGTGCTCGTCGCGGAACGAGAGCGCGGTGTCGTAGGTGAGGATGCCGGCGACCACGACCGCGAAGTAGAAGAAGTACCGGTGGACGTTCTGGAGGATGAGCGGGAAGCGCGTCTCGCCCGAGTACCTCTTGTGCGGCTCGGCCACCGCGCAGGCCGGCGGCGAGGCCCAGAAGCCCCGGTAGTACGCCTTGCGGTAGTAGTAGCAGGTCAGCCGGAAGCCGAGCGGGAAGATCAGGATCAGCAGGGCGGGGGACAGGCCCCACCAGCTGCCGAAGACGTCCGCGTTCGGGCCGTGCCGCATGGTCGCGCAGTTGTCGGCCAGACACGGCGAGTAGAACGGCGAGACGTAGGGCGCGTGGTAGTAGTCCGCGTTCGCGAACGCCCGCCAGGTCGAGTACACGACGAAGGCCAGCAGCCCCGCGGCGGTCACGGCCGGGGCCAGCCACCAGCGGTCGGTGCGCAGATGGCGGGGGCCGATGGCGGCGCGCGAGGCGTCATGGACGCCGGTGCTGCTCCCCGCCGGGGGAGAGGGTTCCGTGCCTGTGGCCAAGAGTGGCTCCCGAGGAGGTCAGGGGGTGCGCCGGCCGCGGGACCGGGTGCTCCCGAGCCCTTCGTCGTCCGAATCGGTCCAGAGCGAGGTGTCGTACGGGGTGTCGGGGATGGTGACCAGGTCGGGCCGGGCCGCCGTCGCGCCGCTCGGTGCCGCCTCGCGGAGCAGGGCGAGGCTCTCGCGCAGATGGTCGGTGTCGGTCCGTACCCGCCGGATGTCCAGGCCGTGCCCGACCTGCTCCTCAAGGCGCCCGACACTTCGTACGAGGTCGTCGAGGCAGCGCTGAGCAGCCGTCAACTCGTCTTGCAGGGACATGACTTGCCCGCCTTTCGCCGGAGCGGGTGGCAATGTTCATGCGCCTGAGAGTGTCGCGCCTCACATGCGCGGTTGTGAAGGTGCGTGCACGGGGTTGTGGGGTTGCGGGTGCGGGACACGCTCCTTGTTCGGCCAGTGTTCGAGCCGGGCCGGTGCGGGGCGGCCGGATGCGCGGGTGCGTTCGGCCGCACGGGTGGGGTTCGGGGGCCGCTGCGCCGTGTCGCCGCCCCGCCAGGGGGACCGTCCTCTTCAGTGACGGGGATAGGTGTGATCATCGCGAAATGGCATGAAGTCCCATAAATCTGACGAAGAGGTACAAGCCATGTCCCACGTCGGTGACCCGAACGGGAGGGCGCCCCGGATCGTCGCTGCGATCCGGACCGCGGCCTCCGTCCGGTCGCGCTCCGTCGCGCTCCTGACCACCGGGGTGCTCGCGCTCCCCGTGCTGCTGACCGGCTGCGGCTCCGCCGACAGCGGGACCGCGGCCGGCGCCGCCCCCCAGGACATCGGGGCCGCGGCCCGGCAGAACGTCGCCGACGGGGGCACCCTGAAGTGGGCCGTCGACGCGATGCCCCAGACGCTCAACACCTTCCAGGCCGACGCCGACGCCGCCTCCCAGCGCGTCGCCCAGGCGGTGCTGCCCGCACTGTTCACGCTGGACCAGCGGGGGCGCCCGCAGCGCAACGCCGACTACCTGGAGTCCGCCGAGGTGGTCCAGCGCGAGCCCAAGCAGGTCGTGCTCTACAAGCTCAACCAGAAGGCCGTGTGGAGCGACGGCCGCGAGATCGGCGCCCCCGACTTCGTCGCCCAGTGGCGCGCGCTCAGCGGCAAGGACTCGGCGTACTGGACCGCCCGCAACGCCGGGTACGAGCGCATCGAGAAGATCGAGAAGGGCGCCAACGACCTGGAGGTCAAGGTCACCTTCGCCAAGCCGTACGCGGACTGGCGCTCGCTGTTCAGCCCGCTCTACCCGAAGGACGTCACCGGCACCCCCGACGCCTTCAACGACGGCGCCCGTACGACGCTGAAGGCGACCGCGGGAGCCTTCCGGCTCAAGGCGGCCGACCGGGGCAAGGGCGAGATCACCCTGGAGCGCAACCCGCGCTGGTGGGGCCGCCCCACCAAGCTCGACAGCCTGGTCCTGCAAGCCGTGCCGCGCGACAAGCGGGCCGCGGCGCTCGCCGAGGGCAGCGTGGACGTGGCCGAGATCGACCGCGCGGACGCCGACCGCATCACCCTGGCCGAGCGGGACAAGGGCCAGGCCGTCACGCACGGCCCCGCCGCCGCCATCACGCCGGCCTCCGCACTGCGGTCCTGGGCGATCGCCCACGGCGGCGAGGACGACAAGGCCGAGGCCGAGCAGGAGGCCCGCAAGGAGAGCCGGGCCGCGATCGAGAAGTACGCCAGGGAGCAGGCCGGCCTGCGCGGCTTCGCCATCCGCAAGACCCTGGAGCCGGCCTACACCCAGCTCGCCCTGAACGGCGCCTCCGGGCCGCTCGCGGACGAGCGGGTCAGACGCGCGGTGGCCCGCGCGCTCAACCGCCAGGAGCTCGCCGAAGCCGTCCTCAAGCCGCTCGGCCTGCCCGCCCAGCCGCCCGGCAGCCACCTCGCGCTGGCCGGACAGGACGCGTACAGCGACAGCAGTGACGCGCTCGGCAGCCAGGACGAGAAGGAGGCGCGGGCGCTGCTCGCGGACGCCGGCTGGACCACGGACGGCGCCCGGCAGAAGCCCAAGGACGTCGCCAAGGCCGGCAGCAAGGCCGACGACGGCGCCGAGGACTCCGAGGACGGCAAGCGCCGGGCCTCCGACACCCCGCCGGTCGCCGGCAACCACCCCGACGACGAGGGCACCTACATCGTCGGCGACGACAAGCCCGGCAGCTCCGGTGCCGCCGGCACCCATGTGCTCGCCCCGGCCCGTACCGCGGCGCAGCAGCAGGCCGCGCTGCGCCGGCAGGCCCGCTTCTTCGACGCCGACCCCGCCGAGCAGGCCAAGAGGGACACCGGCAAGGACACCAAGACCGAGGCCCGGCCCAAGGGCGGCGCCCCCGGCGCGTACGCCCCGCAGGGCACGGCGGCCCCGGCGCCGCAGGGCGGCCCGCTCGGCAAGGACGGCAAGCCGCTCACCCTCCGGTTCGTCCTGCCCTCGGGCCCGGGCTCGGAGTCGCTGCGCGCCGTGGGCGACAAGATCGCGGCCATGCTGAAGGGCGTCGGCATCAACACCGAGATCGTCAAGGTGGCCGACGACAGCTACTTCAAGGACCACATCGCCTCCGGCGACTTCGACCTGGCCCTGTACTCGTGGCCGGGAACGGCCTACCCGGCCACCGACGACCGGCCGATCTTCGCCAAGCCGGAGCCCGCCTCCGACGGCTCGCTGCTCGTCGAACAGAACTACAGCCGGGTCGGCACCGACCACATCGACCAGCTCTTCGAGCAGGCCGCCGGCGAACTCGACGAGGACGAGGCCCGCGACCTCGTGCGCAAGGCGGACGCCCGGATCTGGGCGGCGGCCGGCTCGATCCCGCTCTACCAGCGCCCCGAGCTGGTCGCGGTCAAGCCCAATGTGGCCAATGCGGGCGCCTTCGGCTTCGCGGCCCCGAACTTCGAGGACATCGGGTTCAAGAAGCCGGAAACGGCGCACAACGGATCGGCGAACACTCAGAAGTAGAAGAGAAAACCACCAGGTCAGGGGCTTGGGCCCGATCGGACCCAAGCTCAGAACCTGCTCAAGTCCCTTGCCCGCCGGCCCCGCCGGCGGGCAAGGTCGTGTACGCCCCTGACCCAGGCTCAATGCACGGCGCAGCCCCTTGCGCAAGACCGCTGGAATCGGCCCGGGAGGCCGCCGGCGCGACGGCCCCGTACCATGGGGAGGAGCCGTGGCCTGTCTGCCCGGCGGGCGGACGAGGACTCGACCGCGTCAGACGCCTGATCCCACGATCGAGAGAAGCGCCAGTCAGTATGCCCACGCGCCACGACATCCGTAACGTCGCCATCGTCGCCCACGTCGACCACGGCAAGACCACGCTGGTCGACGCCATGCTCAAGCAGGCCGGTGCCTTCGCCGCGCACGCCGCAGAGTCGCTCGACGACCGCATGATGGACAGCAACGATCTGGAGCGTGAGAAGGGCATCACGATCCTGGCCAAGAACACGGCCGTCAAGTACCACCCCAAGGATGGCGGCGACGTCATCACCATCAACATCATCGACACCCCGGGCCACGCCGACTTCGGTGGCGAGGTCGAGCGCGGTCTGTCGATGGTGGACGCGGTGGTCCTGCTCGTGGACGCCTCCGAGGGCCCGCTGCCGCAGACCCGCTTCGTGCTGCGCAAGGCGCTCCAGCAGCGCCTGCCCGTCATCCTGTGCATCAACAAGACGGACCGCCCGGACTCCCGGATCGACGAGGTCGTCAACGAGACGTACGACCTGTTCCTGGACCTGGACGCGGACGAGGACCAGATCGAGTTCCCGATCGTCTACGCCTGCGCCCGTGACGGCGTCGCCTCGCTGACCAAGCCGGAGAACGGCACGGTCCCGGCGGACAGCGACAACCTGGAGCCGTTCTTCTCGACGATCCTCTCGCACGTCCCGGCCCCCGAGTACGACGAGACCGCCCCTCTCCAGGCGCACGTCACCAACCTCGACGCCGACAACTTCCTCGGCCGCATCGCGCTGCTCCGCGTCGAGCAGGGCGAGCTGCGCAAGGGCCAGACGGTCGCGTGGATCAAGCGGGACGGCACGATCGCCAACGTCCGCATCACCGAGCTGATGATGACCGAGGCGCTCACCCGCAAGCCGGCCGAGATGGCGGGCCCCGGTGACATCTGCGCCGTCGCCGGTATCCCCGACATCATGATCGGCGAGACGCTGGCCGACCCGGAGAACCCGATCGCGCTGCCGCTGATCACGGTGGACCAGCCGGCCATCTCGATGACCATCGGCACCAACACCTCGCCGCTGGTCGGCCGTGGTGGCTCCGGCAAGGGCGCGGACGCCAAGTCGACGGTCAAGGACCGCAAGGTCACCGCCCGCCAGGTCAAGGACCGCCTCGACCGCGAGCTCATCGGCAACGTCTCGCTGCGCGTCCTGGACACCGAGCGTCCCGACGCCTGGGAGGTCCAGGGCCGTGGTGAGCTCGCGCTCGCCATCCTGGTCGAGCAGATGCGCCGCGAGGGCTTCGAGCTGACCATCGGCAAGCCGCAGGTGGTCACCAAGCAGGTCGACGGCAAGACCCACGAGCCGGTCGAGCGCCTGACGGTGGACGTCCCCGAGGAGCACATGGGCGCGGTCACGCAGCTCATGGGCGTCCGCAAGGGCCGCATGGACAACATGTCCAACCACGGCTCCGGCTGGGTCCGCATGGAGTTCGTCGTGCCCTCCCGCGGCCTCATCGGCTTCCGTACGGAGTTCCTGACGAACACCCGCGGCACCGGTATCGCCCACTCGATCCACGAGGGCCACGAGCCGTGGTTCGGCACCCTGACGACCCGTAACAACGGTTCGCTCGTGGCCGACCGCGCCGGTTCGGTCACCCCCTTCGCCATGATCAACCTCCAGGAGCGCGGTGTGCTGTTCACCGAGCCCGGCACCGAGGTCTACGAGGGCATGATCGTCGGTGAGAACTCGCGTGCCGACGACATGGACGTGAACATCACCAAGGAGAAGAAGCTCACCAACATGCGTGCCGCTTCCGCCGACAACACCGAGAACGTGGTGCCGGCGCGCAAGCTCTCCCTGGAGCAGTCCCTGGAGTTCTGCCGCGACGACGAGTGCGTCGAGGTGACCCCGGAGGCCGTGCGCATCCGCAAGGTCGTCCTGGACGCCAAGGAGCGCGGCCGCACCGCGTCCCGCGCCAAGCGCAACTGACGCACCCCGTACGCCCCGAAGCCCGGCCCCGCAGCAGCGGGGCCGGGCTTCGGCGTTGGCGTCGGGGTTTGGACGGCCGGGTACACACGCGTGGGTGATCGCGGGCAAGGACCCCTCGCGCACGGGTTGTCGGCCTCTAGGGTCAAGTTGTTTTAAGGGACATCCTGTTCGGATATCGACCGTCGCTCTCCGGAAGATGTGTTAACGGTCCGTTTCGGGGGTGTCTGTCTGTGCTCATTTTGTCCGAATTTCGGGCCGTTGCCCGGTACTGATGTTGTCAAACCGAGACCCTTTAAGTGTGGTTTACAGCCCGGCCGTACTTAATAGTTGGCTCCATTGAGCTCGGGTCAATGGGTCACGCACTGTGGGGAGTGCCGACTCACGAGCACACTCGGGGTACTTGACGTCGAAGCGCTGTCAGGGGTGTCAGCGCGCGTAGAAGTGCCCCTCTTGTAGTGACAAGTGGACTCATGAGGAGGAAACCCATGCGTGGTGCTACGAGCGCCAAGTGGGTCGCGGGAGCGGCAATCATCGCCCTGGCTGCGACCGCCTGTGGCGGTGGCGACGGGGACAAGAGTGACAGCGGCGCCGGGAAGGCGGGCGGCACGTTCCGCCTCGGCATCACCGAGCCGGTGGCCATCGACCCGTACAACACGCAGGAGTCCGAGGGCAGCCTGGTCACGCACAACCTCTTCACGGGGCTGTACAACGCGTCTCCGGACGGCAAGCTCATCCCTGAGCTCGCCCAGTCCGTGACGACCAGTGACGACGGCAAGACCTGGACCTTCAAGATCAAGCCCGGTACGAAGTTCACCAACGGTGAGCCGGTGGACGCCGAGGCATTCATCCGTGGCTGGACCCGCGTCGCGGCCAAGGCCTCCGCCTCCGATGTCGCCTACCCGATGGAGGGCATCGAGGGCTACAAGGAGCTCAACGGCGGCACCAGCGAGAAGTTCAGCGGTCTGACCGCTCCGGACGCCAACACCCTCAAGGTGCAGCTGTCGGCCCCGGACTTCGAGTTCGACAAGAAGACCGTCCACACCGTCTTCAGCCCCGTCCCGAAGGTCGCGGGCGCCGCGAGCAACAAGGCGTTCAACGACGCCCCGATCGGCAACGGCCCCTTCAAGATGCAGGGTTCGTGGCAGCACAACAAGTCGATCACGCTCGTCCGCAACGACGACTACGGTCTGACCAAGGCGAAGCTCGACAAGGTCGAGATCTCGATCCTCAACTCGGCCAACGGCGTCACCCTGGAGTACCAGGGCTTCCAGTCGGGCCAGTTCGACTGGGCCCGTATGCCCACGCCGCAGATGCCGGTGGCCAAGGCCAAGTTCGAGCCGAAGAAGGAGTGGCTTGAGGCCGACACCAGCGGTATCAACTACCTCGTCGCCTTCAACCAGCAGCCTCCGCTGAACAACCCGGACGCGCGCAAGGCGATCTCGTACGCGATCGACCGCGAGGCCATCGCCAAGGGCGTCTTCCAGGGCATGCAGAAGCCGGCCACCTCCGTGCTGCCGCCGTCCTTCGCGGACACCTACCAGGACGGTGTCTGCACCTCCTGCGTGAAGCAGGACCCGGCGAAGGCCAAGGAGTACGCGGCCAAGGGCGGTCTGAAGCCGGGCACCGAGGTCGACTTCGGCTACAACACGGGTGCCGGCCACGAAGAGTGGGTCCAGGCCGTCGCGCAGCAGCTGAAGGACGTGCTCGGCCTCAACGTCAAGCTGAACGGCAAGCCGTTCAAGGAGGCGCTGGCCCAGCAGCAGGACAAGGCGACGGGTGGCCTCTGGCGCTCGGCGTGGGGTGCGGACTACCCCACCCCGGACAACTTCCTGTACCCGCTGCTCGACTCGGGCTCGATCAACGCGGACCCGCAGACCGGCAAGGCGCTCGGTGACAACCGCGGTCGCTACTCGAACCCGCAGTTCGACCAGCTGATCGTCCAGGCCCGTGGCACCAAGGACCCGGCCGCGCGCGCAAAGATCTACCAGCAGGCCGAGAAGCTCGCGGTCGACACGGACCAGGCACTCATCCCGCTGTGGAAGCGCACCCAGCTCCGTCTCGCCAACACGGTGAAGTTCAACAACGTGAAGATGGACTTCTTCGAGAACCCGGACCTCGCCGAGATCTCGTCCAAGTAGCACACACCTCCTCATAGCAGGTAGGCGAAGGTCGTGGGGGTCGGAGTACTTCACCGATCCCCACGACCTTCGCTCAGTCGCGGGCGCACCCCTCAGGACCGGCGCCCGCCGCGGCCCCTCTCCCGATCGGATGAAGCCGCCAACCCCCACGCTCAGTAAGTGAAGGAGGCATCGTGGGCAGATACGTGATTCGGCGACTCGGGCAGATGGTGGTCGTCCTCTTCGGTGCGACGATTGTTCTTTTCTGCTGTCTCTTCGTCCTCCCCGGCGACCCGGTGGGTTCGCTCGGCGGTGACAAGGCCCGCGACCCGGCCGTCGTGGAACAGCTTCGCGAGAGGTACGGGCTGAACGACCCGCTCCCCGTTCAATACGGGCATTTCGTCCAGAACCTCGCCAAGGGCGACCTGGGCACGGACTTCACCCAACGGCGTCCGGTGACCGAGGTGTTGAAGCCCAAGCTGGCCAACACCGCTGAGCTGGCCGTAGCGGCCATCCTCATAGACATCGTCATCGGCCTCCTGGCCGGACTCATCGCCGCGCTGTTCCGGTACTCCTTCTGGGACGTGCTGATCACGCTGCTGACGACGATGGCGGTCGGCTTCCCGTCGTTCGTCATCGGCATGGTGCTGCAGAAGGTCTTCGTGGTCCAGCTCGAATGGGTCCCGCTGATCTCGGACGGCACGATGAAGTCGCTGATCCTTCCGGCGTTCACGCTCGCCATCCTCGATGCCGCACTCGTCGCCAGACTCATGCGCGGCACCATGCTGGAGGTGCTGCGGGCCGACTACGTCAAGACGGCCATCGCCAAGGGTCTGCCGCAGCGGACCGTGCTGTTCAAGCACGTCCTGCGCAACTCGATCATCCCGGTCGTGACTTACCTGGGCATCTCCTTCGGCACGCTCCTCGGCGGCGCACTCATCACCGAGGCGATCTTCAACTGGGACGGCATCGGGCTCGCCCTGGTCACCGCGGTACAGCAGCAGAACAACCCGATCATCATCGGCGTGGTGACCTTCGGCGTCGCCGTGTTCGTACTGCTCAACCTCATCGTCGACCTCTTGTACGCGGTCCTCGACCCGCGCATCCGTCTCGCCTGATCCCAGGCAGCCCGTTCTAGGAGTCACACCCATGACTGAGCTCACCAAGAGCACAGCGTCGGCGGGGGGCGCGACCGCTCCGGCGAACGACGCGAAGGCCGAGGCAGAACCCGCCGTCGCCCGCGTCACCCAGTGGGGCGAGATCCGCCACCGCTTCCTCGCCAACAAGCTCGCCGTCGTCGGCCTGGTCCTCGTGGGCCTACTGTTCCTCGTGGCGATCTTCGCTCCGCTGATCGCACCCGCGGATCCGTACCACCAGAACCTCACCAACACCCTTCAGTCGCCCAGTGGTGCGCACTGGCTCGGCACCGACGCGCTCGGCCGCGACCAGTTCTCGCGGATCATCTACGGCAGCCGCATCGCCGTCATCGTCGGTCTGGCGTCGATCTTCCTGGCCTGCCTCATCGGCATCATCGTGGGTGCGCTGGCCGGGTACTTCGGCCGTGCCATCGACTCGGTCCTGATGCGTATCGCCGACGTCTTCTTCGCCTTCCCGCTGCTCATCGGCGCCATCGTGATCATCATCGTGATGGGCCGTGGCGTGATGCCGGTGATCATCTCGCTGGCCGTGTTCTCATGGCCGACGGTCTCCCGACTGCTGCGCAGCTCGATCCTGTCGGTCCGCGAGGCCGACTACGTGCACGCCGCCCGAGCCCTGGGCGCCAGCACGTCGCGGATCATCGTGCGGCACATCATCCCCAACTCCATCGCCGCCGTGATGGCGTATGCAGCCTTCAACGTCGGCGGAGCCATCGTGGCCGAGGCGTCGCTGTCCTTCCTGGGCGTCGGCGTCAGCCCGGAGACCCCGGAGTGGGGCAACATGCTGGCCGCCGCCAAGGACTTCATGGGGGTCAAGGACTACCTGTGGACCTACCCCAGCATCGCGATCGTGCTGACGGTTCTTGGCTTCGTATTCGTCGGTGACGGGCTCCGCGACGCCCTTGACCCGAAGCTGCGCTAGAAGGGCGGCACCATCACATGACCACTGCACACGTGACCGCGAAAGTGCCGGGCCAGCGGGCCGGCGACAGCGAGAGCCCGGTGCTCGACGTGCGTGACCTGCACGTCGAGTTCAAGACCCGCGAGGGCGTCGTCAAGGCTGTCAACGGCGTCAACTACAGCGTCAGGTCGGGGGAGACGCTCGCCGTGCTCGGCGAGTCCGGCTCCGGCAAGTCCGTGACGGCCCAGGCCATCATGGGCATCCTCGACTCGCCCCCCGGGCGGGTCGCCAAGGGCGAGATCCTCTTCCAGGGCCAGGACATCCTGAAGCTCCCGGAGAGCGAGCGGCGCAAGCTGCGCGGCCCGAAGATGGCGATGATCTTCCAGGACGCGCTCTCCGCGCTCAACCCGGTCTTCTCCGTCGGCAACCAGCTGGGCGAGATGTACCGCGTCCACCAGGGCATGTCCAAGAAGGACGCCAAGGTGAAGGCCATCGAGCTGATGGAACGGGTGAAGATTCCCGGTGCCCGCAGCCGGGTCAACGACTACCCGCACCAGTTCTCCGGCGGTATGCGCCAGCGCATCATGATCGCCATGGCGATGGCCCTGGAGCCCGACCTGATCATCGCGGACGAGCCCACCACGGCGCTCGACGTGACGGTTCAGGCCCAGGTCATGGACCTGCTCCAGGACCTCCAGCGCGAGTACAACATGGGCCTCATCCTGATCACCCACGACTTGGGCGTCGTCGCCGATGTCGCGGACAAGATCGCCGTGATGTACGCGGGACGAATCGTGGAGGAGGCCCCGGTCCACGAGATCTACAAGCGCCCGGCGCACCCGTACACGCGGGGTCTGCTCGACTCGATCCCGCGCCTCGACCAGAAGGGCCACGAGCTCTACGCGATCAAGGGCCTGCCGCCCAACCTCCTGAAGGCGCCCTCGGGTTGCGCCTTCAACCCGCGCTGCCCCAAGGCGCAGGACATCTGCCGCACCGACGTCCCGGCGCTTCTGCCGGTGACCGAGCGGGACGGCACCGAGCTGGTCGGCCGCGGCAGTGCCTGCCACTTCTGGAAGGAACAGCTCCATGGCTGACACGAACAAGAGGAACGAAGCCGTGGACGAAGCCACTCCCAACACCGTTGAGGTGGAGACGGTCGACGCGGCCACCGAAGCGGAGGCCGTAGCCGCCATCGAGGCCCCGGTCGACCGCGGCGAGCCGATCCTTCAGGTCCGCAACCTGGTCAAGCACTTCCCGCTGACCCAGGGCATCCTCTTCAAGAAGCAGATCGGCGCGGTCAAGGCCGTCGACGGCATCTCGTTCGACCTCTACCAGGGCGAGACGCTCGGCATCGTCGGCGAGTCCGGCTGTGGGAAGTCGACCGTCGCCAAGGTCCTCATGCTCCTGGAGCAGGCGACCGCCGGTGAGGTCTTCTACAAGGGCCAGGACATCACCAAGCTGTCCGGGCGCGCGCTGAAGGCGGTGCGCCGCAACATCCAGATGGTGTTCCAGGACCCGTACACCTCGCTGAACCCGCGCATGACGGTCGGCGACATCATCGGGGAGCCCTTCGAGATCCACCCCGAGGTGGCTCCCAAGGGCGACCGGCGCCGCAAGGTCCAGGAGCTCCTGGACGTCGTGGGTCTGAACCCGGAGTACATCAACCGGTACCCGCACCAGTTCTCCGGCGGTCAGCGCCAGCGCATCGGCATCGCCCGCGGCCTGGCCCTCAACCCCGAGATCATCATCTGCGACGAGCCGGTCTCCGCCCTGGACGTGTCCGTACAGGCGCAGGTCATCAACCTGATGGAGAACCTCCAGAACGAGTTCAACCTCTCGTACATCTTCATCGCGCACGACCTGTCCATCGTCCGGCACATCTCCGACCGGGTCGGTGTGATGTACCTCGGGAAGATGGCCGAGATCGGCACGGACGAGCAGATCTACGAGCACCCGACGCACCCCTACACGCAGGCCCTGCTCTCGGCCGTCCCGGTCCCCGACCCGGAGGCCCGCGAGCACCGTGAGCGGATCATCCTGACCGGTGACGTCCCCTCGCCGGCCGACCCGCCGTCGGGCTGCCGTTTCCGGACCCGCTGCTGGAAGGCCGAGGACCGCTGCGCCACCGAGGTGCCGCTGCTCGCGGTGCCGGAGCGGTTCGTGGACCAGGACACGCCCGCCGCGCACGAGTCGGCCTGTCACTTCGCCGAGGAGAAGAACGTCGTCGGCGCCGTGTGATGTCGTGGCCGGGCCCGTGGTTCGCTTCCCGTGAGGAAGGGGCCACGGGCCCGTTCGCTTTTCCAACCGCCGCCCTTCACAGGAAAGTTGTCGCGCATGCTGCACCATGTCGAGCTGTGGGTCCCCGAGCTGGGCGAGGCCGAGGACTCGTGGGGCTGGCTCCTGGAGAGCCTCGGCTACCGTCTGTACCAGAACTGGCGGGAGGGCCGCAGCTGGCTCCTGGGCCAGACCTACGTCGTGGTGGAGCAGTCGCCGGCGCTGACGGCCTCCTCGCACGAGCGCACCCGCCCCGGCCTCAATCACCTCGCCTTCCACGTCGATGACCGAGATTCCTTGGACGCGCTGGTCGAAGAGGCGCCCGCGCATGGCTGGAGCCTGCTCTTCCCCGACCGGCACCCCTTCGCCGGTGGTCCGGCGCACTGCGCCGCGTATCTGGAGAACACGGCCGGGTTCGAGGTCGAGCTGGTCGTGCGCAGCGCCACGCAGGAGCGGGCCGCCGCCCCCGGGGCCGGCGCGGAGGCGACATCCCCGCTGCCCTTCTCGGAACTGAGCGCAGGCGGATTGCGGTTGCGTGCCTGGCGGGAGGATGCCGCCGACGTGGACGCCGTGCTGCGGGGGCTGAACGATCCCGAGGTGACCCGCTGGGGCCCGCCCGCGGCTCTGGTGGACGAGGCGGGGGGCCGGGATTTCGTCCGGCGGGCCGCCGAGCGCTGGGCCGGCGGCAGGTTCGCTTCCTACTGCGTCGCCGACGCGGTCACCGATGCCCCGCTCGGAAGCGTCGCGCTGCACAACGTCTCCCTGGCCATGGGGCACGCCGGCATCGGCTACTGGCTCCTGCCCGAGGCCCGGGGCCGCGGCACGGCCGTCCGCGCCGTGAACATGCTGAGCACCTGGGCGTTCGAGACCGTCGGGTTGCACCGCATCGAGCTGGGCCATGCCATCGGCAACGACGCGTCGTGTGCGGTCGCGGAGCGCTGCGGGTACGCCTACGAGGGGATCTCACGCGGTTACCTGCCGGCCACGCCGGCCGGCACCTTTCACGACATGCACGCGCACGCGCGGCTGTCGACGGATCCGGCCCCTGGTCGGGCAGGCCGGTGAACACCGGCTACGCCGTTGGTCCGTCCGGCGGACTTGAAAGTGCGGACTGTCCGCTTCTGGGGTGATATTTGGGCCTAAGTGAGACTTGGGACCCGAGTAGGACTCTAGGAGGACGCCATGCGCGGAGCCACGCACGCCAAGTGGGCCGCAGGTGCGGTGATCGTCGCCCTCGCGGCGACGGCCTGCGGTGGTGGGGGAAGCGGTGGCGGCGGTGGCGCCGACGGAATCGTCAGCTCCTCCTGGGGCGACCCGCAGAACCCGCTGGAGCCCGCCAACACCAACGAGGTGCAGGGCGGCAAGGTCCTCGACATGCTGATGCGCGGCCTCAAGCGGTACGACCCGAAGACCGGCGAGGCCAAGAACATGCTCGCCGCGTCCATCGACACCTCGGACTCGGAGAACTTCAAGGTCACGCTCAAGGACGGCTGGACGTTCTCCAACGGCGAGAAGGTCACCGCCAAGTCCTTCGTGGACGCCTGGAACTACGGCGCGAACCTGAAGAACAACCAGAAGAACGCCTCGATGTTCGCCTACATCGACGGCTTCGACCAGATCCACCCCAAGAGCGGCAGCCCGTCCACGGACGCCATGTCAGGGCTCAAGGTCGTCGACGACAAGACCTTCACGGTCAAGCTCAACCAGAAGTTCTCGACCTGGCCCGACACCCTCGGCTACCCCGCGTTCGCGCCGCTGCCCCGGGCGTTCTTCGACAACCACGCGGCCTGGCTCTCCAAGCCGGTCGGCAACGGCCCGTACACGGTGGATTCGTACACCAAGGGCTCGAAGCTCTCGATGCGCAAGTGGGCCGGGTACATGGGCGAGGACAAGGCGCAGAACGGCGGCATCGACCTCAAGGTCTACACCGACAACAACACCGCCTACACCGATCTGACGGCCGGCAACCTCGACCTCGTCGACGACGTGCCCGCCTCCCAGCTCAAGAACGTCAAGGCGGACCTCGGCGACCGGTACATCAACACCCCGGCCGGCATCATCCAGACCCTCGCCTTCCCGTACTACGACGCCGCCTGGAACACCCCGAACGCGGCCAAGGTGCGCAAGGGCATCTCGCGGGCGATCAATCGGCAGCAGATCACCGACACCATCTTCCAGAAGACCCGCACCCCCGCCACCGACTGGACCTCGCCCGTGCTCGGCGAGGCCGGCGGCTACAAGGCCGGGCTCTGCGGGGACGGCTGCGACTACAACCCGGCCGAGGCCAAGAAGCTCATCGCCGACGGCGGCGGCATCCCCGGCGGGCAGCTGAAGATCTCGTACAACGCGGACACCGGCTCGCACAAGGAGTGGGTCGACGCCGTCTGCAACAGCATCAACAACGCGCTCGGCAACGACCGGGCGTGCGTCGGCGGCCCGGTCGGCACCTTCGCCGACTTCCGCAGCCAGATCACCCAGTCCAAGATGAGCGGCCCCTTCCGGGCGGGCTGGCAGATGGACTACCCGCTGATCCAGAACTTCCTCCAGCCGCTGTACTACACCGGCGCCTCCTCCAACGACGGCAAGTGGACCAACGCCGACTTCGACAAGCTGGTCGACCAGGCCAACGCCGAGACCGACAAGGCCAAGGCGGTCTCCACCTTCCAGCAGGCCGAAGGGGTCGTACGGGACCAGATGGCGGCCATCCCGCTCTGGTACCAGAACGGCAGCGCCGGCTACTCGACCCGCATCTCCAACGTCTCCCTGAACCCCTTCAGCGTGCCGGTCTACGACCAGATCAAGGTCAGTTGACGCCGTAGGTGCCCGGCCCGGCGTCCAACTCGGCGCCGGGCCAAGGCCGTTGAGAGTTCCGACGACCCCCGGAGGGCCTCATGGGACGGTATGTGATCCGGCGTCTGCTCCAGATGATCCCGGTCTTCTTCGGGGCGACGCTGCTGATCTTCCTGATGGTGAACGTGATGGGAGACCCCATCGCGGGGCTGTGCGGGGACAAGGCGTGCGACCCGTCCACCGCCGCCCAGCTCAAGAAGGAGTTCGGCCTCGACAAGCCGGTGTGGCAGCAATACCTGACGTACATGGGCAACGTGTTCACCGGCGACTTCGGCACCGCGTTCAACGGGCAGAAGGTCACCGAGCTGATGTCCGCGGCCTTCCCCGTCACCATCCGCCTCACCATCGTGGCGATCCTCTTCGAGATCGTCATCGGCATCAGCCTCGGCGTGGTCACCGGACTGCGCCGCGGCCGCCCGGTCGACACCGTGGTCCTGATGCTGACCCTCATCGTCATCGCCATCCCCGTCTTCGTCACGGGGCTGCTGCTCCAGCTGCTGCTCGGCGTCGAATGGGGGATCGTCAAACCCACGGTCCAGCCGGAGGCGCCCTTCAACGAACTCCTCATTCCGGGGCTCGTGCTGGCGTCCGTCTCGCTGGCGTACGTCACCCGGCTCACCCGGACCTCGATCGCCGAGAACGCCCGCGCCGACTATGTCCGTACCGCCATCGCCAAGGGGCTGCCAAGGCGCCGGGTGATCACCAAGCACCTGCTGCGCAACTCGCTGATCCCCGTCGTCACCTTCATCGGCACCGACGTCGGCGCCCTGATGGGCGGCGCGATCGTCACCGAGCGGATCTTCAACATCCACGGCGTCGGCTACCAGCTCTACCAGGGCATCCTGCGCCAGAGCACCCAGACGGTGGTCGGCTTCGTGACCGTGCTCGTGCTCGTGTTCCTGATCGCCAACCTCATCGTCGACCTTCTGTATGCCGTACTCGACCCGAGGATCCGCTATGCCTGAGCCCTACGACGACGGAGCGATCGCCGGTACGGGGGCGGGCGGCGCGATGGACCTCGCGGCGAGCGAGGCGACCACGCTGGAGCGCACCCCGGGTGGGCCGCAGGGCACGGGCCCGTCCGAGAAGGCGCGTTCCCTCTGGTCGGACGCCTGGCGCGACCTGCGGCGCAACCCCGTCTTCATCATCTCGTCCCTGGTCATCCTCTTCCTGGTCGTCATCTCGCTGTGGCCCTCCCTGATCGCCGACGGCAACCCGCTCCAGTGCGACCTCGCCAAGGCGCAGGAGGGCTCCCAGCCCGGCCACCCCTTCGGCTACAACGGGCAGGGCTGCGACGTCTACACACGGACCGTCTACGGCGCCCGCACCTCGGTCACCGTCGGCGTGTGCACCACCGTCGGCGTCGCGCTGTTCGGCTCGTTCGTGGGCGGGCTCGCCGGGTTCTTCGGCGGCGGCTGGGACGCGCTGCTCTCGCGCGTCACCGACATCTTCTTCGGCATCCCCGTCGTCCTCGGCGGTCTGGTGTTCCTCTCGGTGGTCACCTCCTCCACCGTGTGGCCGGTCATCGGCTTCATGATCCTGCTCGGCTGGCCGCAGATCGCCCGGATCGCCCGCGGCTCGGTCATCACCGCCAAACAGAACGACTACGTCCAGGCGGCCCGCGCGCTCGGCGCCTCCAACTCCCGCATGCTGCTGCGCCACATCGCGCCCAACGCGGTCGCCCCGGTCATCGTCGTGGCCACCATCGCGCTCGGCACCTACATCGCCCTCGAAGCGACGCTGTCCTACCTGGGCGTCGGCCTCAAGCCCCCCACCGTCTCCTGGGGCATCGACATCTCGGCCGCCTCCCAGTACATCCGCAACGCCCCGCACATGCTGCTCTGGCCGGCCGGTGCGCTGGCGGTCACGGTGCTCGCGTTCATCATGCTCGGCGACGCGGTGCGCGACGCCCTCGATCCCAAGCTGCGGTGAGGAGACCCGCCATGCTGCTCGAAGTACGTGATCTCCACGTGGAGTTCAAGACGCGGGACGGGGTCGCCAAGGCCGTCAACGGGGTCAACTACTCGGTGGACGCCGGGGAGACGCTCGCCGTGCTCGGTGAGTCCGGCTCCGGCAAGTCCGTCACCGCACAGGCCGTGATGGGCATCCTCGACATGCCGCCCGGGCGGATCGCCGGCGGCGAGATCCTCTTCCAGGGCCGGGACCTCCTGAAGCTCAAGGAGGACGAGCGGCGCAAGGTACGCGGCTCCGAGATGGCCATGATCTTCCAGGACGCGCTGTCGTCCCTGAACCCGGTGCTCAGCGTCGGCGACCAGCTCTCGGAGATGTTCACCGTCCACCGCGGCATGTCCCGCAAGGACGGCAGGGCCAGGGCCGTGGAGCTGATGGACCGGGTGCGCATTCCCGCGGCGAAGGAGCGGGTGGGCCAGTACCCGCACCAGTTCTCCGGTGGCATGCGCCAGCGCATCATGATCGCGATGGCCATGGCCCTGGAGCCCTCGCTGATCATCGCGGACGAGCCGACCACCGCGCTCGACGTCACCGTGCAGGCCCAAGTCATGGATCTACTGGCCGAGTTGCAGCGTGAGCTGAACATGGGCCTGATCCTGATCACGCACGACCTCGGCGTGGTCGCCGACGTCGCCGACAAGATCGCCGTCATGTATGCGGGCCGGATCGTCGAACAGGCCCCGGTGCACGACATCTACAAGGCGCCCGCGCACCCGTACACCAAGGGGCTGCTCGAATCGATCCCCCGGCTGGACCAGAAGGGCCGGGAGCTGTACGCGATCAAGGGGCTGCCGCCCAACCTGATGCACATCCCGCCGGGCTGCGCCTTCAACCCGCGCTGCCCGATGGCCCGGGACATCTGCCGCGGTGAGGTGCCGCCCCTGTTCGACGTGGCCCCGGACCGGCAGAGCGCGTGCTTCTTCTGGAAGGAGACCCTCGATGGCTGAGGCCATTCTGGAGGTCAGGGACCTGGTCAAGCACTACCCGCTGACCCAGGGCATCCTCTTCAAGAAGCAGATCGGCGCGGTCAAGGCCGTCGACGGGGTCTCCTTCGACCTGGTGGCCGGCGAGACGCTCGGCATCGTCGGCGAGTCCGGCTGCGGCAAGTCCACGGTCGCCAAGATGCTGGTCAACCTGGAGCGCCCGACGGCGGGGCAGATCAAGTACAAGGGCGAGGACATCACCACGATGTCGGGCCGTGCCCTGAAGGCCGTGCGCCGCAACATCCAGATGGTGTTCCAGGACCCGTACACCTCGCTGAACCCGCGCATGACGGTCGGCGACATCATCGGGGAGCCCTACGAGATCCATCCCGAGGTCGCCCCGAAGGGGGACCGGCGCCGCAAGGTCCAGGATCTGCTCGACGTGGTCGGGCTCAACCCGGAGTACATCAACCGCTATCCGCACCAGTTCTCCGGCGGACAGCGCCAACGCATCGGCATCGCGCGGGGGTTGGCGCTCCAGCCCGAGATCATCGTGGCGGACGAGCCGGTCTCCGCGCTCGACGTGTCGGTCCAGGCCCAGGTCGTCAACCTGCTGGACCGGTTGCAGAGCGAGTTCTCCCTCTCGTACGTCTTCATCGCCCACGACCTGTCCATCGTGCGGCACATCTCCGACCGGGTCGGCGTGATGTACCTGGGGCGGGTGGTCGAGATCGGCCGGGACGAGGAGATCTACGACCACCCCACCCATCCCTACACCCAGGCGCTGCTCTCCGCGGTGCCGCTGCCCGACCCCTCGGCGCGCGAGCACCGCGAGCGGATCATCCTCACCGGCGATGTGCCCTCCCCGGCGAACCCGCCGTCGGGCTGCACCTTCCGCACCCGGTGCTGGAAGGCGCAGGAGCGGTGCGCACAGGAGGTGCCGCTGCTGGCGGTGCCGGCCGAGTTCCGTCTGACGGAGGGGCCGGCGCACCACCCCTCGGCCTGCCACTTCGCGGAGGAGAAGCGGGTGGTGCCCACGGACCCCGGCTGAGTCGTCGGGTGACGGCACGGTCCGCGGCGAACACCAGGGCCCGCGCCCGCGGTTGGGACTGGGGTGTGCGGGCGTGGGCCCCGGCTCCGAGCGGAGGCACTACGAACTCGGGTCAATGGGTGTCCGTCGCCTCCTCGATCGCGGCGAGAGCGGGATCGAGGACGACGTCCTCGCCCCGTGCCGCGACCGTCGGTTCCTCGGGGAAGTGGCACGCGGTCAAGTGCCCCTCCCGGTTCCCCTCGATGCGCACGAGCTGCGGTGTCTCGGTGGCGCACTTGTCCTGGGCCTTCCAGCACCGGGTGCGGAAGCGGCAGCCCGAGGGCGGGTTCACCGGTGACGGCACGTCCCCGGCCAGCCGGATCCGCTCGCGGCCCTCGCCCTCCTCCTCCACCACGGCCTCGGGCACCGCCGAGAGCAGCGCGTGGGTGTAGGGGTGGCGCGGCCGCCGGTAGATCGAGTCGCGGTCGCCGACCTCGACGATGCGGCCCAGGTACATCACCGCGATCCGCTGCGAGAAGTGCCGCACGATCGCCAGGTCGTGGGCGATGAACAGGAAGGCGATGTCCAGCTCCCGCTGGAGGTCCTGGAGCAGATTGACGACCTGCGCCTGGATGGACACGTCGAGCGCGGAGACCGGCTCGTCGGCCACGATCAGCTTGGGCTCCATGCCCAACGCCCGTGCCACGCCGATGCGTTGACGCTGACCGCCGGAGAATTCGTGCGGGAACCGGTTGTAGTGCTCGGGGTTCAGGCCGACGGTCTCCAGGAGCTCGCGGACCCGGTGCTCCACCCCGCCCGACGGCTTGATGCCGTTGACCACCATCGGGTTGGCGATGATGTCGCCGACCGTCTGGCGCGGGTTGAGCGAGGCGTACGGGTCCTGGAAGATCATCTGGATCTCGGACCTGATCGGCGCGAGCGTCCGCCGCGAGGCGTGGGTGATGTCCTGCCCCGCGTAGACGATCTTGCCGCTGGTCGGCTCCAGGAGCCGGGTGACGAGACGGCCCGTGGTCGACTTGCCGCAGCCGGACTCGCCCACCAGACCCAGGGTCTCGCCGCGCCCGACGCTGAAGTCGATGCCGTCCACGGCGCGGACGTCGCCGACGTGCCGCTTGAAGAGGAACCCCATGTTGATCGGGAAGTACTTCGCGAGCCCGGTCACTTCGAGCAGCGGTCCGCTGCCGCCGGACCCGGACGCGGGGCCCCGCTGCTTGACGAGGCTGGTGGCGTTCTCACTCATGACGATGTCCGCATCCTTGTCAGCGCAGCCTGGGGTGGATCTGCTCGATGAAGACGGCTTCCTTCTGAGTGGCCGTCAAATGGCAGGCGGAGCCGCGTCGTTCACTTTCGGGAAGATCGGGCCGAGCGGTGGCGCAGAGCCCGCCCGCCACCAGGTCGGTGAAACCGCACCGGGGGTGGAAGGGGCAGCCCGGCGGCGGCGAGAGCAGGCTCGGCGGGGCGCCGGGGATCGGTACGAGCGGGGTGTCCACCGAGGAGTCCAGGCGTGGTACCGAACTCAACAGACCCCAGCTGTAGGGGTGTTGTGGTCGCTGCATGACTTCCTTGACGGTGCCGCGCTCCACGCACCGGCCGGCGTACATCACCATCACCTGGTCGGCGGTCTTGGCGATGACCCCGAGGTCATGGGTGATGATGATGATCGCCGCGCCGGTCTCCTGCTGGAGGTCCTTGAGCAGATCGAGGATCTGCGCCTGCACCGTCACGTCGAGCGCGGTGGTGGGCTCGTCCGCGATCACCAGGTCCGGGTCGCAGACCAGGGCCATCGCGATCATCGCGCGCTGGCGCATGCCTCCGGAGAACTGGTGCGGATAGTCGTCGACGCGGAGGTCGGGCTGCGGGATGCCGACCTTGCGCAGCATGTCCACGGCCCGGGCCCGCGCCTCGCGGCGTGAGGCCCCGGTGTGCTTCATGAAGGGCTCGGCGATCTGCCGGCCCACAGTGTAGAAGGGCGAGAGAGCGGCGAGCGAGTCCTGGAAGATCATCGCCATCTTCTTGCCGCGCAGCCGGTTCAGCTGCCGTTCGCTCGCGCCGGTCAACTCCTGTCCGTCCAGCAGGATTTCGCCCTGGATCTTGGTGTTGCGCGGATTGTGGAGCCCCAGGATCGCGAGGTTGGTCACCGACTTGCCGGAGCCCGACTCGCCGACGATGCCCAGCGTCGAGCCGCGTTCCAGGTCGAAGGAGAGACCGTCGACGGCTTTGACGGTGCCGTCCTCGGTGGCGAAGTGGACGTACAGGTCGCGGACCGACAGGAAGGAGGACGCCGGCGCGGTACCGGGCCCGGCGGCGGTCTGGCTCAGGGTGGACACGGATGGTTCTCCTGGAGTCTGCGGGCGTCAGGCGAGCCTGATCCGGGGGTCGATGAAGGCGTACGCCAGGTCCACGACGATGTTGCAGACGACGATGAGGGTGGCGCCGATGAGCATGACGGCCATCTCCAGGGGCAGATCGCTGCGCAGCACCGCCTGCACCGAGAGCAGGCCGAGCCCGTGCAGGCCGAAGGTGACCTCGGTGATGATCGCGCCGCCGAGCACCGCGCTCAGGTCCACGCCGAAGATGGTGATGATGGTGGCCATCGCGCCCCGCAGCGCGTACCGCAGGAAGACGTAGCGCGACGACATGCCCTTGGCGCGGGCCGCCCTGATGTGGTCCTCCGAGAGCTGCTCGACCATCAACGACCGTGTCTGGCGGCTGTAGTTGGACCAGAAGATCACCGAAAGGACCAGACAGGGCAGGATCATCCCAGTGACCGACCCCCAGGCGTCGTGCGCCCAGTCGACGTCGTGGCCCCGGTCCAGCCAGCCCAGTTTGGTGGAGAAGAGCAGGATCGCCAGGGGCCCGATGAAGTAGATCTGCACCGACTGGCCGAGCAGCGACGTGGCACTCGCGATGCGGTCGAAGACCGTGCCCTGGCGCCAGGCCGAGACGAGTCCGAGCGAGACGCCGATCGTGAGGAAGGTGGCGGCGCCGCCGACCGCGAGGGTCAGCGTGGTCGGGTAACTGTCGGCGATCGTGCCCCAGACCGGCTGCTGATTGGCGAAGGAATAGCCGAAGCAGGGCGCTGGGCAGTCACCGACCGGCATGTGGCGGCCGGCGAAAATGCCCACCATGTAATGCCAGTACTGCGTCCAGATCGGCAGGTTGAGCCCGAGGTTCTTCCGGATCAGGGCGACATTCTGTGGATCGCATTGTTTGCCACAGGAAAGAAGGGCCGGATCGGAAGGCAGGGCGAAGAAGAGGAAATAGGTGATCATGCTGATAAGCAGCAGGATGACCACGGCACCGAGCACGCGGCGCACGAGGAAACGGAACATGGAATGGCTCTTCCGTCGCTATGCGGTTCCCCCGGCCCGGTCGGGGCCGGGGGAACCGAGCCGCAGGTACTACTGCTTCACGAAGATCGAGTTCGGGTTGATCGTTCCGTAGACCTGGTTGTAGGTGACGCCGCCCAGGCCCGAGCCGTACAGGTTGAAGTACTTGTCGAAGATGAACGGGATCTGCGAGGTGTCCGTCTGGAGGACGTACTCGGAGAGCTGCTCCCAGGCCGCGGCCTGCTGCGGCAGGTCGGTGATCTGGTTGATGCGGTCGATCTCGGAGTTGACCTTCGGGTCGTTCAGGAACGAGTAGTTGTTGGTGCCGTCCTGGAGGTTGCGCCCGTCCAGGGTCGGCGGTACGACGGTCGATCCGTTGGGCCAGTCCGCGCCCCAGCCGGTGCGGTACATGTCGTACGGGGTGTTCACCTTGCCGACCACCGTGTAGTACGACGTCGGGTCGATGGCCTTGCGCTCGACCTTGAAGCCGGCCTTCTCAAGCGCCTTCTGGATGGTCAGCGTGACGGTGTCCCAGCGCGGGGTGTTGGCGTACGCGAGGGAGATCTTGTACGGGGTGGTCACGCCCGCGTCCTTGAGCAGCTGGAGCGACTTCTCGGGGTCGCCCATCGGCTTGGCGAGCTTGCCGAACGGGTCGAACTTCTTCCAGCCGGCCACGGTCGGGCTCAGCAGCGTGGTGCCGAGGTCGCCCTGCGCACCACCGCCGAAGGCCTGCTGGACCTGCGACATCGGGAACGCGTAGGCCAGCGCCTGGCGGACCTTCGGGTTCGTGATCCGCTTGGTGTTGAGGTTGAACACCTCGACGTACGGCTGGTACTCGTTGACCGTCCGGCTCTTGTACTGCGGGTCCGAGGTCAGGGTCTGCATCTTCGACGGGTCCGCGGAGCCCGACATGTTGATGGCGTACTTGTCGGTCCCGGTGTCGGCCGAGAGCCGGTTGGTCAGACCCGGCTCCGCGATCCCCAGCTGGAACTGCCACTTGTCCGGGTAGGCGTTGCGGATCGGGTCCGTCTTCGGGTCCCAGTTGGTGTTGCGCACGAAGGTCAGCGACTTGCCCGGCTGATAGCTCTCGATCTTGTACGGACCGCTGGAGACCGGGTGGTTGTTGTACTTCTGCTTGTCGTCCTTGGCCTTCGGGACCGGCGAGATGTTGGGCATCGCCATCGCGTACGGGGTGTCCGCGTGCGGTGCCAGGAAGTGGAAGACGATCGTCTTGTCGTCCGGGGTGGAGATCTTCTCGTTCGGGATCTCCTTGCCGTCGTACGGGCCGGTGTACTGCTTGCGGTAGTCGGGTCCGTACAGCCACTTCTGGACGTACTGCGGGCCCTGCGTCTCGTAGTCCGCGAAGAGCCGCTCGATGCCGTACTTGATGTCCTTGGTGGTGATCGGCGTGCCGTCCTCGAACTTCACCCCGTCCTTCAGGGTGTACGTCCAGGTCTTGGAGCCGTCCGACGGCGTGCCGCTGTCGGTGGCGAGGTCGCCGACGATGATCGTCTTGCCGGTCTTCGGGTCGATCTTGTAGCCGGTGAGCGAGCGGTTGTAGAGCAGCTGCACCGACAGCTGGTCGCTCACGTACTGCTGGCCCGGGTCCAGGTAGTCGAAGCCGGCCTGGTCGAGGCTGTAGGCGGTGCCGCCGCTCTTGGCGCCGTCGACCGCCGGGGCCGGCCCGGTGGAGTCGGCCTTGGTGCCGACACCGAAGTTCGTCACCGTGGCCTTCTTGCCCGAGTCGGAGCCGCTGCCGCCGCCGCTCGCCCCGCCGCTGCTGCACGCGGCGGTCAGCGCCAGTGCCCCGACCGCGAGGACCGCGGAAACCTGGCGCGCCTTGTTTATTCTCATGAGTTCCTGCCTGTCAGGATGATCGGACTTCAGCGCACGGTCTTGGGGTCGAGAGCGTCCCGGACCGAATCCCCGAGCAGGTTGAACGCGACGACGAAGACGACCATCGCGATGCCGGGGAAGAACATGAAGGTGAGATCGGAGTCGTAGTACGTGGCTCCGGACTGGAAGAGCAGGCCCCAGTCGGGCGTGGGGTTGTGCACCCCGACGCCGAGATAGGAGAGCCCCGCCTCCGCCGTGACGTTGACCGGCAGCAGCAGGGTCGACTGCACGAGCACCGTCGACCAGATGTTGGGCAGCAGCTCCTTGCGGATGATGCGCCAGCCCGAGGCGCCGCTGAGCCGGGCCGCCTCGATGAACTCGCGCTCCCGCAGGGAGAGCACCTGCGCCCTGATGAGCCGCCCGATCGTCATCCAGCCGAGGATCAGCTGGACCAGGATCAGTGCCACCACCCGGACGTACGTCGGCTCGTCGTCGGTGGGCGAGACGAACAGCGCCACGATCACCGGCGTGAAGGCGATGAAGAACAACTGCTGCGGGAACGACAGCATCAGGTCCGAGAACCGGCCGACGAAGTAGTCGGTCCTGCCCCCGAGGTACCCCTGCACCAGGCCCACCAGGACCCCGATGATCACCGCGACCACGGTGACCGCGAGGGCGATGAGCAGGGAGGTGCGGATGCCGTAGATCAACAGCGTGAACACATCGCGGCCGAGGTGCGGTTCGAGGCCGAACCAGAAGTCCCCGTCGATGCCACCGTTGGGCTTGAGCGGAGTGCCGTAGCTGTTCAGCAGCCCGCGGTCCTGCCCGTACAGCTGGTAAGGATCTTTTCCGTACAGCTTGGAGATGAGCGGAGCAGCCAGCGCGATCACAATGAATCCCAGAACCGTAAAGGCACATAGGATTCCGACCTTGTCGCGTTTGAACCGGATCCACGCCAGACGCCCCGGGGAGCGTCCGACAAGCTCACTCGTCTTGACTTCTAAACCGTCGGCCGGGTCGGGGTTTTGTCCCTCGCCGGGAAGTGGACCGGATGGTTCCATGGCAGCTCTGGTGGAACTCTTCATTCGCATTGCCCTCCGCACAGGAAGGATTCAGCAGGCGCCACTGCGTTATTTGTTGATCGGAACATTCATGCGTGCGGCGGCGCCAGTCAAGGGGTTCGAGCAGGCCAAGGCGAACTCCCCGGATAACTTGGCCCAAGATTTCTGTCTTCGGTGCGGCGGCGTGCTTGACAGCCTCCTGGGCAATCCGGAATCTCCCGCTAAAAGGGCATCAATTTCCGTAACACGCGGGCAACATGCCCGTCGCGGCGCCGATATGCGGACATGGCACGGTGAGCACCGTACGGCCGTGCGGGTGCCGTGGCCGGCCGGGCGCCTCCTGGGGGCCCGGCCGGCCGTCATCCGGGCCCGGATCTAGGCGGGAGCGAGCCCCAACGAGCGGCGCAGGAAGTCGACTTGGAGCAGCAGGAGGTTCTCGGCCACCTGCTCCTGCGGGGTCATGTGCGTCACGCCCGTGAGCGGCAGCACCTCGTGCGGGTGCCCGGCCGCGAGGAGTGCGGAGGAGAGCCGCAGGGCGTGGGCCACCACCACGTTGTCGTCCGCCATGCCGTGAATGACCATCAGCGGGCGGGCCGGATCGGCCGGGTGCGTCAACTCGCCCTGCGAGACAAGCGAGTTGGCGGCGTAGACAGCCGCGTTCTCGGTGGGGTCGCCCAAGTAGCGCTCGGTGTAGTGGGTGTCGTACAGCTCCCAGTCCGTCACCGGCGCGCCCGCGATCCCGGCGTGGAACACATCGGGCCGGCGCAGCACCGCGAGCGCCGAGAGATAGCCGCCGAAGGACCAGCCCCGCATCGCTACCCGGCCGAGATCCAGCGGGAAGGTCCCCGCCAGGCCGTGCAGCGCCTCGATCTGGTCGTCCAGGGCGAGCGTGAAGTCGCCCCTGATCGACTTCTCCCAGCCGGGCGAGCGGCCCGGGGTGCCGCGTCCGTCCGCGACCACCACCGCGAAACCCTGGTCCGCGAACCACTGCGAGGCGAGGTGCGCGTCGTGCGCGGCCACCACCCGCTGTCCGTGCGGCCCGCCGTACGGATCCATGAGTACGGGCAGCGGTCCATCGCCCTCGCGGTAGTGGGAGGGGAGCAGCACGGCGCACGGGATCCGTTGCGCGCCCCCTTCGGTCAGCCGGAGCGACACCGACAGGCATGGGGTGGCGGCATATGACGCGATCGTCGCCGGTTCCTGACCGTCCCGCAGCACCTGGACCGTCGCCCCCGGGCGGTCCGGCCGGGCGGAGCTGAGCACGGTGACCGCGCCGGACCGTACCGCCGTGTGGACTCCGGCTCCCTCCGAGAGGCGTTGGGTACCCAGCTCGTTGACGCGGTACACATGGATCTCGCCGGTCTCGGGAGCACTGCCCGCGGGCGAGGGGATCCCGGCGCCCTCGGACGCGGAGATCAGCACATCGCCGTCGCCGATGTCGAGCACCGCCCTGACGTGCAGTTGCGGCCCGGTCAGGGTGCGGTCGCCCACGGCGAGGACCCGCGCCCCGCCCTCGTCCGCGATCCGCACCAGACGCCCGTCGGGCGCCCAGGCGGGGACGCCCGGAAGCAGTTCGAGCCAGTCGGCGTCCTCGTCGACGTGCACGGTGCGGGTGGTCCCGGAGACCGGGTCCACCGCGAGGTGGTGCTGGACGCGCTGGTCCCGGGACTGGACGAGCAGCAGCGGGGCGCCGTCCGGGGACCAGTGGACCCTGGCCAGATAGGGGTGGCGGACGCGGTCCCAGACGACCTCGGTACGGCTGCCGTCGAGCGCGTACAGGAAGAGCCGTACCTCGGCATTGGGCGTCCCCGCCGCCGGATAGGCGACGCGGGACGGCTCCTGCCCGGGGTTGGCCGGATCCGCGATCCACCAGCGCCGCACCGGTGTCTCGTCGGCGCGGGCCACCAGGAGGCGGTCCGAAGCGGGACTCCACCAGTGGCCGCGCGTGCGGGACATCTCCTCCGCCGCGATGAACTCGGCCAGCCCGTACGTCACTTCGGGCGTCTCGGGCTCGGCGAGCGCCCGGTCGCCGTCGCCCTCGGTCCCCACCACCCGCAGCGCGCCCCGGGCCACGTAGGCCACCTGCCGGCCGTCGGGGGAGGGGCGGGGGTCGAGCACCGGGCCCGGCACCGGCAGCTCCCGCGCGGTGCCGGCCCGCAGCTCCGCCGTGAACAGCCGCCCCGACAGGGCGAAGGCGGCGAGCTCCACGGCCGCGTCGGTGGCGTAGCCGACGATTCCGGCCGAACCCTCCCGGCTGCGTTCGCGCCGCGCCCGCTCCTGCGCGGAGAGCCGCTCCTCGGCGCCGCCGAGCAGCGCCTCGGGGTCCG
This sequence comes from Streptomyces sp. NPDC006691, assembly GCF_042869955.1. Taxonomy (NCBI): domain Bacteria; kingdom Bacillati; phylum Actinomycetota; class Actinomycetes; order Kitasatosporales; family Streptomycetaceae; genus Streptomyces; species Streptomyces sp. NPDC006691. The sequence goes on from NZ_JBIAGW010000007.1 coordinate 170,115, forward strand.
CGGCGATCCGCTCCTTGCCATCGCGCGCCAGGTCGAGCACCCACAGTGCGTGGGTGCGTTCGGTGCCGGACGGCGAGCGCAGGAAGGCGATCCGCTCCCCGTCCGGCGACACGGTGACGGCGCGGGGCGCACCGAGCGTGAAGCGCTGGGTGCGTGCTGACTGCCTGGGGAAGGAGAGCTGCCCGGGGTCCTCCGGGTGCTGGGATGCGGTGGTCGTCATGAGGGGAACCTAGCCGCAGGCTGTGCGACCCGCTCGGCTGCGAGTCACGTGCGCCCCTTGTGCGCCCGTGCCCCGATCAATGCGGTCCCACGGATAGTTATGATCCGTAGCACTCAGTGGGTATCAACCTGCTGCCGTACACGCGTTGCTGGGTCCGTCCGACCACCGGAACAGATGGAGGTGAACCGCCGTGGCACTCTCGATTTCGGCGGTGGTGCTGCTGGCGATCGTCGTCTTCCTGCTGGTCCGGAAATCCGGGCTCAAGGGCGGACACGCGGCGATCTGCGTCCTGTTGGGCTTCTACCTGGCGAGTTCGTCCATCGCCCCGACCATCAGCCAAGTGACCAGCAACGTGGCCGGGATGATCGGCGGGATCAAGTTCTAGGGCAGGGTCCGCCGGGCGGGCCCCGGCGGGCCGCGGCCCGCCCCTGAACGCCGCGGGCGGCCGGGCGGCCCGGTGGCCGGGGCGCGGGCCGGGCCCGGCCTCGTAGGCTTGCCCCATGTCGGAACTCCCCGCCCGCCGTCTTCTCCTGGTGCACGCGCACCCGGACGACGAGTCGATCAACAACGGCGCCACCATGGCCAAGTACGCCGCCGAAGGCGCGCACGTCGCCCTGGTGACCTGCACGCTCGGCGAGGAGGGCGAGGTCATCCCGCCGGATCTCGCCCATCTCGCGCCCGACCGGGAGGGCGGCCTCGGCGCCCACCGCATCGGCGAGCTCGCCGCCGCGATGAAGCACCTGGGCGTCACCGACCACCGCTTCCTCGGCGGCCCCGGCCGCTTCCACGACTCCGGGATGATGGGTGCCGAGCAGAACCACCGCGCGGGCGCGTTCTGGAACACGGACGTGGACGAGGCGGCCGGGTACCTCGTAGAGGTGATCCGTTCGCTCCGCCCGCAGGTCCTGATCACCTACGACCCCGACGGCGGCTACGGCCACCCCGACCACATCCAGGCGCACCGGGTCGCCATGCGCGCCGCCGAACTCGCCGCCGAGCCCGGATACCGCACCGAGCTCGGCGAGCCGCACGCCATCGCGAAGATCTACTGGAACCGGGTGCCCCGCCCGGTCGCCGAGCGCGCCTTCGCCGAGCTGCGCGCCGCCGGAACGGACTTTCCCGGCATCGCCGCCATCGACGACGTACCGGGTGTAGTGGGCGAGTCGGACATCACCGCCGAGATCGACGGCACCGCCTACGCCGCCGCCAAGAGCGCGGCGATGCGCGCGCACGCGACCCAGATCGCCGTCCAGGGGCCCTACTTCGCGCTCTCCAACGGCCTCGGCCAGCCGATCTTCACCACCGAGTACTACCAACTGGCCTCCGGCGTGCCCGCCGTCGAGCCCGGGCAGCGCGAGCACGATGTGTTTGAAGGGGTGGGCGAATGAGTACGCGTACGGCCATGGACGACACGAGGACGCCCTCAAGGGCCGCCCGCATCGCGCTGTACGCGGGGCTCGCCGTCCTCGGCGCCCTCGTCGCCGCCGCCGGGGCGCTCGTCCAGGCGGCCTGGTTCCCGGGCGGCCTCGTCCTCGCGCTCGCCGGCGCGGTCGGCCTGTTCTACTCCGGTACGCAACTGACCGGCGCCCGGGGCGGAGTGGGTGCGCCCGCGGCCGGCTGGCTGGTCACGGTCGTCCTGCTGACCGCCTCGCGCCCCGAGGGCGACTTCGTGTTCGGCGCCGGAATGGGCTCGTACGTCTTCCTGCTCGGCGGGATGGTCGCCGCTGTGATCTGCGCCACGATCGGCGGATTCGCGCAACCCGGCGCCCCGGCCGCCCGACTTGGCAAGTGACGTGCACGGCCGCCGCGACGCAGTAGAGGGGGACGGGGTACGCCTTCTCGGGGCCGCCCCGTACGCGGCGGCGACGGCCAGTATGGTGGTGCGCGCCGCCGAGCCGCCCGTACAGAGGCACCACAAGAACGAGACCGGGTGGCGGAGCCGATCGGGAGAGAACCAGCCTTGAGTCGTGAAACTGACAGTTCGTCCTCCGGCCGCCAGGGCCGGGGCACAGCCGGGTATCCGTCGGGTACCCCGCCCTACGGAACCCCGTCGTCACCGGGCCAGGACACTCCTGAGGCCACCGGCGAACCGGACGAGCCGAAGACCGAGACCACGCTGACGACGCGGATCCGCATCAACATCCCGGGCTCGCGCCCCATTCCGCCCGTCGTGATGCGTACGCCGATGAGCGACATCGCCAAGGCGCCCGAGGCGGACGGCGAGGGCGAGCGCACCGGTTCGGTGCCCCGGCCCGACGCCCCCGCGCCGGAGCCCGAGGAGCCGGCCGCCGGGGAGCGGCCCGCCAGCGACTGGTTCGCCCCGCGCAAGTCCGCCTCGGCGCCCGGCTCTTCGGCGACCCCGCCGGGCGGCACCCCGCGGCCGGACCTTCCGTACTTCTCGGACGGACCGGGCGCCGCGGCGCAGAACGGCGGCACCGGCGCCGGCCCGAACGGCCCCGCCACCACCGACCGAGCGAACGGCCTCGGTGGCTCCGACGGTTCGCTTCCCGGCGAGCCCTCCGGACCGACCACGGGACCCGTCACCGGGAACGCGGCGCTGCCCGTCCGGCCCGTGGGCAACCGGCCGGGTGCCCGGCCGGGCCCGGAGGCGCGGCCCGGCGAGCCCTCGCTGTTCGGCGCCGCGCCGGGTCAACCCCCGGCTCCTGCGGCCGACTTGGGACGTGGTCCGGACCAAAGGCCGCGTCAGGGAGCCGACCTGGGCTTCGACGAAGGACCGCGTCCCGGTGAGGCCGCCCGGCCCGGCCAGAACCCCCTGACGTCCCCGGGCGGCGGCCACCCGTTCGCGCCCGGCGGACCGGGCCCGGCACCCGCCCTGTCGGACGACACCGCGATCCTCACCCCGCAGACCCCGGCGCCGAGCCCGCTCACGCACTCCGTGGGCAACCCGCTGGCGAATCCGGCGGTCAACCCGGCGGCGCCCGCCCCCGGCGGCCATGTCTCCGGCGACACCCTCACCAGCGGCATTCCGGTGATCCCGCCGGAGCACCGGGGGGCGTCCTTCCCGGCCGGGCCCGCCATGTCGCCCGGCGGCCCGACGCTCACCCCGCCCCCGGCCGCCGGCCAGGACGCGGCCGAGCCCCCGGCGGCGCCCAAGAAGACCTCCGCGCCCGCCAAGAAGAAGGGCCGCTCCAAGCTGGCCCTGCTCGGCGGCGGCGTGATCGTCCTGGCCGGTGTCGCGTACGGCGCCGGTCTGGTCCTCAACCACTCCGAGGTCCCCAAGGGCACCACCGTCCTCGGCGTGGACATCGGCGGCGGCACCAAGGAGGCGGCCGTCTCCAAGCTCGACCAGACGCTCGGCAAGCGCGCCAACCAGCCGCTGCACCTCACCGTCGACGGCAAGCAGGAACAGCTGAAGCCGGAGATCGCGGGCCTGTCCCTGGACAGCCAGGCGACCGTCCGGGCGGCGGCCGGCAGCGACTACAACCCGGTGTCCGTCATCGGCTCGCTGTTCGGCGGCAAGCGGGTCGCCGAGCCGGTGATCCCGGTCGACGAGGAGAAGCTCGGTGTCGCGCTGACCGACCTCGCGGGGGCCTCGGGCTCCGCGTCGGAGGGCACGATCAAGTTCGTCCCGGGCAAGGCCGTGGCCGTGCCGGGCAAGGCGGGGAAGTCGCTCGACGTCAACCGTTCGATGATCGCGGTCAAGGACGCGTACCGGACGCTGGTGCAGACCGGCAAGGCGGACGCGGTGCCGCTGCCCGTCGCGGTCCGTCAGCCGACCGTCGGCCAGGCCGAGATCGACCGGGCGATGGACGAGTTCGCCAAGCCCGCGATGTCCGCGAACGTGACGATCAAGGCCGGCGGCAAGTCGCTCCCCTTCGGCCCGCTCAAGTCGCTCCCCAAGATCCTCTCGATGAAGGCGGACAACGGGAAGCTGGTGGAGGTCTACGACAAGGCCGCCATCACCGAGCTGATCGGCAGCACCTTCAAGGGTGTGATGGTTACCCAGGGCGGCCAGAAGCACGAGGTGTCCGCGGACGACGTGGCTGTCGCCATGAAGACGGCCCTCCGGGGGAAGACCACGGCTCAGCGGACCGTGACGATCGACTGAACCCGGGCCGGTTCCCGTGCGGGGCTGGGTGGGCTGCGGGTGTGCGGTTTGCCGGCCGGTGCCGGCCTGTGTCGGCCGGTGCTGGCAGGTGCCGGCCGGTTGTGCGCAGTTCCCCGCGCCCCCTGGGTTGGTTTGTGGGTGCGGGCTGTGAGGGGCTGGTCGCGCAGTTCCCCGCGCCCCTGTAGGGCGCCCGGTGTCGTGTCGTGGGGTGGAGGGTGGCTGCCCCGTGTCCCCGCGGGGCAACCGGATGTCATGCCGCCGGGCATGACATCCGTCATGCGGGAGTCACGACGCACGCCACTGCCGTCGTGCACGGGGGCTGCGCGAACCTGGGGGCATGACGCAGACAGCACCTGCCGCCGAGCGGACCGCACAGTCCGTGGTGAGCTTCGAGAACGTGAACAAGAGCTACGGCGAGGTCCGTGCCGTGGCCGACCTGTCGCTGCGGCTCCACCCCGGCGAGACGGTCGCCCTGCTCGGCCCCAACGGCGCCGGCAAGTCCTCCACGCTCGATCTGCTGCTCGGGCTGCGCAACGCCGACTCCGGCACCGTCAGCCTCTTCGGCATGACGCCCGCCCAGGCCATCGACGCCGGCAAGGTCGGCGCGATGCTCCAGAGCGGCGGCCTGATGGAGGACGTGACCGTGCGCGAGCTGGTCAAGCTCGGCTGCGATCTGCACCCCAAGCCGCACCCGGTGGCCGAGGTCATGGACCGCGCGGGGATCGCGCAGATCGCGGACCGCAAGGTCAACAAGCTCTCCGGCGGCCAGGAGCAGCGCGTCCGCTTCGCGCTCGCGACCGTCGGCGCCAACGACCTGATCGTCCTCGACGAGCCGACCACCGGCATGGACGTCACCGCCCGCCAGGCGTTCTGGGCGACCATGCGCGAGCAGGCGGCGCAGGGACGTACGGTCCTGTTCGCCACGCACTACCTGGAAGAGGCCGACGCGATCGCCGACCGGGTGCTCGTGCTGCACAAGGGCCGGCTCCTCGCGGACGGCACCGCGGCGGAGATCAAGGCGAAGGCGGGCGCCCGCCGGGTCAGCTTCGACCTGGAGGGCGCCATCGACGAGGCCGCCCTGCGCGGGCTGCCCTTCCTCTCCACGATCGACATCTCCGGCCGCACCGTCCGCATCCAGTCGCACGACGCCGACGCCACGATGCACGCCGTGTACGGGCTCGGCCTCTACCCGCGCAACCTCGAAGTCGCGGGCCTCGGCCTGGAGCAGGCCTTCGTCGCCATCACCTCGGCCGAGGAGGCCAACGCAGCATGAACACGTTGATCAAGCTCGAAATCACCCGCACCCTGCGGAACAAGAAGTTCATGTTCTTCTCGGTGATCTACCCCTCGGCCCTCTACCTGCTGTTCGCGGCCTCGCAGAACGGCACCGACAAGGTCAAGGGGACCGACCTGACCTTCCCCGCCCTGTACATGGTCTCGATGGCGTCCTTCGGCGCGATCACGGCCGTCCTCATGGGCAACAGCGAGAAGATCGCCAAGGAACGCGAGAAGGGCTGGGTGCGCCAGCTGCGTCTGACCACCCTGCCCGGCCGGGGCTACGTCCTGGCCAAGATCGCCAGCGCGGGGGTCGTGACCCTGCCGTGCATCGTGGTCGTCTTCCTGGTGGCCGCCGTCACCAAGGGCGTCCGGTTCGAGGCCTGGCAGTGGGGCGCCCTGACCGTCGCCATCTGGGCGGGCTCGCTCTGCTTCGCCGCGCTCGGGGTGGCCATCGGCTACATCGCCAGCGGTGACGCGGTCCGCCCGATCACGATGATCATCTACTTCGGTCTGTCGATCCTGGGCGGGCTGTGGATGCCCAGCACCGTCTTCCCGCAGTGGCTCCAGAACATCGCGGAGTGGCTGCCCACCCACGCGTACGCTGCCCTCGGACAGGCCATCGAGCTGGGCGACGCCCCGCACGGCAAGGACCTCGCCATCCTCGTCTTCTACTTCCTGCTCTTCGCGGGCGGCGCGGCATGGCTGTACCGGAAGGACACCCTGAAGGCGTGAGTCCCGTGAACCAGGGCCACAGCAAGGCGCCGGCGGTGCGGATCGGGCTGAGTCCCGAGACGCGCCGCCAGATGCTCCAGAAGCTGATGTGGGTCGGAATCTGGCTGGCCTTCATGGGCGCCCCGATCGGCGATCTGCTCGACGGCAACCACACCACCGTGCCGACCGTGCTCGGCTGGCTCGGCCTGGCCGGCTTCGTGACCGTCTACCTGGCCCTGGTGCTGCGGCACACCGCCCGCCCGATGGCCACGGCGACGGTCTACGGCCTGCTCGGCTTCCTGGCGGTCCTCGCCCTCACGCTCTCCCTCACCCTGGGCTCGCCCTGGCTCGTACTCTTCGTGTACGTGTCCGTCTCGTGCGGGGCGACCCTGTCGCCGGCCCTGGCGAGCTGGGCGATCCTCGTGACGACCGCGACGATGACGGTGATCGGCACGCATACCGCCCATGTCGGCGACGTCGTGCCGGGTCTCGTCGTCCCGGCCCTGCTGGGTGGCTTCGCGATGACCGGCGTACGCCATCTGATCCGCACCTCCGTCGAACTGCGCGAGGCGCGGGCGACCGTGGCCCAACTCGCCACGAACGAGGAGCGGTTGAGGATGGCGCGCGATCTGCACGACCTGCTCGGACACTCCCTCTCGCTCATCACGCTCAAGAGCGAGCTCGCCGGGCGGATGCTGCCCGGCCACCCCGAGCAGGCGGCCAAGGAGGTGGCCGACATCGAGCAGGTCGGCCGCCAGGCGCTGGCCGACGTACGGGCCGCCGTGAGCGGCTACCGCCGGATGACCCTGCCGGCCGAACTCGCGGGCGCCCGTACGGTGTTGAACGCCGCGGGCATCCAGGCGGACGTGCCGACCGAGGCGCCCGGGGGGCTGCCCGCGGCGGAGGAGGAAGTGCTCGCCTGGGTGCTGCGCGAGGCCGCCACCAATGTCGTACGCCACAGTGGCGCCCGGCACTGCACGGTCACGCTCGACGTCTGCCAGACGCTGGACGGACGGTTCCTGGAACTGCGCGTCCGGGACGACGGCAGGCCGCGCCCCGGCGCGCCGGCGCCGGACCCGGGCCACGGCCTCACCGGGCTGAGGGAGCGCCTGGAGAAGGTGTCCGGTGTCCTGGAGACGGAAGCGGGACGCAAGGGGTTCACGCTCACCGCCCGGATCCCGCTGATTCCGGACGCGTCCGGAATCCCTCTAGTATCCGGCCCATGATCCGACTTCTCCTGGCCGAAGACCAGTCCATGGTCCGTGAGGCCCTCGCCGCGCTGCTCGGCCTGGAGCCGGACATGCGGGTGGTCGCACAGGCCGCCCGGGGGGACGAGGTCGTGGACGCGGCCCGCGCCCACGACGTGGACGTCGCCCTGCTCGACATCGAGATGCCGGGCCGCACGGGCATCGAGGCGGCGGCCGAACTGCACCGCGAGCTGCCGGCCGTCAAGATCGTCATCCTGACCACCTTCGGACGGCCCGGCTACCTGCGCAGCGCGATGGAGTCGGGCGCGGACGCCTTCCTCGTCAAGGACGCTCCGGCGGCCCAACTCGCCACGGCGGTGCGGAAGGTGCTCGCGGGGGAGCGGGTCATCGACCCGACGCTCGCCGCTGCCGCGCTGGCCGAGGGAGCGAACCCCCTGACCGACCGCGAACGCGACGTGCTGCGCGCGGCGCAGGGCGGGGCGACCAACGCGGAACTGGCCACGGCGCTGTCCCTCTCCCAGGGCACGGTCCGCAACTACCTCTCCATGGCCATCCAGAAACTGGCGGCCCGCAACCGTGCGGAGGCGGTCCGCATCGCCCGCGAGAAGGGCTGGCTGTAGGGGAGTTGAGGGGGCCGGCGGGGTGCGCCCACCGGCCGGGCGTGCTCTCAGCAGCTCACGAGCAGCAGGGTCAGCGCGGAGCAGACGTGGACGGCGGAGTTGTTGCCCGGGTCCGGGTCGGCGGGGGTCAGGTCGACCAGGGCGGCCGTGACCGGGAGGTTGCCGCTCATCGTCAGGAGGCCGGCGTGCAGCGTCAGCTTCTTCGTGACGGTGGCGCCGGACGGGATCGCGCCGAGCGCGCAGACGGCGGTCCGGTTCGTTCGGTCGATCGTGCAGCCGGACGCGGAGGGGGCCGTGAACCCGGCCGGATAGCTGAACCACACCCGGGCGGCGCTGACGGCCGAGGGCCCGGCGTTCGTGACGCTCGCGGTGAACGTGGCCGCGTTGATGCCGAGGCCCTTCGGGGAGGCGTCGAGCGAGACGGCCAGATCGGCCTGGCCGGTGTCCGCGCCGGCGGGGGCGGCGGAGCCGAGGGCGAGGAGGGGCAGGAGGAGGGCGGGGGCGAGGCGAGCGGCTATGGGTCTGAGGCGTGGCAAGGTGACTCCCGGGGAGGTCGACGTGGCATGGCTGCGCCCGCTCAACAGGGCCTTCCGTACGCCCTGTTGAGGCCGCGCCCACAGATTGTGACCGCTGTCGGGCGCCTCGGCAGGCGTTTCCCCCCGCCCCGCCGGATTGGCCGAATCAGACCCCCTGGGGCTCCGCCCCTGCCCCGGGGGCGTTTTGCCCACCCGCCCGCCCGTGGCTCGGGGTCGGTGGGTTCCGGCCCCTGGGGCTGCGCCCCAGACCCCCGGGGTTCGCCCACCCGCCCACCCGTGCGGCGGGTTGCATCGGCTGAGCCCTGGGGCTGCGCCCCTGACCCCGAGGGGGCTGCCCACCCTCCCGCCCGTGACGGGGGTCGGACAAGCTGAGCCCTGGGGCTGCGCCCCAGACCCCCTGCGGGGGCTCTGCCCCCTGCACCCCCGTTCGCGCCTGAACGCCGCTCGTCCTCAACTACCCCAAGGCGTTAAGGGCCAGGGGGACCCCCGTGACGGGCTGAATTCCCTGACACGGGCCACCAGCGAGGCCCTCAGGGGCGCGGGGAACTGCGCGAGCGGCCACGCACGGTGGACGGACGAGGGCGGGGTTGGGGGGTTGGGGGGCGCGAGGAACTGCGCGAGAAGCGAGTGCGGTCCGCAGGCGGAGGCGGAGGCGGAGGCGGGGTTGGGGGCGCGGGGAACTGCGCAAACGGCCACGTACGGCCCTTACGTGAAGCGGGAGTTGGGGGCGCGGGGAACTGCGCGAACGGCCACGCACGATGGACGGACGAGGGCGGGGTTGGGGGCGCGGGGAACTGCGCGAGCAGGGCGAGCCGCGGCCCAAGGGGTGAGGCAGAGGGGCCCGGCCCTCAGTTGAGCATGGCTCGCGCGGCGAACGCCCGGCGGCGGATCGCGGCCGCCGCAGCCGGATTCACCGGATCCAGCACCGTCGCGTAGGCCTCCAACTCCGTCGCCCCGGCCACGAACTCCCCGCGCTGGACCAGGAGTTCGGCCCGCTCCAGGCGTAGGGCGGCCGGGTGGGAGGGGAGTAGCAGGGACAGGTCCACCGCCCACAGGGCGACCGCGCTGTGTTCGGGGCGGGCCGCGGCCCAGGCGCGGATGTTGTTGAGGATGCGCAGCACCGTCTCCAGCGGCGCGGCCGGGCTCAGCATCGACTCGTCGAGGCCCGCCCCGGTCGCCCCGGCCACCAGAAGCTCCGTGTCCGTGCCGGTCAGGAGCCGGCCCCCGTCGAACGGGTCGACAAGGACCCGGTCCTCGCGCGGGCCGAACCCCACCACGAAGTGCCCGGGCAGAGCCACCCCGTACACCGGCGCCCCGGCCCGCCGGGCCACCTCGATCCACACCACCGAGAGCAGGATGGGAAGGCCGCGCCGGCGGCGCAGCACCTCGGGCAGCAGGGACGACTCCAGGCGCTCGTAGTCGGCGGCGGCGCCCCGGAAGTGGCAGGCGGAGCCGAGGAGTTCGGCCGTGGCCGCGGCCCAGGCCCGGGCGCCCGCGAGACCGTGGGGGAGCAGCCCGGCCAGCCGGTCCAGTTCGATCTGCGCCGCGTCGATGCCGCGTTGGCCGAGTGCGGGGTCCGCGACCGCGGCGATGAGCAGACAGAGCCTTCCCACGTCGGGACGCTCGGAGCGGGCCTCCTCGGCGAACTCCCGCCGCCAGTCGGGGGTTTCCGGATCCATGTCATCCATTTCGTCCGGATCATCTACGTCATCCGGGTCATCCGGGTTATCCGGGTCGTTCATGTCGTTCATGTCGTTCGGGTCGTTCATGTCGTCGGCTTCGCTGCCGGTCAGCCGGGGCCGGGGCCGGTGCCGGCGCCGGAAGGGGCGCGGAAGTGGTGGTAGTTGTGGTGCGTCGCGAAGCCCAGGCCGTCGTAGAGCGCGCGGGCGCCCTCGTTGTCCGACTCGACCTGGAGCCAGGCCGCCGACGCGCCCTCGTCCAGGGCCCGGCGGGCGAGCGCCGCCATCACGGCCGTCGCGAGACCGCTCCGGCGCCGCGCCGGGTCGACCTCGACCGCCATGAACCCGGCCCAGCGCCCGTCCACCACCAAGCGGCCGATCGCCGTCGGCACGGCCCCCTCGCCCGTGACCGAGGCGAACCACACGGAGGGCCCGCTGCCCAGGACCTTCAGGACGTGCTCGCCCGGGTCCGCGGAGCGCTGGTAACGGCTCAGCCAGGCCTCGTCGACGCCGCGCTCCAGCCGCACCACGGACACGTCCGCCTCCGTGTCGCCGATCGGCGCGAGCGCCGCGATCCGCACCTCGGCGCTCACCTCCCGCTCCCAGCCCGCCCGTTCGAGCTCCGCGCCGAGCACCTCCTGGGTCCCTTCGGCGCCCGTCGCGGTCTGGACGTAGGCGGGCAGGCCCCGGGCCGCGTACCAGTCGCGTACGCGGTCGAGGGCGTCGGGCAGGGGCAGGCCCGGGTCGCCGAGGGGGAGGGCCGAGTTCGCCCGTCGGGTGAAACCGCCCGCGGCCCGCAGCGTCCACGCGCCGAGCGGCTCGCTCTCCACGGGCTGCCAGGCGCGCGCGAGCACCGGCGCGAGCTCCGCGAAGGAGGCGGCCGGACCGCGGCGGCGGGCCGGGGCGGCCGGCACGACCTTGCCGGCGACGAGCGTCGTCTCGTCGACGAGCACCGTCTCACCGCTCTTTCGTGTGATCGACAACACACCGTTGTCCCACGAGGTGAGCACGCCGACCGTGTCCGTGAAGCGGGAGCCCGGAGTTCCGCCGGAGCTCAGACGCCGGACTGATACGCGTTTGCCCGTATCGGCCGCCGTAATTCGGACCTCAAGCCGTCCGCCGGTGGTGAATTCCACAGGTCTCTCCGCCCCTCCTGTTCGGATCGTGCCCCGAACCGGAGATACTAGGTGCGGGCATCGACGACGCCGCGCTCCCGCGCGCCACGTGGACGGAGCCGCAGATCGGCCCGCCGCGCCCTATCGAGGAGGAACGACAGCGTGACCTACGTCATCGCGCAGCCTTGTGTCGACGTCAAGGACAAGGCGTGTATCGAAGAGTGCCCGGTCGACTGCATCTACGAGGGCTCCCGGTCCTTGTACATCCACCCGGATGAATGCGTCGACTGTGGCGCCTGCGAGCCGGTGTGCCCGGTCGAGGCGATCTTCTACGAGGACGACACCCCGGACGAGTGGAAGGACTACTACAAGGCGAACGTGGAGTTCTTCGACGAGCTCGGCTCGCCCGGTGGCGCCTCCAAGCTCGGCCTGATCGAGCGGGACCACCCCTTCATCGCAGCGCTGCCGCCGCAGAACGGCTGATCGCGCTTCCCCGGTCCCCGTACGGCACAGTCGCCGTACGGGGCCGCGGTGTTTCCCGGCGCGGCTCGCACAGCACCGTACGTACGAGAAAGTGAGCACTTCCGTGAGCGCAGTCTCCTCACGCCTTCCCGTCTTCCCCTGGGACAAGCTGGAGCCGTACAAGGCGACGGCGGCGGCCCACCCGGACGGCATCGTGGACCTCTCCGTCGGCACGCCCGTCGACCCGGTCCCCGCGCTCGTCCAGGAGGCCCTGACCGGCGCCGCGGACTCGCCGGGCTATCCCACGGTGTGGGGCACGCCCGCGCTGCGGGACGCGATCAAGGGATGGCTGGAGAAGCGCCTGGGCGCGCGCTCGGTCGGGCACACCAACATCCTGCCGGTGGTCGGCTCCAAGGAGCTGGTGGCCTGGCTGCCGACCCAGCTCGGCCTCGGCGCCGGCGACCAGGTCGCCTACCCGCGGCTCGCGTACCCGACGTACGAGGTCGGCGCGCGGCTGTGCGGCGCGGAGGCGGTCGTCTACGACGACCCGACCGAACTCGACCCCACCCACCTGAAGCTGCTCTGGCTCAACTCGCCGTCCAACCCGACCGGCCGGGTGCTGGCCAAGGACGAGCTCGTCCGCATCGTGGCGTGGGCCCGCGAGCACGGCGTGCTCGTCTTCTCCGACGAGTGCTACCTGGAGCTGGGCTGGGAGGCCGAGCCCGTCTCGGTGCTGCACCCGGACGTGTGCGGGGGCGGCTACGAGGGCATCGTGGCCGTCCACTCGCTCTCCAAGCGCTCCAACCTGGCCGGCTACCGGGCCGCGTTCGTCGCGGGTGACGCCGAGGTGCTCGGCGAGCTGCTCCAGATCCGCAAGCACGGCGGCATGATGACCGCCGCGCCCGTGCAGGCGGCCACCGTGGCGGCGCTCGGCGACGACACCCACGTGCAGGAGCAGCGCGCGCGGTACGCGGCGCGGCGCGCGGCGCTGCGGGAGGCCCTGGAGGGCCACGGCTTCCGCATCGAGCACAGCGAGGCCAGCCTGTACCTGTGGGCGACCCGCGACGAGGGCTGCTGGGAGACGGTGGCCCACCTCGCCGAGCTCGGCATCCTGGTCGCGCCCGGCGACTTCTACGGCGAGGCCGGGGAGCGGTTCGTGCGGGTCGCGTTCACCGCGACCGACGAGCGCGTCGAGGCGGCCGTCAAGCGCCTCGCGCAGTAGCCGGGCGTCCCGTGCGGCGCCGCGCCCGGTAACGGCGGCCGTCGTACGCAGGCGTACGCGAAGGGGCCCGGGGAGCGTGTGCTCCCCGGGCCCCTTCGCATCACCCGCGTCCCGGTCAGCTGCCGAGGGGCAGGCCCTTCAGGGGGAGCTGGTCGGTGCTCGGCACGCCCTGGGTGGGCAGGTTGCCGCCCGGCAGACCGCTCTGGGTGGCGGTCTTGGCGGCCGAGCCGAGGATGTCGCCCGCGCTGCCCGCCGCGTCGCCGGCCGCCTTCTGCGCGGCCGGGGTCGCCACCTTGCCGGTCTGTCCGACCGTCTTGCCCGCGGCCGGTACGGCCTTCTTGACGGCCTCGGCGCCGGTTTCGCCGGCCATGCCGGTGGTCTTCTGGGTCACCCCGTCCACGGCGTTGCTGACCGAGCTCGGGTCCATCTGGGTCAGGCCGCTGAGGTTCGGGGCGACCTGGGGGACGTCCACGGCGCTTGCGGAGCCGGCCGCACCGACCACGGGCGCTGCACCTGCCGCGATGAGCAGCGCGGCGCGGGCGATCCGACGGGTCAGGGGGAGGGACATGGTGCTCCTTCAGACGGGTTGGAAATGTGTCGCTGTCCGGCGTTCGGACGCAGTGACAACCGTCGTGAGGGGAGGGGAGGTTGCGGTGGGCCCGGGTAAAGAGTTCCCAATGCGTCGCATTATCTACTCTGGATAAAAGCGGGCAATTGATTCCTTGACCCAAAAGCTGACGAACCGTCAGATCCCTTTGTTCTCAAGGGAATTGACGGTTCTGCCCGACGGCACCCGGACGCGGGTGCGAAACCCGGAACCGGGAATGCGGCGGTACTTCGGTCGAGTGCCCGGCCGAACGCGTGACCGGGGTGTGATGGGTGACCGGGCCGTGACGCGGGGCCGGTCTAGGGCTGGAGGGTGATCAGGACCTCGCGCGTGCCGTCGGCGGGGGCGCCCACGGCGGTGCCCGGGCCGGGGGAAGCGGAGGCGCCGGCCGACGCGGTGGTCCAGCCCCGGGCCGATTCGTCCGCGCTCCAGACGCGGCCCGCGTAAGCGACCCGTGCGATGTGCAGCGCCTCCGCCTGCGCCACCGCCCAGTGCGCCAGGGCCCAGCCGCGTTGCTCCGGGCCGGTGCCGGAGGCCGCCGCGCTCTCGGTGACCCGCACCGGCACGGCCACGTCTTTGCCCGCCCCGGCCGGCTGCCGGGCCGCCACCACGCCCTCACCGAACGCCTTCGTCAGGTCCGTCCGCACTTCCACGGGGTCGCCGGGCCGTACGTTCTTGGCCACCGTGCAGGTCAGCGACGCCGCCTGGCGGCCGGTCAGCGCCGCCGTGAGCACCGCCGCGTCCGGCTCGTGCTTCGCGTACGCCTGCGGGAAGCCGCTGCGCTGCACCTTCTGCGCGGCCACCGTCAGCGGAAGGCGCGAGTAGCCGGGGACCTCGGCGAGGTGCTGGTAGAACTTCCCCGCCGAGTACACCGGATCCATGATCTGCTCGGCGCTGCCCCAGCCCATCGAGGGCCGCTGCTGGAAGAGGCCGAGCGAGTCCCGGTCGCCGTGGTCGAGGTTGCGCAGACCCGACTCCTGGAGGGCGGTCGCCAGGGCGATGGTCACGGCCCGTTCCGGCATTCCCCGGGCGAGCCCGACGGCCGTGATCGTCGCCGCGTTCCCTGCCTGCTCCGGGCTCATCCCGAAGGTGGAACCCTGCCCTCCGCCCGCCCCCGCCACGCATTTGGGCGCGCCGGGCCCCCCGCTCACGTACTGCACCACCAGGTAGCCCGCGAGCGCGAGCAGCACGGCGACGGCCGCTCCGATCCGCAGGAGGCGGCCGCGTCGGGAGGGGCGCGGGGGGTCGCTGAGCTCGGACACGGAGCCCACCGTACTGGAGCGCGAAGGCCCCCCGGCCTTGGCGTTAGGGTCGGACGCATGGCCCAAACCACCCTGGATCTGACCGCGGACGCGCCCACGCTGACCGCCCGCCTCGTCGACTTCGCCTCCGTGAGCGGCGACGAGAAGTCGCTGGCCGACGCCATCGAGCGCGAGCTGCGCAAGCTGCCCCACCTGACCGTCGACCGGCACGGCAACAACGTCGTGGCCCGCACGAATCTGGGACGGGCCGAGCGGATCATCCTGGCCGGGCACATCGACACCGTGCCCATCGCCGACAACGTGCCCTCCCGCCTCGACGGGGACGGCGTGCTCTGGGGCTGCGGCACGAGCGACATGAAGTCGGGCGTGGCGGTTCAGCTGCGCATCGCGCAGACGGTGACCGAGCCCAACCGCGATCTGACCTTCGTGTTCTACGACAACGAGGAGGTCGCCGCGCACCTCAACGGCCTTGGCAAGATCGCCGAGGCCCGCCCCGAGTGGCTGGCCGGCGACTTCGCGGTGCTGCTCGAACCCTCCGACACCGAGGTCGAGGGCGGTTGCCAGGGCACCTTGCGGGTGCTTCTGAGGACCAGCGGCGAGCGCGCCCACTCCGCCCGGAGCTGGATGGGCTCCAACGCCATCCACAAGACCGCCCCCATCCTCGCGAAGCTGGCCGCCTACGAGCCGCGCCGCCCGGTCATCGACGGCCTGGAGTACCACGAGGGCCTCAACGCGGTACGGATCGAGGGGGGCGTGGCCGGCAACGTGATCCCGGACGCCTGCACGGTCGTCGTCAACTACCGGTACGCGCCCGACCTCAGCGGCGAGCAGGCCCTCGCCCACGTCCGGGAGGTCTTCGCGGACTGCGACATCGCCGAGTTCGTCGTCGACGACCACTCGGGGGCGGCCCTGCCCGGGCTCTCGCACCCGGCGGCGGCCGCGTTCATGGCGGCGGTGGGCGGCACCGCGCGGCCCAAGTTCGGCTGGACCGACGTCGCGCGCTTCGGCGACCTCGGCATCCCCGCGGTCAACTACGGGCCGGGCGACGCGCTCCTGGCCCACAAGCGGGACGAGCACGTCGTCGTCGAGCGGATCACCCGGTGCGAGCAGCGCCTGCGGGCCTGGCTGACCGACTGAGCCCCGCTCCCGAGGGCCCGCGCACGCCGGGCGGGCCCTTCTTTCCAGCCGTCGGTAGCGGTGTGGCCTGCCGGAATTCCGCCATTCGTCATGTTCGCCGACCTACCCTGGCTGAGCACGCGCAACATCGTCAGCGGAGGGAGCACGGCATGGCCAACCCCGAGGGAAGCCCGTTTCCGGCGGAGCAGCGGCTCGAACAGCGGCTCGGACCGGTGCTGCGCCGCCGCGATCAGGTCCAGGCCGGCACCACCGATCAGCGGCTCCTCGACTCCGAGGGCGACTCGCAGTGGGTGCACACCGACCCCTGGCGGGTCATGCGCATCCAGTCCGAGTTCGTCGAGGGGTTCGGCGCGCTCGCCGAACTGCCCAGCGCCATCAGCGTGTTCGGCTCGGCCCGTACCCCGGCCGGCTCGCCCGACTACGAGGCCGGCGTGCGGATCGGCCGGGCCCTGGTCGACGCGGGCTTCGCCGTGATCACCGGCGGCGGCCCGGGCGCGATGGAGGCCGCGAACCGGGGCGCGCGGGAGGGCAACGGCATCTCCGTCGGCCTCGGCATCGAGCTCCCCTTCGAGCAGGGGCTCAACCCGCACGTCGACATCGGGATCAACTTCCGCTACTTCTTCGTGCGCAAGACCATGTTCGTCAAGTACGCCCAGGGGTTCGTGGTGCTGCCGGGCGGACTCGGCACCCTGGACGAGCTGTTCGAGGCGCTGACCCTGGTGCAGACGCGCAAGGTCACCCGGTTCCCGATCGTCCTGTTCGGCACGGAGTACTGGGGCGGCCTCGTCGACTGGCTGCGCAACACCGTGGTCGGCCAGGGCAAGGCCTCCGAGGGCGACCTCCTGCTCTTCCACGTCACGGACGACGTGGACGAGGCGATCGCCCTGGTCACCAAGGAGTCCGGGCGCTGAACGCGCCCTAGGCGAGCCCCCGGCGGGCCACCGCCGGGGGACGGTGGCCCGCGATCGAGGCCACCATGTCCAGGACCTGACGGGTCTCCGCCACCTCGTGGACGCGGTACACCCGGGCGCCCAGCCAGGCGGACACCGCCGTCGTCGCGAGCGTCCCGATCACCCGCTCCTTCACCGGCCGGTCCAGCGTCTCGCCCACGAAGTCCTTGTTGGAGAGGGAGACGAGCACCGGCCATCCCGTGTCGGCCATCTCCTGCAGGCGCCGGGTCGCCTCCAGGCTGTGCCGGGTGTTCTTCCCGAAGTCGTGTCCCGGGTCGATCATGATCCCGTCCGGTCGCACCCCCAGCTCGACGGCCCGCTCGGCGAGGCCCAGCGTGACCCGCAGGATGTCCGCCATGACGTCGTCGTACGCGATCCGGTGCGGCCGGGTGCGCGGCTCCACCTCGCCCGCGTGGGTGCAGACGAGACCGGCCCCGTACCGCGCGGCGACCTCGGCGAGCTTCGGGTCGAAGCCGCCCCAGGCGTCGTTCAGGACGTCCGCGCCGGCCTCGCAGACCGCCGCGGCCACGTCGTGCCGCCAGGTGTCCACGCTGATGACGACCTCGGGGAAGCGCCGGCGGACCTCGGCCACGAACCCGACCGTGCGCCGCGCCTCCTCCTCGGCGGTGACCTCCTCGCCGGGGCCCGCCTTGACCCCGCCGATGTCGATGATGGCCGCGCCCTCGGCCACCGCCTGCTCCACGCGGGCCAGCGCGGGCTCGTCCAGGAAGGTCGCGCCCTGGTCGTAGAAGGAGTCGGGGGTCCGGTTGACGATGGCCATGATCACCGGTTCGTACGCGGTGAATTCGCGCCGGCCAAGCCGCAGCGTGCCGCGGTCCGTTCCGCTGTGCATCCCCTGTTGATCCTTTGCTGTGGGTCCGGCCGTTGTTCGCCTGCGACCCTAACCGTCAGTGCCGCATGGCACGATCGGACCCGACAGTTTCCGGCGTCGGGAAGGCTCGCTCGTGTTCTGGTTCTTGCTGATCGCGATGGTCGTCGTGGTCACCGCGGTGACCCTCGCCGTGGTGGGCGGCGGCGGAGACGAGTCGGCGGTGCTGTCCGATGCCGAGCCGGAACACCTGGTGGACCCGCTGCCCGAGCACCGCCCGGTGGTCCGGGCCGACGTGGAGGCGCTGCGCCTCCCGGTGGTCCTGCGGGGCTACCGGATGGCGGACGTGGACGACGTCCTGAGCCGTCTCGGCGCCGAGCTCGCCGAGCGGGACGCGCGGATCGCCGAGCTCCGGTCGGCGGCGCGCCCGGCGGCCCACGACCCGCAGACACCGCCGTCGGGTCCGGTCGCCGCCGCACCGCCCGGGACGGCCGCCCCCGGAGCCCGCGAGGACACGCTCCCGGGCGCCGGCCAGGACCTGATGACGCCCCCTCAGGACCTGGTGAAGCCCCCTCACCGGGCCGAGCCGACCGACGAGGAGCCCCGGCGATGAGCGACGCGATCCCCGGCCCCGACGGACGCCTGCGCTGCCCCTGGGGGCTCTCCACCGAGGACTACGTGGCCTACCACGACACCGAGTGGGGCCGCCCGGTCCACGGCGACGACGCGCTGTACGAACGGCTCTGCCTGGAGGCCTTCCAGTCCGGTCTCTCCTGGATCACGATCCTGCGCCGCCGCGAGGGCTTCCGGCGGGCCTTCGCCGGATTCAAGATCGCGGCGGTGGCCGAGTTCACCGAGGCCGACAAGGAGCGCCTGCTCGGCGACGCGGGCATCATCCGCAACCGCCTCAAGATCGAGGCGACGGTGGCCAACGCACAGGCCCTGACCGGCTGGTCGCCCGGCGAGCTCGACGACCTCATCTGGTCGTACGCGCCGGACCCGGCCACCCGCCCGGCCCCCCGCACGCTCTCCGAGGTCCCGGCCGTCACCGACGAGTCGACGGCCTTGTCCAAGGCGCTCAAGAAGCGCGGCCTGCGCTTCATCGGGCCGACCACGGCGTACGCCCTGATGCAGGCCTGCGGCCTGGTCGACGACCACCTCGCGGACTGCGTGGCGCGGGGCGGCGCCTGAGGCACCGCCCCGCGCCGGCGGACGGGCTCGGCTTCCGTTCGCGGGGCACGCCCGTTCCGGAGGCCCGGCTCAGCGCCCGACGTAGTCCGGCTTCTCCTTGGCGAGGAACGCGGCCACCGCGATGGCGTGGTCCTCGGACGCGCCCGCCTTCGCCTGGAGTTCGTCCTCCTTCTCCAGCGTCTGGGCCAGCGTGTGCCCCGCGCCATAGGCCAGGGACGCCTTCAGGGCCCCGTACGCGACGGTCGGGCCCTCGGCGAGGGTCCTGGCCACCGCGTGTGCCGCCGAGGCCAGCTCGGCGGCCGGTACGACCTTGTTGACCAGGCCGATCTCATACGCCTCCGAGGCGGAGACGGAACGCGGGAACAGCAGCAGGTCCGCGGCGCGGGACTGGCCGATCAGCCGGGGCAGCGTCCACGAGACGCCCGAGTCGGCGGTCAGGGCCACGCCGGCGAACGAGGTGTTGAACGCCGCGGTGTCCGCGACCACCCGGTAGTCCGCGGCCAGCGCGAAGCCGAGCCCGGCGCCCGCCGCCACGCCGTTGACGCCGGCCACCACGGGCTTGGGCATCTCGGTGAGTGCCGTCAGGATCGGGTTGTAGTGCTCGCGCACGGTGCTCATGGTCTGCCCGGTGCCCGCCTCGCGGTCGGCGGTCAGCGAGGCCACGTGCTCCTTGAGGTCCTGGCCGACGCAGAACGCCCGGCCGGTCGCGGTCAGCAGCACGGCCCGTACCGCGGGGTCCGAGGCGGCGGCCCGCACGGCCTCGCGGAGCGCGACCTTGGCCTCGGTGTTCATGGCGTTCATGGCCTCGGGCCGGTTGATCGTGATCGTCGCGAGCCCGTCGCTCACCTCGTACAGCACGGTGTCGGCCATGGTGGGATCCCCTCCGTCGCGGATGCTTCTCGGTCGTCGTATCCGCTCAGCATGGCGGAGATCACGAGCGCCGGGCATGTGACCTGCGTCTAACAATCCGGCTACCGTCGGGAACCGGCGGCGGCGAAGTATCGCAGGCGGATCGCCGAATTGAGTGGTTTTGATAGAGCGCGTTGCCCAAGCGATGCGGACCGATGTTGGTCATCGGGTCCTGCCATGCGGGATAATGACCTGGAAGCAATGTGTTCGATGCCGTGACGCGTGCCCAATCCCGGGGGCCGTCGGCTGACGATGAGCTGGTTTCAGGAAGGGGAACGAGCATGGCGGCCATGAAGCCGCGGACGGGCGACGGCCCGCTCGAGGTGACCAAGGAGGGGCGGGGCATTGTCATGCGCGTTCCGCTCGAAGGCGGCGGTCGGCTTGTCGTCGAGCTGACTCCGGACGAGGCCGATGCCCTCGGCGACGCCCTGAAGAAGGTCGTCGGCTGAGTTAGCGGCACGACCCAGACTCTTCACCGCCCCGGTTCGGCACACAGGAGCATGTGTGCCGAACCGGGGCGGTGTTGTAGGTGGGGGCCGCGGCGGCGGTCAGCCGCGGCGGACCGCGCAGAGCAGCCCGTCGCCGACCGGCAGCAGCGAGGCCATGAGCTCGGTGCTCTCGCGCACCGCGCGCAGCAGTTCGCGCAGCCGCAGCACCTCGGCCGGCTGGGCCGCCGAATCCACGGTGCGGCCGTCGGCGAAGACGCCCTCGAAGCAGACGATCCCGCCGGGCCTCAGCAGGCGCAACGATTCAGCGAGCACGTCGAGCGATTCCAGCGGGTCGCCGTCGCAGAACACCAGGTCGTACCCGCCGTCCGCGAGCCGGGGCAGCACGTCCAGGGCGCGCCCGGGAATGAACCGGGCCCGGTTGGCGGCGAAGCCCGCCGCGCGGAAGGCCTGCTTGGCGAACTGCTGGCGGTCCGGCTCCGGGTCGACGGTGGTCAGCACGCCGTCCGGCCGCAGCCCCTGGAGCAGATAGATGCCGGAGACGCCGGTGCCGGTGCCGATCTCCGCGACCGCCTTCGCGTCCGCCGTGGCAGCGAGCAGCCGCAGCGCGGCGCCTGTCCCCGGGGACACCGAACGCAGGCCCGCGTCCCGGGACCGGTCACGGGCCCAGTGCAGTGCGTCGTCCTCGGCGACAAAGGCGTCCGCGAACGCCCAGCTCGTCTGCCGGTTGGCGGTAATGGCCCTCTCCTGTCCCCTTGGTTGGCGCAACGGTGACTGTATCCGCTGGCGTCGGGAACTCGCAGATGGGACCGCGCGTTATGGGGGCAGGGGAACAGCGGGGGAGCGCATGGACGGGTTCAGGGGAGAGGGCCGGAAGCCGGTCCCAAATGCACGTAAAGATTCTTATCCGGAGCTAACGGGCGAGGTGGCTATGGTAGGGGCTCCACTGGACACCACCAGAGCCGACAGGGGAGGTGCGGCTGCGCCTGTGGATCGGGGAGGAGTGCTGCGGCGCTTTCTCAGGTCGGCGGGTGAGCCGAAATCCGTGACCAACTTTGCTGACCGTTCCCGCGCTACCAGCTCCGCAACTACCGCGACCTTCGCCGACGCGGATACCCAGGCGTGGACTCCCCCTACGTGGGAGGAGATCGTCAGCACGCACAGCGGTCGGGTCTACCGCCTCGCCTACCGTTTGACGGGAAACCAGCACGACGCCGAGGACCTGACGCAAGAGGTCTTCGTCCGTGTCTTCCGCTCCCTGTCGACGTACACACCGGGCACGTTCGAGGGCTGGCTGCACCGCATCACCACCAACCTCTTCCTGGACATGGTCCGCCGCCGTCAGCGCATCCGCTTCGACGCGCTCGGCGACGACGCGGCGGAGCGACTGCCCAGCCGCGAGCCCAACCCCCAACAGGCCTTCAACGACGCCCACTTCGACGCCGACGTCCAGCAGGCGCTCGACACCCTGGCGCCCGAGTTCCGTGCGGCCGTGGTCCTCTGCGACATCGAGGGCCTCTCCTACGAGGAGATCGCCGCCACCCTCGGGGTGAAGCTCGGTACCGTCCGCAGCCGGATCCACCGCGGGCGTTCCCATCTGCGCAAGGCCCTCCAGCACCGTTCGCCCGAAGCCCGCGCCGAGCAGCAGCGTGCGCTGGCGGGGGTGGCGCCGGGAGCTCTCGGGGTGGCCGGAGAGGGGATGGCGTGAGTGGTTCGAGTCCCACCCCGGCGGAACAGCATCTCGGGGACCGGCTCGCGGCCCTGGTCGACGGCGAGCTGAACCACGATGCCCGTGAGCGTGTCCTGTCCCATCTGGCGACCTGCGCCAAGTGCAAGGCGGAGGCCGACGCCCAGCGCAACGTGAAGAACGTCTTCGCCCAGGCGGCCCCGCCGCCACCCTCCGAGGGCTTCCTGGCCAGGCTCCAGGGCCTGCCCGGGGGACCGGCCGGCACCGGAGGTGACGACGACGGCTCCGGGGGACCGTTCGGCGGGGGACGCCGAGCCGACGGGTTCCTCGCCGGATCCGGAGTGCTGAGCCCCACGGCCGGCGACCCCGGGGACCCGCGCGTTCCCCGCCCGGGCGGTTTCGGCTACGTTCCGGTCGGTTCCCACGCGGCCGTGCTCCCCGACGGGCTGCGCGGCGGCTTCCGCATCCACGAGGTGGGCAGGTCCGAGCAGGACCGCCCGGGCTCGCCCTGGCGCGGCCGCAGGTTCGCGTTCGCCGCGGCGAGTGCCGTGTCCCTCGCTGCCATCGCGCTCGGCGGCACCCTCCCGTTGGGCTCGACGCCTGGGGCCCGGGCCGCCGGGACCGGCAGCAATGTCGTCCCGATGCGGTCCAACAGCCCTGCCCCGAGCGGGAGTTCGGCCGAGGATCGCCGCCGCGGTGGGGCGGCGGGCCTCCTCTCGGCGATGTCGGCCCAGTCCGCGGCGCCCGCCGCGCCGGGCCCGCGCGTCCTGAACGCGCTGCCCGCGCAGAACGGTCCTGTCCAGCCGCTGGGCGGCGCGTTCCCGGCGGCCCGGCTGAACGGCTCCGCCCTGCCGCCGCTCATACGGTCCGCGGTGGCGACGCTGCCGCTCACCACGACGGACCTGACGCCCGGGGTGCTCGCCGCCGCGCCCTCCGCGACCTCCGTGGCGCCGCAGCAGCTCGCCGCGCCGATCGCCCCCGGGCTCCCGCTGGCCGCCCGGCGCTGACCGCGCTCTGCCGCCACCCGGGGCGACCTGGTTGAATCCCGGGGAGGGGTGCTCGTCGGAGCACGCAGGGAAGCCAGTCGCGGGGAGAGCATGAACGAGCAGCCCACCGGGCCGAAGCCGAAGTGGTGGAGCCGTCCGCAGACCGACCGCCCCCGCGCCACGGAACCCCCGGCCGACGCCTACGACTTGGCCCCGCCGGCCGGGGCGCCCGAGCCCGCGCACCACGGTCCGCCCGCGCAGTCCGCGCAGGAGCGGGCGGCCGTTCCGGACGCCGGTGTTGACGCACCGTCAGATGCGCTTCACGGGGCGGAGCCCATACCCGACGACCCGGCCTCCGAGGCCCCGGCCCCGCCGCTGAGCAGTCCCGAGCCGCGGGCCGCCCCGGCCGAGGACGGCGTGCACCCGGCCCCGCGTCAGCCGCTGCACGCTCCCGATCCCTACGGCACGCCGCCGTACGGCGGGCCCGGCCCGTGGGCACCGGCGCCGCCCGTCCAGCGGCCGGTCCCGACGCCGCCGGGCGGCACCGCGCTGCCGCCCCAGCCCCCGTACGCCGCCGGCCAGGCACCCGCATCCGATGTCCCTTACGCCGCGCCCGCCACTCCCGCCGCACACCCCGCCCCGCAGTGGACGCAGTACGACCCCTGGAGCGCCCCGGGGGAGCCGTTCAGCAAGGCGGGTGAGCCCGGACCCAGGAAGGGGCGGCGCGGGGCGCTGCTGGCCGGGGCCGTGCTGCTTGCCCTGGTCGCCGGATGCATCGGCGGCGGTGTGGGCGCGTACGTCGAGCGCAACGGCGGCATCACCAGCGGCGTCAAGCTGCCGCAGTCCGGCAAGGAGCCGCTGGGCAGGGCACCGGACAGTGTCGCCGGGATCGCCGCGAGCGCGCTGCC
Source organism: Streptomyces sp. NPDC006691 (assembly GCF_042869955.1). Taxonomy (NCBI): domain Bacteria; kingdom Bacillati; phylum Actinomycetota; class Actinomycetes; order Kitasatosporales; family Streptomycetaceae; genus Streptomyces; species Streptomyces sp. NPDC006691. The sequence goes on from NZ_JBIAGW010000007.1 coordinate 194,147, forward strand.
GAGCGTGGTCACCATCCATGTCACCGGCGCCACCGAGTCCGGCACCGGCACCGGCTTCGTCCTCGACAACGCCGGGCACATCCTGACCAACAACCACGTCGTGAAGGCCGCGGGCGACTCCGGGAAGATCTCGGTGACCTTCAGCAGCGGCGAGAGCGTCGCCGCCACGGTGGTCGGCCGGGACACCGGATACGACCTCGCGGTCGTCAAGGTCAGCGGCGTATCGGGGATGAAGCCGCTCGCGCTGGGCAACTCCGACAACGTCCTGGTGGGTGACCCGGTGGTGGCGATCGGGGCGCCCTTCGACCTCTCCAACACGGTCACGTCCGGCATCATCAGCGCCAAGGAGCGCCCGATCACGGCGGGCGGCGAGGACGGCGACGGCAGCGACGTCAGCTATGTCGACGCGCTCCAGACCGACGCCCCGATCAACCCGGGGAACTCCGGCGGCCCGCTCGTCGACTCCAAGGCCCGGGTGATCGGGATCAACAGCGCGATCAGGTCGGCGGGGAGCGGCGGCGCGGACGGCGGCGGCGGTCAGGCCGGCTCGATCGGACTCGGCTTCGCCATACCGATCAACCAGGCCAAGCGGGTCGCCGAGGAGCTGATCAACACCGGCAGGGCCACCCACCCGGTGATCGGCGTCACGCTCGACATGAAGTTCACCGGCGACGGCGCCCGCGTGGCCGACAAGGCGCTCGACGGCAAGTCGTCCGTCACCGCGGACGGCCCCGGGGCCAAGGCGGGCATCAGGCCGCAGGACGTGATCACCAAGGTGGACGGCCAGCGGGTGCACGGCGCCGAGGAATTGATAGTGAAGGTCCGCGCGCACCGCCCCGGCGACCAGCTGCGCCTCGCCCTCACGCGGGACGGCAGGGAACAGGAGCTCACGCTGACGCTCGGCTCCGCCTCCTGAGTCCCCCGACGCTCGGCTCCGCCTCCTGGGACTTCCCGGGACGGGGCCGGTCCGGGCTCCCCGGGACGGGGCCGGCCCGGATCGCCCCCCCGGGGCGGGCCCCGGCCGTGCCCGGCGTGCCACCGGCCCCGTGCCGATGCCCAAAGGTCACCCCGCGGGTACCGCGGCGACAGTTTCGCCGGGTACCGTGGAGCGGTCCATGACCGGACGCGGGGCTGAGAGACAAGCGCCGAGATCGCGAGCACTGAGAACACGAGGAGCAGCGGGTGTTCAACGACATCGGGCCCATGGAGCTGGTCACACTCGTGGTCCTCGCCGTGCTCATCTTCGGCCCGGACAAGCTTCCCAAGCTGATCCAGGACGTGTCGAACATCATCCGCAAGGTGCGCAGCTTCTCCGAGAGCGCCAAGCAGGACATCCGGGCCGAGCTGGGCCCCGAGTTCAAGGACTTCGAGTTCGAGGACCTGAACCCCAAGAACTTCGTCCGCAAGCAGCTGATGGACAACGACGACCTGGGCCTGAAGGAGATCCGCAACAGCTTCGACCTCCGCAAGGACATGGAGGAGGTCGCGGACGCGGTGCACGGCCGCGAATCGGCCCCCGCCACCACGGCCGCCAACGGCTCGGTGAACGGTTCGGGCACCCCCGACCTCCTGAAGAAGCGCGAGAAGCTGGAGCCGGGCGAGCGCCCGCCCTTCGACGCCGACGCCACCTGACAGGCGCCGATACCCGCTGATACACGCCAATCCGACATGGGCTTTTCCGGCGAGCCCCGAAGAGATGGCTATCCTCCATCTGTCCGGATGCCAGGACGCCCGAGGGGGGCGGGCCGCTCCGGACGCAACTGATCTAGGAGGCGGCCGGGCAGATGGAGACGACAAGCCGGGTAGCGGGGCAGTCCCCTCAAGGGGGGCCCGAGGGCGCCGGGGCCACACCGGAGGGAGTGCCGGGTGCCCGGCGTACGGTCGACGGCTATCTCCGCGCGCCCTTCCCCTGGTACGGGCTCGACGAGGCGTTCACCGGGCCGCGCTGGCTCATGCAGGTGGCGCTCGCCGCCGACGACACGGTCCAGCACGGCTCGGTCGGCCACGGTGACGAGCCGTCGATACGGCCCGAAGCGCAGGGCGGCACGGCCGAGCGCGAGCGCTTCGCGGTGGTCGTGAGCATCCCCGCCAACCCGGTGCGCCGCAGCGGCGACGGCACGGGCGTCCTGGAAGCCACCTCGGTCTCCTCGGCTGCCTGGCTGGCCGGCTCGGGGCTGCTCTCCTTCACCTGGCCCGCGCAGATGGACCACGTCCTGCGCGGCGACTGGCTGGACCAGCAGACCGAGACGGCGTGGGAGCTCGCCGACGATCTGGCCGGCCCGGACTGGTCGACGCTCTCGCTCCCCGTGGACGGCGAACCGACCGAGTTCCACTACCGCGAGTCCGAGTTCGGCTGGATCCTCGCGGGCTCGGCCCGGAGCGGGGTGCATCTGGGCGCGTACGGTCGCGGCCTGAGCGCCTACGGGCTCGGCTTCTCCGTCGTCAAGGACATCGCCTCGTACGAGTGAGCACGCGGTGAGCACGCCGTGGGTGCGCCGTGGGTACGCGGTGAGTGCGCGGCGAGTCCAACGGCCGTACCGGTAAGGGGCACCCCGCAATAGCGGGGTGCCCCTTACCGCTGACCGCACGCGTCCATGACGGACGCCTCAGCTCACCGGCCGGCCGGGAAGAGCTTGGCGATGAGGAACTTGGTCAGCTGGTCGGCGGGAGCCGTGCCGTCCGGGGACTGGTTGAGGTTGACGAGCACCACGACGGTCGCCCGGCGCTGGGGGTCGTACCCCACGAAGCTGTTGTAGCCGGGGATCTGGCCGTCGTGCCCGATGAACCCGTCGATGTCGGCGACGCCGAGTCCGTACGTCGGCTTGCCGGGCCGGTCCGAGGTGGGGATGAAGTGCAGCCGCTCCCGCTGTAGTCGGGGGTTCAGCAGGGTGCCTTCGGCCAGCACCGGGGCCCAGCGCCGCAGGTCGTCGACGGTGGAGACGGCGGCGCCCGCCGCCCAGGCCCACGAGGCGTTGACATGCGTGACCTCGTTCGGGTCACCGGCCTTCCAGTCCGCCCAGGCGGCGTCCTTGCCGGTCAGTACCGGGGCCGTCAGACTGCCGAGGTTGCTGATGAACTCGTAGCCCTTGGCCTGCAGATCCGGCACGGTGGAGTCGCTGTTCAGGCTGGTGTCGCCCATGCCGGCCCTGTCGAAGAGGCGCTCCTTGAACAGCTGCTCAAGGGGCTGCCCGGTGAGATGCTCGGCGATCAGTCCGAGCAGCACGTAGTTCGTGTTGGAGTAGTGCCAGCCCTTGCCCGGCGGGAAGTACGCGGGGTGGTGGAAGGCCACGTCCAGGAGGTCCTGCGGGCTCCACCGGCCCTCGGGCCGCTGGTCCAGCCGCCGGTTGAAGCCGGGGTCCTCGGAGTAGTTGTAGAGGCCGCTGGTCATCTGGAGCAGCTGGCGGACGGTGATGTGCTCGGCGTTCGGAACGTCCGGGCGGAAGTCCGCCAGCGGGGAGTCGAGCGACAGCTTGCCCTCCTGGACGAGCTGGAGGACGACCGTAGCCGTGAACGTCTTGGTGATGCTGCCGATCCGCAGGTGCTGATCGGTCTTCATGGGCGCCCCGGTCGTGAGGTCGCCGGTGCCCAGGGTCGCGGTCCAGGTGCCCGTATCGGGGGTGCTGACGGACACGATCGCCCCGGGGATGCGCGTCCGCTGCATCATCGCGATCAGATCCGGCGTCAGGCTCCGCGGGTCCGGCGCGGCGCGCACCGCGCCCGTGCGCTGCCCGCCGGCCGGAGCGCCGATCGCGGGCGCGGCGAGCGTCAGCGGCAGCACGGAGGCGATCAGCAGGGCGGCCCAGGGGCGGACTCGGGCGGTCCGGGCGGTCCGGGCCCGGGACGGTCGGCGGGGCCCGTCGGCCGGGCGGCGGCCGGGGGCGGTGGGTGCCGGCGGGTAGGTATCCATAGGGACATCCAGGTGGCCTCGGGGAAGTGGCGCACTGGTCGAGCACCGGACCGGAGCCCCTGGGTCCGCTCGCACGGACGGCGGGTGTCTGCCAGGTACCGGTTCCCATCCCTCCCCCATCAGCAGGATAGGTCGGCCTCGTGCGGACCGCACCGAGACGATCCCCGTTGCCTCGCCGCCCGGGTCGCGCAGGGCCACACTGGAAGGGGATCGGGGGCCGTGGGCCGAGACTGGGAGGCACCCGTGGCGCACACCCGCAGCACCGACGTACTGATCGTGGGCGCCGGCCCCGTCGGCCTGAGCGCCGCCGCCGAGCTGGCCCGGCACGGAGTCCGCGTCCGGCTCGTCGAACGGCTGCCGGCCCGGCTGCCCTACGCGAAGGCGGTGGGCATCCAGCCGCGCACCCTGGAGATCTGGGACCGGATGGGCCTGGTCCGCGAGGTCATGGAGGCGGCCGTGCCGCTCCACGGCCAGCTGACCTATGTCAATGGTGTCGAGCAGCCACGGATGGACCTGGAACTCCCGCCCGAGGTGCCGTACGGGTTCGCGGCGCTGCCGCAGTACGAGACCGAGCGCCTCCTGGAGGAGTATCTCGCCGGTCTGGGCACGGCCATCGAGCGCGAGACGGAACTGCTGTCCTTCAGTCAGGACCCGGACGGGGTGACCGCCCTCCTGCGCACCGCCGCCGGGGGCGAGGAGGAGCTCCGGGCCGGGTATCTCGTCGGCTGCGACGGCGCGCACAGCGCGGTTCGCAAGGGACTCGGGCTCTCCTTCGAGGGAGGGGCCTTCCCCACGTCGTACATGCTGGCCGACGTGGAGGCGGACTGGGACCTGCCGGCCGGCTACAGCATCCGGGCCAGCCACCGTGCGGCGGACGGTACGGTCGACGACCTGCTGGTCTGTGTGCCGCTGCCCGGGGTGCACCGGTACCGCCTGTCCATGCCGGCCGCGCCCGAGCTCGTCGCGGAACGCCCGGCCGACGAGGGCACGGCCGCCGGCGGTACCGAGGGGCCCGCGGACGGCATCGCCCACGGTCTGGGCGGCGAGCGGGTCCCCGAGCTGTCCCAGATCCAGGCCGTCGTCGACCGGCTCGCGCCGAGGCCGTCCGTCCTCTCCCGGATGCGCTGGTCCTCGGTGTTCCGCATCAGCCACCGGATCGTCGACCGGTACGGCGAGGGCCGGGTCTTCGTCGCCGGGGACGCCGCGCACATCCATCCGCCCACCGGGGCCCAGGGCATGAACACCGGCATCCAGGACGCCTGCAACCTGGCCTGGAAGCTCGCCCTCGTCCTACGGGGTTCGGCCGGGACCGCCCTGCTCACCAGCTATGACGCCGAACGCCGCCCGGTGGGCGAGGAGGTGGTGGGGCGGACGGTGCGGCATGCCGCCCACGGCGTCCAGGCCGACCCGGACGACGCGCGGACGCTGATGCTCCGCGAGGCGCAGTTGCTGATCGGCTACCGCGAAGGCCCGCTCGCCACGACCCCGTACGGCCCGGCCGACGCGCCCCAGCCGGGTGATCGCGCCCCGGACTGCGACGGCCTCGCCGCGCCGCTGACCGCCTATCGGATGCGGCTGCTCGACGTGCTGCGCGGCTGCCCGGGGCACGCCGTGATCCTCTATCTGACCGACCCCACCGATCCGGTCGCGGCCCAGGCCGCCGCCGAACTCGAAGACGCCCACGCGCTCGGGACGGCGGCACCGGGTCAGACACCGGGGCCGCGGACGGTGGCGGTCGTCGGCCAGGGCATCGAACCCCTTGAGCCCGGCACCCCGACGGCCCGCTCGCCGCTGCCGGGCCCGGCCGGTCTGTCGGCCCTCGTGGAGCTGCCGGTGCCCGGATACCTGGACACGGCAGGGGAGTTCGCGCGGCTCTACCGCCCCCAGGGCCCGACCGGTTTCATCGTCCGGCCCGACGGTCAGCTCGGGGCCCGCTTCCCCCTCCACCGGACGAAGGAGGCGCTGGCCGAGTACCTCGCGGCGCTGTCCGCCCGGGCGTAGCGGGGGAGCGCAGCGCGGGGGGCCGGGGCGCCGGGCGACGCCCCGGCCGACCGGCTAGAACTTGTTGCGCGGCGTGATCCCGAGCGACATGCCGGACAGGCCGCGGGCGCGACCGCCGAGCTTGCCGGCGATGGCGCGCAGGGCGGCGCCGGCCGGGGAGTCGGGGTTGGACAGGACGACGGGCCGGCCGTCGTCGCCGCCCTCGCGCAGGCGGACGTCGATCGGAATGGAGCCGAGGACGGGCACGTTGGCACCGGTCGTCCTGGTCAGGCCGTCGGCGACCTTCTGGCCGCCACCGGTGCCGAACACGTCGACCATCTCGTCGCAGTGCGGACAGGGCAGGCCCGCCATGTTCTCGACGACGCCGACGATCTTCTGGTGCGTCTGCACGGCGATGGAACCGGCCCGCTCGGCCACCTCGGCGGCGGCCTGCTGCGGGGTGGTCACGACGAGGATCTCGGCGTTGGGCACCAGCTGGGCCACCGAGATCGCGATGTCGCCGGTGCCCGGCGGCAGGTCGAGCAGCAGGACGTCCAGGTCGCCCCAGTACACGTCCGCGAGGAACTGCTGGAGCGCGCGGTGCAGCATCGGGCCGCGCCAGACGACCGGCGCGTTGCCCGGCGTGAACATGCCGATGGAGATGACCTTCACGCCGTGCGCGGACGGCGGCATGATCATGTTCTCGACCTGGGTGGGCTTGCCGTCGGCGCCCAGCATGCGCGGCACCGAGTGGCCGTAGATGTCGGCGTCCACGACGCCGACCTTCAGGCCGTCCGCCGCCATCGCGGCCGCCAGGTTGACCGTGACCGAGGACTTGCCGACGCCGCCCTTGCCGGAGGCGACCGCGTACACACGGGTCAGCGAGCCGGGCTGGGCGAACGGCACCTCGCGCTCGGCGGTGCCGCCGCGCAGCGCGGACGCGAGGTCCTTGCGCTGTTCGTCGCTCATCACGTCGAGCGTGACGTCGACACGGGTGACGCCCTCGACCCGCTCGACCGCCTCCGTGACGTTCTTCGTGATGGTCTCGCGCATCGGGCAGCCGGAGACGGTCAGGTACACCGTGACGGCCACTGCCCCGTCCTCGCCGATCTGCACCGATTTGACCATGCCGAGCTCAGTGATCGGTCGGTGGATCTCGGGGTCGTTCACCGTCGCCAGTGCCTCAAGCACCGCGTCTTCCGTAGCCATACGGTCGATGGTACGGCGCTTACCGCACGGTACGGAAAGCCCTGTCAGCGGTCGCCTTCGTCACGTCCGTACGGCCGCTCCGGCGGGAATAGATGCCGGCGCTCCTCCATCTCCTTGACCAGGTCCTGGAGTTCGGAGCGGATCCAGTCGCGGGTGGCCACTTCGCCGAGGCCCATCCGCAGCGCGGCGATCTCCCGGGTGAGGTACTCGGTGTCGGCGATGGACCGCTCGTTCTGCTTGCGGTCCTGCTCGTGGGTGACCCGGTCGCGGTCGTCCTGCCGGTTCTGCGCGAGCAGGATCAGCGGGGCCGCGTAGGAGGCCTGGAGGGACAGGGCCAGCGTGAGGAAGATGAACGGGTAGTTGTCGAAGCGCAGGCTGCTCGGCGCGAAGATGTTCCAGGCGACCCACAGGATGATGATCAGGGTCATCCAGACGATGAACCGTCCGGTGCCCAGGAACCGCGCGATCCGCTCGCTGAACCGCCCGAACGCCTCCGGGTCCCACTCCGGCAGCAGCCGTACGCGTCCCGAGCGCGGCTGGTCGAGCCGGGCGCGGCCACGCGCCACGGCGCTCGCCCCGCCCGCCCGGCTGCGCTCCTCCGCGCGGTCAGTGCTGCCCATCGGGAACCCCCTCAGGCCCGTGGAACTCCGTCTCGCGCCAGTCGTCCGGCAGCAGGTGGTCGAGTACGTCGTCGACGGTCACGGCGCCCAGGAGCGAACCGCTCTCGTCCACCACGGGCGCGGCCACCATGTTGTACGCGGCGAGGAAGCTGGTCACCGAGGGCAGCGAGGCGTTCGGCGGCAGCGGCTTCAGATCGCTGTCCACGACCGAGCTGACCAGCGTGAACGGCGGCTCGCGCAGCAGCCGCTGGAAGTGGACCATGCCGAGGTACTTGCCGGTCGGCGTCTCGTCCGGCGGGCGGCAGACGTACACCTGCGCGGCGAGCGCGGGCGAGAGGTCCTGCTGGCGCACCCGGGCCAGCGCGTCGGCGACCGTGGCGTCGGGCCGCAGCACGATCGGCTCGGTCGTCATCAGACCGCCCGCCGTGCGCTCCTCGTACGAGAGCAGCCTTCGCACGTCCGCCGCGTCGTCGGGCTGCATCAGGGTGAGGAGGCGCTCCTTGTCCTCCTCGGGCAGCTCGGAGAGCAGGTCGGCGGCGTCGTCCGGGTCCATCGCCTCCAGGACGTCGGCGGCCCGCTCGTCCTTCAGCTTGCCGAGGATCTCCACCTGGTCGTCGTCCGGCAGCTCCTCCAGGACGTCCGCGAGCCGGTCGTCGTCGAGGGCGGCGGCCACCTCGGCCCGGCGCTTGGGGGAGAGGTGGTGCATGACGTTGGCGAGGTCGGCGGGGCGCAGCTGCTCGAAGGTGGCGACCAGGTTCTCGGCGCCCTGCCCGTGCTCCTCCAGGGAGAAGCCGGTGACGGCCGACCACTCGACGGTCAGCGTCTCGCCCTTGCGGCGCAGCGCGCCCGACTTGCCGCGCCGGACGAAGACCTTGTCGATCTCCCAGTCGCGGCGGGCCGGAAGCTGCTGGATCGCCACGTCCAGGACGGTCACCTGCTCGCCGGTCTCGACCAGGGTGACCCGGCGGTCGAGCAGCTCGCCGAGGACCAGGCGCTCGGTGGGGCGCTGCTCGAAGCGGCGCAGATTGACCACGCCGGTGGTGATGACCTGGCCCGACTCCACTCCGGTGACCCGGGTCATGGGCAGGAAGATGAGCCGCCGGCTCACGACCTCCACGACGATGCCGAGCAGCCGGGGAGGCCTGCGGCCGACCCGGAGCATCGCCACGAGGTCGCGCACCCGGCCGACCTGGTCGCCGTTGGGGTCGAAGACGGCCACGCCGGAGAGGTGCGATACGAAGACCCGGGGGGCGCCTGCCGCCATACGAGCGCCTCCTTACTGTTCAGGGTTGCTCCGCACCACCGCGATCGCTGCGGGACAAGGGCTTCAGGCTAGCCGGTGGCGGCGGGGTACGCCCTTGCGGGTCGTCCGTCCGGAGCTCTGCCGAGCAGCGTATGCACTGCGGGTAGGGTGCGGTCTGCCGACCCCCTACATCCATGTGAGAGGCAGTGCGCAGGTGACCTCATCCCCCTTGTCCGTACGGGTGCGGGGCCGGGCCCGCCGGGCCGTGCTGCCCGTCGCGCTGTGCGCGGGTCTCGCCGCGGCGCTCACCGCCTGCGGCTCGGATCCCGACGAGGGGACCAACGGGGTCGGCAAGCTGTCCGCCCCCGAGATCGAGAACAAGGCGCGCACGGCGGCCGACGGGGCCGACGCGGTCCGGCTCTCGGGGACGCTGGTCAGCAAGGGCGGCTCGTACCGGATCGACATGAAGCTGAAGAGCAGCGGCGGGTCGGGCACGGTCACTTCGCAGAAGAGCACGTTCGGGCTGCTGCGGGTGGGCGACGACCTGTTCCTCAAGGCGGGCGCCGGGTTCTGGTCGCACAGCGAGTCGGGCGGCGCGTCCCAGGCCGCGGGCAAGCTCGACGACAAGTACGTCAAGGTGCCTTCGGGCGACCCCGCCTACCAGCAACTGCGCGGCTTCACCGACAAGTCGGTCCTGCTCAAGGGGATGCTGGGGCTACAGGGCACGCTGTCGAAGGGCGACCGGTCGGAGGTCGGCAACGTCCGTACGGTCCGGATCGAGGCGGGCAAGGACGGCGAGGGCGGCACCCTCGACGTCTCCCTCCAGGGCACCCCCTACCCGCTGCGCTTCGAGCGCGCGGGCGGCGCCGGGGTCCTCGAACTCGCGGACTGGAACAAGGACTTCACGCTCGCGCCGCCGGCGAAGGGCGCGACAGTGGACTACGGCCACCAGCTTCCGACGACGTGATGCGGGCGGCCGCCGGGGGCGGGGTCAGCGCCGCTTGCGCTTGAGGAGCAGCCGCGGAAGCGCAGCCGGTACCGGGTGCCGGGTGGTCGCCGCGGTGGGCACGGGTGCGGCGGCCAAGGACGACTCCGGTGCCGGGTCCAAGGGGCCCGTCGGCGCCAGCCGCAACAGGCGGCACTCCGCGGCCCACCGGGCCGGCATCGCCTCGCCGTCGTGCGCGTTCAGGCGCTTGCCCTTGAGCTCGGCCACGGCCGTGTCCCACGCCTCAGAGCCCGCCGGAACCTCCGACACCGAAGCCGTCCAGGCGACGAGCCGGCCGCCCTTGTCCTTGGAGCGGACCGTCACCGTCGCCGTGCCACCGTCGGGCAGTCCTTCGAGGGGCTGCTCACCGGGACCGCCCCCGACGACGTACGCGGCCCCGTCGAGCCAGGCGTGCCACAGGGCGCGCTCGGTGCTCCCCCCGGTGCCGCGCACCCAGATGAGCCCGGACTTCTTCGTGGCCTCCTCGACCAGGGCCTGGTCGAGCAACGTCTGCGTCATGGGACCACAGTAGAGGCCCCCGGGAATAGTCAGTTCCGTAATCCGGCCATGCCCCTTACGCTGCCGCCGTGACCACTGCCACCACCCCCGCGCCGGCCGTCGCCGCCCACCCGCGCGCCGACCTCGTCCTGCTCGGTGTCGCCCTCGCCAGCGTCTCGCTGTCCGCGCCGCTCATCGCGGCCACCGCCGCGCCCGCGCTCGCCATCGCGTTCTGGCGCAACGCCCTCGCGGTCGGCGCGCTGAGCCCGGTGGCCTGGTTCACGTACCGGTCGCGGCTGCGCGCGCTGACCCGGCGCGAGGTCGGCCTCACGCTCGGCGCGGGCGGTCTGCTGGCGCTGCACTTCGGGCTATGGCTGCCGAGCCTGAGCATGACGTCCGTCGCCTCGTCCACCGCGCTGTGCACCACCACCCCGATCTGGACCACCCTCGCGCTGCGGCTGCGCGGCCACCGCCCGCCGGCCCTGGTCTGGAGCGGCACCCTGGCCGCCTGCGTCGGGGTCCTGCTGCTCACCGGCGTCGACCTCAGCCTGTCGTCGCGCGCGCTCGCGGGCGACGCGCTGGCACTCGGCGGCGGCATCGCGGCCGCGGGGTACGTGCTGCTCGGCGCCGAGGTCCGCAGAAGCGTGGACACCGTCCCGTACACCTACCTCTGCTACGGCACGGCCGCCGTCGGGCTGCTGGCGGCCTCGCTGGTCAGCGGGGCCGACCTCACCTCGTACGACGCGGAGACGTGGGTGAAGCTCGCCGTGCTCACGCTCGCGGCGCAGCTGCTCGGCCACTCCCTCCTGAACCGGGTGGTGGCGAGCCTCGGGCCGTCCGTCACGTCGACGGCGATCCTGCTGGAGACCCCCGGCGCCGCCCTCATCGCGGCGCTCTGGCTCGGCCAGCAGCCGCCGGTCCTCGCCTACCCGGCGCTCCTGGTGATCCTGGCCGGGCTGGCCCTGGTCGTCCGGGCGAACCGGGCCAACTGACCGGTCAGAGCCAGCCGTTGCGCTTGAGGGTGCGGTGGATGGCGAAGCAGGCCACGGCCACCAGGCCCATCGCGACCGGGTAGCCGTACTTCCAGTGCAGCTCCGGCATGTACTCGAAGTTCATGCCGTACACCCCGCACACCATCGTCGGCACGGCGATGATCGCCGCCCAGGACGTGATCTTGCGCATGTCCTCGTTCTGGGCGACGGACGCCTGGGCGAGGTTGGCCTGGAGGATCGAGTTGAGCAGTTCGTCGAAGCCGACGACCTGTTCCTGGACGCGGGCGAGGTGGTCGGCCACGTCCCGGAAGTACTTCTGGATGTCCGGGTCGACGAGCCGCATCGGGCGCTCGCTCAGGAGCTGCATCGGGCGCAGCAGCGGCGAGACGGCGCGCTTGAACTCCAGTACCTCGCGCTTGAGTTGATAGATCCGGCCGGCGTCCACGCCGCGCGGGCTGCCTTTGGCCGGGGCCGAGAAGACCTCGATCTCGACCTCGTCGATGTCGTCCTGCACGGCGTCCACGACGGCGAGGTAGCCGTCGACCACCTGGTCGGCGATGGCGTGCAGCACGGCGGAGGGACCCTTGGCGAGGAGCTCCGGGTCGTCCTGGAGGCGCTTGCGCAGCGCGCGCAGCGAGCCCTGGCCGCCGTGCCGGACGGTGATGACGAAGTCCGGCCCGGTGAAGCACATCACCTCGCCGGTCTCCACGACCTCGCTGGTCGCGGTGAGTTCGGCGTGCTCCACGTAGTGGATGGTCTTGAAGACGGTGAACAGGGTGTCGTCGTAACGCTCCAGCTTCGGCCGCTGGTGGGCGTGGACCGCGTCCTCCACGGCGAGTGGGTGCAGCCCGAACTCGGCCGCGATACCGGCGAATTCGGCCTCGGTCGGCTCGTGCAGACCGATCCACGCGAAGCCGCCGTCCTCGCGGACCCGGCGCATCGCCTCGCGCGGGGTGAGGCAGGTGTTCTCCTCGACGGAGCGCAGCCGCCGTCCGTCGCGGTAGACCGCGCAGTCCACGACGGCGCTGCTCGCCGACGGGTCGCGGGTGGTGTCGTAGCCGTTGTACGGGGTGCTGGTCTTGCGCAGTGCGGGGCGGACCACGGCACGCAGGTCACGGATCATCGACATGGCAGGACTCCTTCACGGAGGGGCCGTCGGGGCGTGACACTCTGGAACTGCCCGAATGGGGACGTTCTGCAAAGAAGGGGGCCAAGGGGTCGAATCGACCTCGAAAGGCATTCATCGCACACGTTCGCACAGCGGGCGGCACCACAGGGGCACGCGGGGACGGCGTTCGCTACTGAAACGGACAACGCAAGGCGAGATGCTCTTCCGTTGGCGAAACGCCATGAGACTCAGGTGTTTCCGGGCACGGAGGCCGGGTATGCACGCTCTCGGATCGACGAGAGTTCAGATCACCGGGGACAACGCAGCCGTGCGGAAGAGCGGTTGGTACTGCCAGGCCGACTTCGATCCATCGCAGCCCCACCTCCTCCAGCCGGTCCCCCGTGGGGGACTTCCTGCTGTCCCGAACAGCGGCCAAGACTATCAGCCCACTGTTGCGTCAAGCCCCCTCTTTGCCGCTTGCATACGCCTTCTATGCTCGGCCCATGGTTGATGTTCTTGCTCTGGTCGAGGCCCGGCTGCGCGCCGCACTGGGCGAGCCGGACGCGCGCGCGGCGGTCACCTTTCTCGGTACGGACCGCATCGAGGTGCTGCGGTTCACCGAGGGCGACATCGTCCGGTACGCGACCCTCGGCATGTCGGCCCAGCCGATGGCCGACCCCACCGCCGCGCTCGCCGATCCGGTGAAGGGCCCGCGGGCCGAGCTGGTCCTGTCGGTGCGGGCCGGGCTCGCCGACACCGACAAGGTGCTCCGCCCGCTCGCCGTGCTGGCCGCCTCCCCGCAGGTGGAGGGCCTCGTGGTGGCCCCGGGCGCCTCGCTCGACCTGGGCGAACCGCTGTGGCCCGGCGCCCCGTTCGCCTCCGTGCTCGTCGCCGAGCCGGGCGGCCTGGTCGAGGACCTGGAGCTCGACGGGCCGCTGGACCCGGTGCGCTTCCTGCCGCTGCTCCCGATGACCTCGAACGAGGCGGCGTGGAAGCGGGTGCGCGGCGCGGCGGAGCTGGAGGAGCGCTGGCTGACCCGGGGCACGGACCTGAGGGACCCCCTGCGCAAGTCCGTCGCACTGGACTGACCACCCACCCCGGGGCTGCGCCCCGGACCCCGTTCGCGCCTGAACGGCGCTCGTCCTCAATCTCCCCCAAGGCCTTAAGGTCCAGGGGGGACCCCCATGACGGGCTGAAGGTGCCCCAGCACCGGTCCCGCCAGGGGCGCGAGGAACTGCGCGACCAGCCACGCACGGCGGGCGGACGACAACAGGCTTGAGGGGCGCGGGCAACTGCGCGAGCAACCCCGCACGGTCCGCACCCGAAGGCGAGCGGGCTGGGGGGTGCGAGCAACCCGCACGGTCCGCACCCGGAGGCGGGGCGGCCGGGGCCGCAGGCACCCCGCGCCGTCCCGAGCCGCCCCCGCCGGAGGCCACCCGCTCAGTTCGCGAAGACCGACACCCCGTCCTCCACGGCGTGCGCCGGCCGCAGTTCCTCCGCCTCGTGCGTGAGCGAAGCCCGCCGCACCCACACGATCAGCGCGCCGAGCACCGCCGCGACGGCCGCCACCACGAACGGGATGTGGATGTTGCTCCACTCCTCGATCTTCGGCGCGAAGTAGGGAGCAGCGGCGGCGGCGAACCAGCGCACGAAGTTGTAGCCCGCGCTCGCCACCGGCCGGGGCGCGTCCGAGACGCCCAGGGCCAGTTCCGTGAAGACGGTGTTGTTGAGGCCGATGAACGCGCCGGACGCGATCGTCGCGGCCACCGCCGTGGCGTGGTTGCCGTAACCCAGCACGATCAGGTCCGCGGCGAGCAGCACCAGCGATCCGCCGAGCACCTTCAGCGAGCCGAACCGCTCCTGGAGCCGCGGCGCGACGAGGACCGAGAACACCGCGAGCAGCACACCCCACGCGAAGAAGACGCCGCCCGACTTGTACGGCGACATGTTCAGGACGAACGGGGTGAAGGCGAGGACCGTGAAGAACGCGTAGTTGTAGAAGAACGCGGAGGCCGCCGCCGAGGCGAGCCCGCCGTGGCCGAGCGCCTTGATCGGGTCGAGCAGCGAGGTCTTGCGGGCCGGCTTGGGCTGCTCCTTGAGGAGCGCGGTGATCGCGATGAAGCCGATCGCCATCAGGGCCGCGGTGCCGAAGAACGGGTAGCGCCACTTCATGTCGCCGAGGATCGCGCCGAGCAGCGGCCCGCACGCCATGCCGAGCCCGAGCGCGGACTCGTAGAGCAGGATCGCGGCCGCGCTTCCGCCGGCCGCCGCGCCCACGATGACGGCGAGTGCGGTCGAGACGAACAGCGCGTTGCCGAGCCCCCAGCCGGCCCGGAAGCCGACGAGCTCGCCGACCGAGTTCGAGGTGCCGGCGAGCGCGGCGAAGACGACCACCAGGGCGAGGCCCGCCAGGAGCGTCTTCTTGCCGCCGATCCGGCTGGACACGAAGCCGGTGACCAGCATGGCGACAGCGGTGATCAGGAAGTACGAGGTGAAGAGCAGGGAGACCTGGCTGGGCGTGGCGTCCAGGCCCTTGGCGATGGAGGGCAGGATCGGGTCGACCAGGCCGATGCCCATGAAGGCGACGACGGACGCGCCCGCGGTCGCCCAGACCGCCTTGGGCTGACGCAGCAGACCGCCTGCCCCCGCACCTTCGTCGAGAGGGTCCTTTCCTTGCCGCATGGCTGCTCCCGCTTCCCGTCGGAGGGCCCCCGCTCGATGGGTGACCCAAGATCGTTGTGCGATACACATAATAACTTAGCGAGGCTAATGGATGCAATATGAAACTACTTTTCCTCCGGTGTCGCACGGCCTCCGGGCCCCTGCCTCCGGCTCCGCGTCCGGGGCCGGCGGGCGGGCCGCACTCCGGACGGGTGATCGTCCTTGACGGGGCGACGGGCGGGGAGGACCGTGGGGCTCTATGAGGGGCGAACCCAGTTGCCCGAAGTGTGGAGGCCGGGTCAGGGCGCCCGGTCTCTTTGCCGACACCTGGCAGTGCGACGCGCACGGGCCGGTGTATCCGCTCCAGCCGGTGGTGCCGCCCAGCGTCGAGGCCCTTGAGGTCGTCGTGCGCCGGGCCCAGGTGCCCGCCTGGATGCCCTGGCCGCTGCCGGTCGGCTGGCTGTTCACCGGCGTCGCGTACGCGGGTGACGACCGCAGCGGCGGCCGCGCGACCGCCGTCGCCTGCTCGGGCCCCGGTCCGCTCGGCGGCATCGGCGAGCTGATCCTGGTCGCCGAGGAGCTCGGCGTGGGGCTCGGCGCACGGTACGCGGGCATCGACGGGCCCGACCCCGGCCCGTTCATGAGCGTGGAGAAGCCCCCGCACACCAAGGTCCTCGCGGCCGGCCGGCCCACCCCGCTGTGGCACGTCACCCGCACCCCGGACGACCGCGCGGTCTTCGCGGGGGAGGCCCGCGGCCTGTGGCTGTGGGCCATCGTGTGGCCCGAACAGTCCGGCCTCCTGATGTACGACGAGCTCGTCCTGACCGACCTGCGCGACGCGGGCGCCGAAGTCGAACTGGTCCCGTGCGGGGCGCTGACCCCGCGCATCCTGTCCTGACCCGGCGATCCGCGAGCGGACCGGGCGGAGCGGAGCGGGCGGACTGCGGGGTGTGCGGGTGTGGCCGGGTGGACTGCGGGGCTCGGCCGGGCGGACCGCGGGGCGCGGCCGGGCGGTTATCCTTGAGCGTCCCCTGATCCGTCCCTTATGCCCTGGAGTACGCGTCGTGCGCATCGATCTGCACACCCACTCCACGGCGTCGGACGGCACGGACACCCCCGCCGAGCTGGTCGCCAACGCGGCCGCCGCCGGGCTCGACGTCGTCGCACTGACCGATCACGACACCACCCGTGGATACGCGCAGGCCATCGCCGCGCTCCCGGCCGGGCTCACCCTCGTCACCGGCGCCGAACTCTCCTGCCGCATCGACGGCATCGGCCTGCACCTGCTGGCCTACCTCTTCGACCCCGAGGAGCCCGAGCTCTCCCGCGAGCGCGAGCTCGTGCGCGACGACCGGGTGCCGCGCGCCCAGGGCATGGTGGCCAAGCTCCGCGAACTCGGCGTGCCCATCACCTGGGAGCAGGTCGCGCGCATCGCGGGCGACGGCTCGGTGGGCCGCCCCCACGTCGCCGAGGCGCTCGTCGAACTCGGCGTCGTCGACTCGGTGTCCGACGCCTTCGTGCCGGACTGGCTCGGCGACGGCGGCCGCGCCTACGTCGGCAAGCACGAGCTCGACCCGTTCGACGCGATCCGGCTGGTCAAGGCCGCCGGCGGCGTCACCGTCTTCGCGCACCCGCTCGCCGTCAAGCGCGGCCGGGTCGTGCCCGAGTCCGCGATAGCGGAGCTGGCCGCCGCCGGGCTGGACGGCATCGAGGTCGACCACACCGACCACGACGCCCCCACCCGGGACCGGCTGCGCGGCCTGGCCCGCGAACTCGGCCTGCTCGCCACCGGCTCCAGCGACTACCACGGCAGCCGCAAGCCCGTACGGCTCGGGGAGTACACCACCGACCCCGAGATCTACGGCGAGATCACCCGCCGCGCCACGGGGGCCTTCCCCGTGCCGGGCGCGGGCGGAAGCGCCCGCCCGTAGGGAGAGCACGCCTCTCCCGATCCGGGGGCACCGCTCCCGACCCGGGGCGCCGCCCCCGTACCCCCACTCCTCGAACCCCCTTCCCGGCCGGCTTCCGCGCGGCCCCGGGGGACGGGCCCGGCCGGCCCGCGCACCCGCGCCCGGCCCTCCTCATGTACGCCCCTCACTTGCAAGGCTCACCGTGTTCGACGCTGCCGTCTTCGGCTCCCTCTTCCTCACCCTGTTCGTCATCATGGATCCCCCCGGGATCACGCCGATCTTCCTCGCGCTGACCGCCGGCCGGGCCGCCAAGGTCCAGCGCCGGATGGCCTGGCAGGCCGCCGCCGTCGCGCTCGGAGTGATCACGCTCTTCGGGCTCGTCGGGCACCAGATCCTGACGTATCTGCACATCGACGTCCCCGCGCTGATGATCGCGGGCGGTCTGCTGCTGCTCCTGATCGCGCTCGACCTGCTCACCGGCAAGACCGACGAGCCCCAGCAGACCAAGGACGTCAACGTCGCCCTGGTGCCGCTCGGCATGCCGCTGCTCGCCGGGCCCGGCGCGATCGTGCAGGTCATCCTGGCCGTCCAGAACCACGACTCGGTGTCCGGGCAGATCTCGGTCTGGGCGGCGATCATCGCCATCCACCTCGTGCTCTACGTGACCATGCGGTACTCGCTGCTGATCATCCGGGTCATCAAGGACGGCGGTGTCGTCCTGGTCACGCGGCTCGCGGGCATGATGCTCTCGGCCCTCGCGGTGCAGCAGATCATCAACGGCGTCACTCAGGTCATCCACGCCAACTGACGCCCCGGCAGGCCCGTGGGGCCCCACCGCATGCCAAAGCGCCCCCGTACTCGTCTGTACGGGGGCGCCTCTACATACGGCACCCGCGGCCGTTCACGGCTCGCGGGGGCACTGCCTCTTACGCGTTACGAGGCTGCGGATTCGGTCGGGCGGATGTAGATGCGCTGACCCATTGCGGCGGCCTGCTGCACGATCCGGTTGACGGAGGCGGCGTCCACGACGGTGCTGTCAACGGCGGTACCGTCGACGTCGTCCAGGCGCATGATTTCGAAGCGCATGGCTTCTCCCTTCGTCTGATCCTCCTGCTAGGAGAACTACTGGTGCGGGGGGCTGCTGTCACAGCCTGCTCCCGCGAGGCGTCGGGGCGGTTGCCCGCCCGTTAAGAGTGGATTGCGTGGCCACTGTGCAACGCGTTCCGTAGGGATCAACGGGTTGCCTCCAGCAAACATTCCCTACGCTAAGGAAATTTTTCGGATCGCTAAGGATTGACGGGAGAAAACAACCACACGTGCCCGGTTGTGCCCGCTGCGTTACGAAGTCGACAATGGAAAGCGTATGGACGAAACCCAGGAACCTCAGCCGGCCCAGGTGCCCCATGACCTCGTCGCCCAGCTCGACCGCAAGCTGGACGCCACCAACGAGCTGCTCCAGCGCATGCTCGCGGAGGTCGCGAAGACGCCCTCCACACACGCGATCTTCGTCGACGCGGGGTACGTCTACGCGGCCGGCGGCCTCCTCGTCACCGGCACCGAGGACCGGCGCTCCTTCGACCTCGACGCCGAGGGGCTGATCGAGGCCTTCATCGACAAGGCGCGCACGATCTTCGCGGACAGCCGGCTGCTCCGCGTGTACTGGTACGACGGCGCGCGCCGGCGCATCCACACCCCCGAGCAGCAGTCGATCGCCGAGCTGCCGGACGTCAAGGTCAGGCTCGGCAACCTCAACGCGAACAATCAGCAAAAGGGCGTCGACTCGCTGATCCGCTCCGACCTGGAGTCGCTGGCCCGCCACCGCGCGATCAGCGACGCGGCCCTGATCGGCGGCGACGAGGACCTCGTCTCGGCGGTCGAGGCCGCGCAGGGGTACGGGGCGCGGGTCCATCTCTGGGGCATCGAGGCGGCGGAGGGCCGCAACCAGGCGGAGCCGCTGCTGTGGGAGGTCGACAGCCAGCGCACGTTCGACCTCGACTTCTGCAAGCCGTACGTGACGCGGCGGCCGGTCACGCTGTACGAGCAGGACGGGCCGGCACCGAGCCGCGAGGACGTCCGGTTCGTGGGGGCGCGGATCGCCGCGACGTGGCTCTCGGAGCGGGGGCGGGCCGCCCTCGCCGACCTCCTGCCCGGCCACCCCTACCTGCCCGGCCCGGTGGACCAGGACCTCCTCATCGAGGCGGAACGCCTCCTCCAGTACTCGCTGCGGGGCCACGCGGACCTGCGCCGCTCCCTCCGGGACGGGTTCTGGCACCACCTCCAGTCCCAGTACTGACCCCCTGCCCGCCCCGGGCCGTGCGGCCCCGCCGCCTCCGGATGCGGGGCCTGCCGTCCGCGCCCCTGGGGATGGCGGCTTGTCGTTCGTCCGCGCGACGCCGGTGGCTGGTCGCGCGGTTCCCCGCGCCCCTGGCAGGGCTGGTGTTGCTCGGTACCGGATTGCGTAGCCGCCTGAGGGGCGCGGGGAAGTGTGCGACGAGCCCCGCACGGTCCACGGGGAACCGCGCGATCAGCCCGCACGCTCCGCGGATGAAGGCGGGCCATCCGGGCGCGTCCGGAACGCGTTCAGCGGCCGCCACCCGTAGGCCGCCCGACGCCGAGGTCGCCGGCGCGGCGCTCAATGCCCGCCACCGCAAGGCACCCGACGCTCGGGTCGCCAGGGCCGTGCTCAACCCCCGCCACCCGCAGGGTGCGACGCTCAGGTCGCCCAGAACTCCGCGAGGGCGGTGGCCAGTTCGCCCGGGTGGGAGACGTTGGGGGAGTGGTCGGCCCCGGCGATCACGGTGTGCCGAGCCCCCACGCTGCGCGCCATGTGCGCCAACTCCCCGACCGTCCACACCATTTCCCGCTCGCCGTATGCCACGTGCAGCGGCAGCGGCAACCCCGCCAGCCCCTCCGTGCGGTCCGGCTCGGTCCTCAACTGACGCCCGGTGGCGATGAGTTGGGCCCGCTGCGTGCCGAACCAGCGGCGTTCGAGGAAGGACACGATCTCGGGCGGGTCGGCGACGTACGCCGGATCGCGGCCGTCCAGCCACTGCGTCACCGCCCACACCCACGACGGAGGCAGCACCGGCAGTGCCGCCCGGAGCATCCGGAGCTTCGTGCGCTGATCGGGGCCGACCCGCCCAGGGCCGGACGACAGCAGCGTCAGTGAGCGGAAGGCCGACGGGTCGAGGCGGGCCGCCGAGCGGGCCACGAAGCCGCCGAAGGAGTGCCCCACGAGGTGCACGGGCCCGTCACCGAGGGCCTCGGCCTGCGCGAGCACGTCCGTGCCGAGGGTGCGCGGGCTGTACCCGGAGCTGCGCCGCGGCCCCGGGCTCTCGAACTGCCCGCGCCCGTCGACGGCCACCGCCCGGTACCCGGCGTCCGCCAGCGGGTCGAGGAGCGCGAGGAAGTCCTCCTTGCTCCCGGTGTACCCCGGCACCAGGAGCACGGTGCCCCGCACCGGCCCCTCCGGCCGCGAGTCGAGCACCGCGAACTCCTGGCGCGGGGTGTCGAGCCGGTACGCACGCGTACGGGCGGGCAGGTCGAGGGAGCGGGGCTTACTCATGAGTAGAGCGTATCCGGCGGCCCCGCGGGAGCCCGGCGCGGGAACGCGAACGGCCCGGTACCCCCGCAGGGGACCGGGCCGTTTCAGGCGGTGCGGATCACGCCTCGGGCGCGACCGCGGCCTTCTTCGCACGGGTGCGACGCGGCTTGGCCGGAGCCTCGGCCGCGGGGGCCTCGGCCGTCTCGACGACGGCTTCGGCGGCCTTCTTGCGCGTGCGCCGGGGCTTCGCCGGGGCCTCGACCTCGACGGCCTCGACGGCCGGCGCGGCCTCGGCGACCTTCTTGGCCCGGGTCCGACGCGGCTTCGCCGGAGCCTCGGCCACCTCGGGGGCGGCCTCCACGGCCTCCACGGCCTTCTTGGCGCGGGTGCGGCGCGGCTTGGCCGGAGCCTCGGCGGCCGGAGCCTCGGGGGCCTCGATCGCGGGCGCCTCGGCCGTCTCGACGACGGCTTCGGCGGCCTTCTTGCGGGTCCGACGCGGCTTCGCCGGGGCCTCGGCCTCGACAGCCGTCTCCACGACCGCCTCGGGCGCGCTCGCGACGGCCTTCTTCGCACGGGTACGACGGGGCTTGACGGGAGCCTCGGCCTCCACGACCGGGGCGGCCTCGACCGGCGCCGCCTCGACGACGGGCTCGGCGGCCTTCTTCGTCCGCGTACGCCTCGGCTTGACCGGGGCTTCCGTCGCGGCGACCGCGGCGGCCGGAGCCTCCGCGACCTCGGACATCGCGGCGTTGGTGCGGGCCTTCGCGGCCCGGGCCAGCTCCAGCGCGGCCGACTCGGGGGTCACGAAGCCGACCTCGGGCTCGGCGGCCTTGCGCACCCGGCGGCGACGCGCGGCCTTGGCCTCGACCGGCTCGACGACGGGCGGGGCCGCGACCGGCGCGGAACGCCTGCGCGGCTCGGCCTTGCGGACGGCCTGCGCCTTGACGGTCGGCTCGGCCTTGCGGACGGGCTCGGTCCTGACGGGTGCCTCGGCAACGGCGACGGCCATCGGCGCGGCCTCGATCACCGGGGCCGCGGCCTGCGGCGCGGTCGGCGGCGCACCCGGGCGGGTCCGGCGGCGACGGCGCGGCGTGCGCTGCTCGGTCACGGACTCGGTTTCGGTGGCCTCGGCCACCGGGGTCGCGATGGGAGGCGCGGTGACCTCGTTGCCGTCCAGCTGCGTGCCGCCGCGGGTGCGGCGACGCTGACGCGGCGTACGCGTACGCGGCGGACGCTCCTCGGTGACGACGGGAGCCGCGGCGGCGGACTTGCGCCCGCGACCACCGGTCTCGCCCAGGTCCTCGACCGCTTCGGCCGCGAGGCCGGCGCGGGTGCGCTCGCCACGGGGCAGCACACCCTTCGTGCCGGCCGGGATCTTCAGCTCCTCGAAGAGGTGCGGGGAGGTGGAGTACGTCTCGACCGGGTCCGGGAACTTCAGGTCGAGCGCCTTGTTGATCAGCTGCCAGCGCGGGATGTCGTCCCAGTCGACCAGCGTGATCGCGATGCCCTTCTTGCCCGCGCGGCCGGTGCGGCCGATGCGGTGGAGGTAGGTCTTCTCCTCCTCCGGCGACTGGTAGTTGATGACGTGCGTGACGCCCTCTACGTCGATGCCGCGGGCGGCGACGTCGGTGCAGACCAGCACGTCCACCTTGCCGTTACGGAAGGCGCGCAGCGCCTGCTCGCGGGCGCCCTGGCCGAGGTCGCCGTGGACCGCGCCGGAGGCGAAGCCGCGCTTGGCGAGCTGCTCGGCGATGTCCGCGGCGGTCCGCTTCGTACGGCAGAAGATCATCGCGAGTCCGCGGCCCTCGGCCTGAAGGATGCGCGCGACCATCTCCGGCTTGTCCATGGAGTGGGCGCGGTAGACGTACTGCGCGGTGTTGGCGACCGTCGTGCCCTCGTCGTCCGGCGACGTGGCGCGGATGTGCGTGGGCTGCGACATGTAGCGGCGGGCGAGGCCGATGACGGCGCCCGGCATGGTCGCCGAGAACAGCATCGTCTGGCGCTTCGCCGGAAGCAGCTGGATGATCTTCTCGACGTCGGGCAGGAAGCCCAGGTCGAGCATCTCGTCGGCCTCGTCGAGCACCAGCGTCTTGACGTGCGACAGGTCGAGCTTCTTCTGTCCGGCGAGGTCGAGCAGGCGGCCCGGGGTGCCGACGATCACGTCGACGCCCTTCTTGAGCGCCTCGACCTGGGGCTCGTACGCCCGGCCGCCGTAGATGGCGAGCACGCGCACGTTGCGGACCTTGCCCGCGGTGAGGAGGTCGTTGGTCACCTGCTGGCACAGCTCGCGCGTCGGGACGACGACGAGGGCCTGCGGAGTGTTGGTCAGCCGGTCCGCCGTGGCCCGGCCGGCCTCGACGTCGGCGGGGACGGTCACGCGCTCCAGGATCGGCAGACCGAAGCCGAGCGTCTTGCCGGTGCCGGTCTTGGCCTGGCCGATGATGTCCGTGCCGGAGAGGGCGACGGGGAGCGTCAGCTCCTGGATGGGGAACGGGGACACGATGCCGACGGCTTCAAGGGCTTCGGCGGTCTCGGGGAGGATCCCGAGCTCTCGGAACGTAGTCAGGGTGCTGCCTCTTCTGTGAGACGCGGTACGGAGGCGAACGCGGCGGGTCTTACCGTGCCCATTTCATCCGGCGGGGGATCAGATTCGATCGGGTTGCCGGGTGGCGCGGGACCACTGCCGTCGCTCAAGCGCTCGTGCCGCTGAGGGATCCCTCTTCGGTGGCACGTACTGATACGTACCCTGCGGAGGGCTGTCGGGTCGGAGCCGACCGGAGCAACCGACCGGGCATCCTCATTCGTGCGGCCCGTCGAAATACTCGCCGGGCGCATTACCACTGTACCCCGGATTCGCGCATGTGTGTTGGGAGAATTCGCGGGACCGGTGGTACGGGTGTGAGCAAGCAGGCCCTTACAGCCTGCCCCGGGCGGGCTATTGTGCGGCTTATGGAGACGTCTGACAACGCCACTGCAGCCGAAGAAATCACCCCGGAGCCCGAGCGCACCGGGATCGCCGCCCAGGACTGGGAGACGGCCTCCGCGCTTCCCCAGTACCGTGCCGCGGTCGTGGACCTCCTCGGCGCCCTCGCCTACGGCGAGCTGGCGGCCTTCGAGCGGCTCGCCGACGACGCGAAGCTCGCGCCGACCCTGGCGGACAAGGCGGAGCTGGCGAAGATGGCCTCCGCGGAGTTCCTCCACTTCGAACGGCTGCGGGACCGGCTCGCCCACATCGACTCCGAGCCGACGGCCGCGATGGAGCCGTTCGCCAAGGCGCTGGACGACTTCCACCAGCAGACCGCCCCGTCTGACTGGCTGGAGGGCCTGGTCAAGGCGTACGTCGGCGACTCGATCGCCAGCGACTTCTACCGCGAGGTCGCCAACCACCTCGACTCCGACACCCGCTCCCTGGTCCTGTCGGTCCTCGACGACACCGGACACGGCAACTTCGCCGTGGAGAAGGTGCGGGCCGCGATCGAGGCGGACCCGCGCGTCGGCGGCCGGCTCGCGCTGTGGGCCCGCCGGCTGATGGGCGAGGCCCTCTCGCAGGCCCAGCGCGTGGTCGCCGAGCGCGACGCGCTCTCCACGATGCTGGTCGGCGGTGTGGACGGGGTGGCCGCGGGCTTCGACCTCGCGGCGGTCGGCGAGATGTTCACCCGGATCACCAAGGCCCACACCAAGCGGATGGCCGCGCTGGGCCTGGCCGCCTAGCGGACGACGGCCGCGCACGGCTGACGCCCGCTCAGGAAGCCGGCGGGAGCGCCGCCTACGCCGCCCACCGGCGCAGGCGGCGCGTCGGCCGCAGCAGCAGCGAGAGCGTGACGGACGCGACGAACGTGGCGCCGAGCAGGGTGATCACCCCGTGGCCGGGGCCGATCGCGGAGTGGGTCAGGAAGGCGCCGAAGAGCCCGGCGAGCGGGCCGACGCCGAGCACCGTGCGGCGGTCGGGCAGCCGGTGGGACAGCCGGGCCACGGCAGCCCACGCGAGGGCGAATCCCAGCAGTACGGAGCCAAGGGCTTCCAGCAGCATGTACGTCGCCTCCCAGGGGTGCGGCCAGGGCGGAATCGGTCACAAGCCGTCCTACCCGAGGCTCGCGGAACGCAACCCTCCCCTCACCGGGAGGAAGCAAGGCGGGCGGCCGCCCGGGACCCGCGGAACGGGCATGTGGACCGAGCACATACGGCCGGGCATGCGGAAGGGGGCCACCGGTGCGAACCGGTGGCCCCCTTCCGTTGCGTGCCGTGTACTACAGGGCGCCGAAGCCCACGCGGCGGACCGAGGGTTCGCCGATTTCCACGTATGCGATCTTGTCGGCCGGCACCAGGACCTTGCGGCCCTTGTCGTCCGTGAGGCTGAGCAGCTGCGCCTTGCCGGCGAGGGCGTCGGATACCGCGCTCTCGACCTGTTCGGCGGACTGCCCGCTCTCCAGAACGATCTCCCGGGGCGCGTGCTGCACGCCGATCTTGACCTCCACGGCTAAGTCCCTCCGACCTCGTGCGGTGCGCGGTCAGCCGCGCCGTACGCTGCACACATTAGCCCGGGGAGACGACCGGAAATGGCCGGTCGTCGAACGCCAGGAGCGAACAGGATCCGGGAATGATCCGGTCGAAGGCCGCTCAGTGCCCCTCGGTGCCGTGCAGCGGGAAGCCGGCGATGCCCCGCCAGGCCAGCGAGGTGAGCAGCGCCACCGCCTTGTCGCGGGGGATGGTCGACTCGCTGGAGAGCCAGTAGCGGGCCACCACCTGGGAGACTCCGCCCAGACCCACGGCGAGCAGCATCGACTCGTCCTTGGACAGGCCGGTGTCCTCGGCGATGACGTCCGAGATCGCCTCGGCGCACTGGAGGCTGACCCGGTCCACGCGCTCGCGCACGGCCGGCTCGTTGGTCAGGTCGGACTCGAAGACGAGCCGGAAGGCGCCGCCCTCGTCCTCGACGTACGCGAAGTAGGCGTCCATCGTCGCCGCGACCCGGAGCTTGTTGTCCGTCGTCGAAGCGAGCGCGGTGCGTACCGCGTGCAGCAGCGACTCGCAGTGCTGGTCCAGGAGGGCCAGGTAGAGGTCGAGCTTGCCGGGGAAGTGCTGGTAGAGCACCGGCTTCGAGACGCCCGCGCGTTCCGCGATGTCGTCCATGGCGGCCGCGTGGTAACCCTGCGCGACGAATACCTCCTGGGCCGCGCCCAGGAGCTGATTGCGGCGGGCCCGGCGCGGCAGGCGCGTGCCTCGCGGGCGCGCCGCCTCGGTCTGCTCGATGGCTGTCACGCCGCCTCCCAAAGTTGATCTGGTGCGCGATGTACGCGCGCCGCCATCGTACTTTTGGGTAACCCGGCTGTGCGCGGTGCGAACGCAGAATTTCACGGACCGGACGTGCTGGACAGCCGGAGATACCCGAGGTAAACCGAACAAATCATCGGTAGTCGTCCTCGTCCAGGGCGACCACGCGCGCCTGTTCGGCGATGTCCGCCTCGTTGGCCGCACCGGGATCGACGCCGCTCAGCGGGTCGTCGCGGTCCTGCCGTACGTCCGTGTGCTGCTCGGCCGCGTCCGCCTCGGGGGTCTCCCCGGACAGCTCGGCCGTGCCGCCCTCTTCTTCCTGGAAGGTTTCCGGATCGCTGGGATCGACGGACATGACTGCTCCCTTTTCGTCCACTACGAGTGATTCGGGGGCTTCCCTAAGAGCCTAGGAGTTCCCGGCGTCAGCCGCTATACGGCCTGTGACGGCGAACACATGAACCACGGTGTGATCGTCTCGTAACATTGCCGCATGTCTTCGACCGAGCTGCCGGAAACCCTCGCCGCCGCCTCGCTGGCACCACGCGTGGGCGCGGTCGGGGTCGCGGAGGGCGAGGAACTGCGTTCCGTGAGCCTGCCCGGCCTCAGCCTGACCGTCCGGTCCCGGCCCGGCGACGCCCGCCCCGGTCTCGAACCCGCGCTGTACGTCCACGGGCTCGGCGGCTCCTCGCAGAACTGGTCGGCCCTGATGCCGCTGCTCGCCGACCGTCTGGAGGGCGAGGCGCTGGACCTGCCCGGCTTCGGGGACTCCCCGCCGCCGGACGACGGCAACTACTCGGTCACCGGCCACGCCCGCGCCGTGATCCGCCTCCTCGACTCCTCGGACCGCGGCCCGGTCCACCTCATCGGCAACTCGCTGGGCGGCGCGGTCGCCACCCGGGTCGCGGCCGTCCGCCCCGACCTGGTGCGCACGCTCACGCTGGTCTCGCCGGCGCTGCCCGAGCTCCGCGTCCAGCGCAGCGCCTGGCCCACCGCGCTCGTCGCGCTGCCGGGCGTGGCCACCCTGTTCGCGCGGCTGACCAAGGACTGGAACGCCGTGGACCGCACCCGGGGAGTGATGGCCCTCTGTTACGGGGATCCCGGCCGGGTCAGCCCCGAGGGCTTCGAGGCCGCCGTGCACGAGATGGAGCGGCGCCTTCAACTCCCTTACTTCTGGGACGCGATGGCCCGCTCGGCCCGTGGCATCGTGGACGCGTACACGCTGGGCGGCCAGCACGGGCTGTGGCGGCAGGCGGAGCGGGTGCTCGCGCCGACGCTGCTCGTGTACGGGGCGCGCGACCAGCTCGTCTCCTTCCGGATGGCCCGCCGGGCGGCGGCCGCCTTCCGGGATTCGCGGCTGCTTACCCTGCCCGATGCCGGGCACGTGGCGATGATGGAGTACCCCGAGACGGTCGCACAGGCCGTACGGGAACTGATCGACGAGAGCGCCGGCTGCGGCCACCGCGGCGCCGACCGAGGAAACAGGAGCTGATCCGGGGCGTGGGACGACACAGCCGACCCAGGGAATCCGGCGAAGCGGCGCCGATATCCCAGGCGCCACCGGCCCCCGAGGCCGAGCAGGCCGTCGCCTCCGGCGGCGGCCGGCGCAGACGGCAGGCGCCGGACGAAGGCCCCGAGGAGCGGCACGGCGCCGGCACGCCCGCCTTCGGCACCCCGCGGGTGCGCGGCGGACATCCCCAGCACGACGAGGACGGGCCCACGAACGCGGCCAAGCCGCGCTACGGCGACTGGCACGGCAAGCCGCGCCCGGCCCACCTCGGCACCCCGCTCAACACCGGGGGCCCGCGCATTCCCGGCCCGCGCCGCTCCTCCATCGAGGCCTTCGACGGGCCGGGCCCCGAGTCCGGCCCCCGCACCGGCACGGGTGCCGGCACCGGGACAGGCACCGGCGAGACCGGGAAGCAGCGCACCATCGGCGTCCCGGCGCAGCTGCGCGAGGAGCCGCCCGCACCCGCGCCCGAGGCGAAGCCGAAGGCGCCCAAGGGCTCCAAGGTGTCCAAGGGGCGGACCTTCACCGGGATCGCGGCCGCCGCCGTGACCACCGTGCTCGCGGTCGTCGTCGCCGGGCAGGTGACCTCGGCCGGGGACAAGCACGACGCGGCCGGCCGGTCCGCGGACGAGAAGGGGCGCGAGGACGACGGCTCGGCCTCCCGGGGCAGCGGCCGCTCCACCCCGCAGATCGCGCCCGCGGTCCTGACGTACGACCAGAAGATGGCCCAGCAGTACCCGATGGACCCCAAGTTCAAGGCGTCCGGCAGGTTCGACACCGTGCCCGGGTCGGACGCGGCGCCGGGCAAGGGCCACAAGTACCGCTACCAGGTGGACATCGAGCAGGGCCTCGGACTCGACGGCGCGCTGTTCGCCGAGGCCGTGCAGAAGACCCTGAATGACGACCGCAGCTGGGCGCACGGCGGAGACATGACGTTCGAGCGGATCTCCTCGGGCAAGCCGGACTTCGTGATCACCCTGGCGAGCCCCGGGACCACCGGGGTCTGGTGTGCCAAGTCGGGCCTGGACACCACCGAGGACAACGTGTCCTGCGACTCGGCCGCCACCGACCGCGTGATGATCAACGCGTTCCGCTGGGCGCAGGGCTCGGTGACGTACGGCTGGGGCAAGGCGATGTTCACCTATCGCCAGATGCTCATCAACCACGAGGTCGGCCACCGGCTCGGGCACAACCATGTGAGCTGCCGCACGCCCGGCGCGCTCGCGCCGGTGATGCAGCAGCAGACCAAGTCCCTGAACATCGACGGGATCGCGTGTCTGCCCAACCCCTGGGTGTATCCGAAGAGTTGAGCCGCACCGGTGCGACGTGTCCCAGCATGTGGGACGACCGTCTCGTTCTCGATTGACAGTGAACGGCGGTTCGTTCATATTTCTCGACATGTCGCACCGCCACGCCACCCCCGAACGCGCCGCCATCGAGCTGGCGCTCATCGGCGTGACCGGGCACAGCGTGGCCGACATTCTCTGTAGCTGACGCCGTCCCGAGCGCGTTCGACTTTTCCCTTTTCCTTTTTTGCGCCCGGGCATTTCCGTGCTTCCGCACGGTCTCCGCACACGGGCGCAGCCACCCCTTTTCCCTTCCGGTGCTGCGGGCGCCCGTTTCCGTCGCCCTGCCCCGCAGTCACCGAGAGGTCTCCTTCCGATGCGTCACACGTCCATTTCGTCAGGGAATGTCGCAAGAGCGGCCGCGATAGCCGTGGTTCTCGCCGTAGGTGCCGTCGCCTGCGGCCCCGAGGACAGCGGCGCCAAGAGCGCGGGGTCCGCGGCGTCCGGCACGCCCCAGAAGGGCGGCACGCTCAGCGTCCTCGACAACGAGGCGCAGACCGACTTCGACCCGGCCAGGCTCTACACCTCCGGCGGCGGCAACCTGCCCTCGCTCGTCTTCCGCACCCTGACCACCCGCAAGCGCGCGAGCGGCGCCGAGGGCACGAAGGTGGTGCCGGACCTCGCCACCGACACGGGCCGGCCCAACGCGGACGCCACCGTGTGGACGTACACGCTCAAGGACGGCCTCACGTACGAGGACGGCAGCCCGATCACCACCGCCGACATCAAGTACGGCATCGAGCGCTCCTTCGCGGCCGAACTCTCCGGCGGCGCACCGTACTTGAGGGACTGGCTGGTCGGCGGCGCCAAGTACACGGGCCCCTACAAGGACGGCGGCAAGGGCCTCGACTCGATCGAGACGCCGGACGCGAAGACCATCGTGTTCCACCTGAACAAGCCCGAGGGCGAGTTCCCCTTCCTGGCCACCCAGACGCAGTTCGCGCCCGTTCCCAAGGCCAAGGACAACGGCACCAAGTACGAGGAGCACCCCGTCTCCTCGGGCCCGTACAAGGTCGTCAAGAACGAGAACGACGGCGAGCACCTCGTCCTGGAGCGCAACCCCAACTGGTCCGAGGCGACCGACCCCGAGCGCAAGGCCTACCCGGACACCATCGACGTGCGCTCCGGGCTCGACCAGGCCGTCATCAACCAGCGGCTCTCCGCCTCCCAGGGCCCGGACGCCGCCGCCGTCACCACCGACACCAACCTGGGGCCGGCCGAGCTGGCCAAGGTCAGCAGCGACAAGCAGCTCGCCGCGCGGGTCGGCACCGGGCACTTCGGCTACACCAACTACATCGCGTTCAACCCGAACGTGAAGCCGTTCGACAACCCCAAGGTCCGCCAGGCCATCGCCTACGCCGTCGACCGCTCCTCGGCCGTCAACGCCGTGGGCGGCTCCTCGCTCGCCGAGCCCGCCACGACCTTCCTGCCGAACCAGAAGGCCTTCGGCTACACCCCGTACGACCCGTTCCCGGCGGGCGCGTCCGGCAACGCCGACAAGGCCAGGGAGCTCCTCAAGGAGGCGGGCTACGCCGACGGCCTGACCGTCACGCTCACCCACTCCAACGCCAAGGGCGGCCCCAGGGGGCCCGAGGTCGCCACCGCCCTCCAGGACGCCCTGAAGAAGGCGGGCATCACCGTCAAGCTCCAGGGTCTCGAAGGCAACGACTACAACGACACCGTCGCCAGCGTGAAGAAGGAGCCCGGCTTCTTCCTGCGCGGCTGGGGCGCCGACTGGCCCTCGGGCGGCCCGTTCCTCGCGCCGATCTTCGACGGCCGCCAGATCGTCCAGGACGGCGCCAACTTCAACACCGGCTTCCTGAACGACCCCTCCGTCAACAACGAGATCGACGAGATCAACAAGCTGACGGACCTGGCCGCCGCCGCCCCGCGCTGGGGCGCGCTCGACAAGAAGATCGGCGACCAGGCCCTGGTCGTGCCGCTGTTCCACCCCGTCTACAAGCGGCTCGTCGGCAAGGACGTCAAGAACGTCGTCATCAGCGACTGGACCGGCGTGCTCGACATCTCGCAGGTCGCGGTCAAGTAGCCATGTCCGAAGCCCTGTTGACCACCGGGGCGGGCGTCGACGCGCCCGCCCCCGGCGGTCGCCTGTTCTGGCGGCGGCTGCGCGCCCAGCGCGCGGTCACCGCCGCGGCGGCCGTCTTCGCCCTGCTCGTCCTGGTCGCGCTCACGGCCCCGCTGCTCACCGCGCTCGAAGGCCAGGACCCCAACGCCTACCACCCCGCGCTCGTCGACTCGGCCAGCGGCGGCGTGCCCATCGGCTCGTTCGGCGGGATCAGCGGCGACCACTGGCTCGGTGTCGAGCCGCAGACCGGACGCGACCTGTTCGCCCGCATCGTCTACGGCGCCCGGGTCTCGCTCGGGGTCGCCTTCGTGGCCACCCTCATCCAGGTCGCGCTCGGCGTCGGGCTCGGCCTGTTCGCCGCGCTCGGCGGGCGCTGGGCCGACCAGATCGTCAGCCGCGTCACCGATGTCGCGGCCGCCCTGCCCATGCTCGTCATCACGCTCGGCCTGCTCGCCGTTGCCCCCGCCTCCATCCCGCGGCCGGTCCTGATCACGCTGATCATCGCCGGGCTCGGCTGGTTCGGCACCTCGAAGATCGTGCGGGCCGGCGCCCTGTCGCTCAAGACCCTGGACCACGTCTCGGCGGCCCGGCTCAGCGGCTGGAGCACCTGGGCGATCGCCCGCCGCGAGCTGCTTCCTGCGCTCGCCGCGCCCGTGATCACCTACGCGGTCCTGCTCGTGCCCAGCAATGTGGTGGCCGAGGCGGCGCTGTCCTTCCTCGGCGTCGGCATCAAACCGCCCACCCCGTCGTGGGGCCAGATGCTCACCGACGCCAACACCTGGTACCAGGCGGCGCCCACCTATCTGCTCCTGCCGGCCGGGCTCCTGTTCATCACGGTCCTCTCCCTGACCGTGATCGGCGAGGGCGTCCGCACCGCGCTCGACCCGAGGGCGGCGTCCCGCCTGCGGGTGGGCACGAGCAAGCAGGACAAGGCCGCCGAACCCGCCGCATCCGTCCACGCCATCGATCCCGTCAAGTCCCCTGAGGAGAAGGTAAGTTGAACGGCTTCACGGGCTTTCTGCTGCGGCGGATCGCCGGAGCCGTGTTCGTGCTCCTCGCGCTCTCCGTCGTCGTGTACGCGGTCTTCTACGTGGCCCCCGGCAACGTCGCCCAGATCGTCTGCGGCGAGCGCTGCTCACCGCAGCAAGTCGCCCTGGTCCACGACAAGTTGGGACTCGGCGACCCGCTGTACCTCCAGTACGGCCACTTCATCCAGGGCATCTTCGCCGGACGCGACTTCTCCTCCGGAACCGGAGTGGTGCACTGCTCCGCACCCTGCCTCGGTCAGTCCTACCGCACCGACGAGCAGGTCACCGATCTCATCCTCGGCAAGCTCCCGGTCACCGGCTCGCTCGTGATCGGCGCGTTCGCGCTGTGGCTGCTCATCGGCGTCGGCACCGGGGTGCTCTCCGCGTGGAAGCGCGGGGGAGCCGTGGAGCGGCTGCTCACCTGGCTGACCCTGGCCGGCACGTCGACACCGGTGTTCGTCATCGGCCTGCTGCTGATCATCATCCTCTGCTCCACGCTCCAGTGGCTGCCGTTCCCGCAGTACGTGCCGTTCACGGACAACCCGGAACAGTGGTTCTGGGGTCTGCTGCTGCCCTGGTTCTCCTTGGCCCTGATCGAATCGGCCAAGTACGCGCGCCTGACCCGGAGTTCGATGCTGGAGACGCTCGCCGAGGACCATGTGCGGACGTTCCGGGCGTACGGGCTCACCGAGCGGGCCATCGTCGGACGCCACGCACTGCGCGGCGCGGTCGCCCCCGTCATCGCGCTCAGCGCGCTCGACGCGGGCACGATGTTCGGCAGCGCGGTGCTCACCGAGACGCTCTTCGGCATCCCCGGCATCGGCCGCCAGCTCGTGGAGTCGGTGCGCACGGTCGACCTGCCGGTGGTGGTCGGCGTGGTCCTGACCACCGGATTCTTCGTGGTGCTTGCCAATGCCGTGGCGGACGTCCTGTACGCGACGGCCGATCGACGGGTGGTGCTGTCATGACGCCGGTTCCTGCTGGGGCGCCGCTGGTGGAGGTCGCCGACCTGCACATCTCCTTCGGCGATGTCCGGGCCGTCGACGGCCTCTCCTTCACGCTGGAGCCCGGCGCCGCGCTCGGCGTGGTCGGTGAGTCCGGCTCCGGCAAGAGCGCGTCGGCGTACGCGCTGCTCGGACTGCACCGGGGTACCGGGGCGCGGGTCTCGGGCACGATCCGGGTGGGCGGGGTCGACGTGGTGGCCGCGTCCGACGCCGAACTCCGCTCCCTGCGGGGCGGAGTGGCGGCGATGGTGTTCCAGGACCCGCTGTCCTCGCTCGACCCCTACTACACGATCGGCGACCAGATCGCCGAGGTGTACCGGGTCCACAGGGGCGGCTCGCGGCGGGCCGCCCGGGCGCGGGCGGTCACGGTCCTCGACCGGGTCGGCATTCCGGACGCCGCGCGCAAGTCCCGCTCCCGCCCGCACGAGTTCAGCGGCGGCATGCGGCAGCGGGCGCTCATCGCGATGGCCCTGGCGTGCGAACCGCGCCTGCTGATCGCGGACGAGCCGACGACGGCGCTCGACGTGACCGTCCAGGCGCAGATCCTCGATCTGCTGCACGATCTGCGGCGCGACACCGGTCTCGGGCTGCTCCTGGTCACCCACGACGTGGGGGTCGCGGCGGAGAGCGTGGACGAGGTCCTGGTGATGCGGGCGGGGCGGGAGGTGGAGCGGGGTCCGGTGGGCCCGGTCCTCGCGTCGCCGCGAGAGCCGTACACGAAGGCGCTGCTGTCGGCGGTGCCGAGGCTTTCCCCCACCGCGCCGGGCTCAACGAGCGATGCCACCGAGCCCGGTGCCGCCGGCGGCGCGGGGAACCGCGCGACCGGCCAACCGCGGTCCGCGGCCGTCCCGTCCCCCCGGAGGATTTCGGGAAGGGACGGGGCGGGGATCCGGTCCGCCGCAGGCGAGGACGTCGTGATCGAAGCCGTCGGGCTCGGCAAACGCTTCGGGCGGGGCCGGTCCGCGTTCACCGCAGTCGACGGCGTCGACCTGCGGGTGCGCCGGGGTGAGACCCTCGGCATCGTGGGCGAGAGCGGCAGCGGCAAGACGACCCTGGGCCGCATGCTGGTCGGCCTCCTCGAACCCAGCGAGGGCCGCGTCACCCGCACCGGCGACGTCCAGATGGTGTTCCAGGACCCCGTCTCCTCCCTCAACCCCCGCCGCTCCATCGGCGAATCCGTGGCCGACCCGCTCCGCGCGGCGGGCGAGCGCGACGACACCCGCATACGGGCCCGCGTCGCCGAACTCCTCACGCGCGTAGGGCTCGACCCGGACCGCTACGACAGCTACCCGCACGAGTTCAGCGGCGGACAGCGCCAACGCGTGGGCATCGCACGGGCGTTGGCCGCCGAGCCGAAGCTCATCGTCTGCGACGAGCCCGTATCGGCCCTGGACGTCACCACCCAGGCCCAAGTCACCGCACTGCTCGCCGAGTTGCAGCGAGAGCTCGGCCTCGCGCTGGTCTTCGTCGCGCACGACCTCGCCGTGGTGCGGCAGGTCAGCGACCGGGTCGCCGTCATGCGCCGGGGCCGGATCGTGGAGGAGGGCGAGGTGGACGTGGTGTACGGCGCGCCGAAGGACCCGTACACCCGGCAGCTGCTCGCCGCCGTCCCGTCCCTCGACCCCGCCCTGGCCGCCGTCCGCCGCGCGGCCCGGCGCGAGGAGGCGGAAGCGGCGGCGGCGTAGCCGTATGTGACCGAGCCGCACCGTAGCGCGACCGAACGCACCCGGGTCGGGAAAGTTACGTGCATTCACCCCTTCTGGTGGCGCGATGGACAACCGTCCGTCGCGCCATCGGCATCTCCGCTTACGTTCGTCCCGCTGCGAGTCCCCGGTGCCGACGGGGGCCGCCCACAAGGGAGATCGGGGGTGCGCCCACATGCGGATCGGACTGCTCACGGATGGCGGTTATCCGTACACGACCGGCGAGTCGAGGCTGTGGTGCGACCGGCTCGTGCGCGGGCTCGCGCGGCACGAGTTCGACATATTCGCGCTGAGCCGCAGCCGGGAGCAGGAGGAGCGGGGCCTGGTCGAGCTGCCGCCCCAGGTCCGCCGGGTCCACACCGCCCCGCTGTGGGCCGCGCCCGACCACCACCCCGTCGGACGCGGGCGCATCGCGCGACGCGGCCACGGCCGGCGTGAACGCCGGGAGTTCGCCGCCCACTTCGGACGTCTGGCCACCGCCCTGTGCGCGGACGAGACCGGGAGTCCGGGCGATGCGGAAGGCTTCGCCGAGGGGCTCTACGGGCTCGCGGCTCTCGCCCGGGAGCACGGCGTTCTCGACGGCGAGCTGCGCTCCGAGACGGCCGTCCGCATCCTGGAGGCCGCCTGCCGCGCGCCCGGCGCGAACCGGGCCGTCCGGGCCGCCCGGGTGCCCGACCACCTCGCCTTCGCCGGCCTCCTGGAACGCGCCCTGCGCCCGCTCTCCCTCGACTGGTACGGCGACGACGCCCTCGGCGCGGCCGACCTCAGCCACGCCACGTCCGGCGGCAGCGCGGCCCTGCCCGGGCTTCTGGCCAAACGCTTCTGCGGGGTCCCGCTCCTCGTCACCGAGTACGGCGTCCAGCTGCGTACCCAGTACCTCGCGAGCCGTCAACTGGCAGCCCCGGTACGGGCGTTGCAGGCCGGTTACCAGCGCCGCCTGGCCGCCGAGGTGTACGCGCGGGCCGAACTCGTCACCCCCGGCAACACCCACGCCCGCCGCTGGCAGGAGCGCTGCGGCGCCGACCGCGCCAAGCTGCGCACGGTCTACCCCGGCATGTCCGCCGACCGCTTCCACGCCGTGGGCGAGGGAGCCTACGGCGGCGAACCGAACACCTTGGTGTGGGTCGGCCGGATCGAACCCGCCAAGGACCTCGTCGCGCTCCTGCACGCCTTCGCCGAGGTCCGCAGGGCCGAACCCGAGGCCCGGCTGCGCCTCGTCTGCGCCCCCACCGAGAGTGCCGGGGCCGCCGGCTATCTCGCGCACTGCCGGGCGCTCGCCGCCCAGCTCTTCCCGGACGAGGCGGCCGGTGCGCACGCCGTCGGCGAGAACCCGGTCTCCTTCGAGGAACTCGGCGGCCCCGAGGCTCCCGACCTGGCCGGCGCGTACGCCGCGGGCAGCGTCGTGGTCCTGTCCAGCGTCGTCGAGGGCTTCCCGCTCAGCCTTGTCGAGGCCATGTTCTGCGGCCGGGCCACCGTCTCCACCGACACCGGTGCCGTCGTCGAAGTCATCGGCGGCACGGGCCTGGTGGTGCCGCCGCGCAATCCGCGCGCTCTCGCCGATGCTTGCGTGAGCCTGCTGCGCGACCCCGAGCGGCGTGCGCGCCTGGGCGCCGCCGCCCGCGCCCGCGCGCTCGAACTGTTCACCGTCGAGCAGAACATCGCGGCATTTCGCGGCATTTACCTGGAGCTCATGTCGCACAACCCGGTTCACCGCGAGGGCGCCGACCTGGCGCGGGCACCCCGGCCCTTCGCCCACCCGGCCGAGTCCCACGTGCCCGGGCGCTGGGCCGCCCCGACCGCCGCCCGGGTCCCGGCGGGCGCGGCCGGACGCGCGCCGAGCTGGGCGGCCGGGCCGCTCGCCGTCCTCCTGCGCGACCGTCCCGACCCGAGCCACCGTCCCGGCCCGAGCCATCGTCCCGGCCCGAGCGAGCGCCTCGACCCGCGTCAGCGACTGGACATCGCGGAGGAAGGTGCCGGCGCATGACCGATCTGCCCACCACCACCGCCCGGCGCGGACCCGCCGACCCCGTCAAGGCGCTCATGCACCGCCACCGCGAACTGTGCGAACGCGCCGTCGACCCCCTGGAGATCGCGGCCGGCCTTGAGGCGCACGGCGTCACCGACCGGACCGCCGCGCGCTTCCGCCACCGCGATGTCTTCTCGCTCGCCGAAGAGCTCTACGCCCGGGTGCCCCGTGGCACCC
This sequence comes from Streptomyces sp. NPDC006691, assembly GCF_042869955.1. NCBI lineage: Bacteria > Bacillati > Actinomycetota > Actinomycetes > Kitasatosporales > Streptomycetaceae > Streptomyces > Streptomyces sp. NPDC006691. The sequence continues at coordinate 230,952 of NZ_JBIAGW010000007.1, forward strand.
AAACCCCCTCCACAGTAAGGGAGTTGGCCAGACCGGCCGCCGGATGGGCGCTGTGGGCGCTGCTGCCCGGTGCCGTCTGCGCCCTGGCCGTCACGGGCGTGCGGCTCACCTCCGGCGGCATCCGCCCGGCGGTGGGCGCGCTCGGCGCCCTGGCCTTCGCGGTGGCCCTCACCCTCACCCTGCGGCGCGGGCCCCTGCGCGCGGGCCGGGGGGCCCGGCCCCTCGGCCGTGTCTGCGCCGGCTGGCTGATGGCGTACGCGGTCGGCGGTGACGGGCTGCTCGGCGACGCCCTGCGCGGCGGCCCCGACGGACTCTGGACGTTCGACCCGGCGGCGGCCACCGGCCTCGCCTTCGCCGTGGCTCCTGCGCTGTGGTGCGCGCACCTCTTCTCCGTACAGGCACGCGGGAAGCTCGCCTCAAGCCGTGGCCTCGCGGAGTTCTCGGGACGCTCGCGGCCCCTGCTGCTCGCGACCGCCGCGCTGTTCCTCGGCGGCCTGACCGCATGTCTGGCGGCCGCTCAACTCATCTATGGGACAGAGCAGTTGGCGTCCCCCGTCGCGCTCGGCCTGTTGCTCTGGCTCGCCCGGCTGCTCGCCGCGCACGGCTTCTCCGCCGCCGCCACCAAGGTGCTGGCCGCCGCGGCCGGCACCGAACTCCTCGCGCTGGCCTGCGTGTTCGCCGGCCGACTGCCCGGCCTCGCCCCCCTCGGCCGTCCCGTGGACGCCGTCGTGCAGGCCTGGGGCCCCGGGGCCGTGCCCACCGTGGTGTGCGGCGCCGCCGCTCTCGCCCTGCTCGCCCGAGCCGCCGCCGTACTGGCCCGCGCCTCGGCCCACTGTGACCAGTGAGGCGCCCGATGAACGACGCGCCCACCCCACCGAAGCGCCGAACTCGCCCGCCCGCCACCAGGGCCGGCCGACAAGGCAATTGAAGGAGAACGACACATGACCGCCCTGCCCCCGGCCTCCCGCCGCCCGCACGGAAGGACCGTGCGATGAGGGTGCTGCTGCTCGGAGCCAACGGATACCTCGGCCGGTTCGTCGCCGACCGCCTGCTCGCCGACCCCGCCGTCCAGCTCACCGCGCTCGGACGCGGCGACGACGCCGACGTACGGTTCGACCTCGCCACCGGCAGCCCGGGAGCCCTGACCCGCTTCCTGGACGCCGTACACCCCGGAGTCGTCGTCAACTGCGCCGGAGCCACCCGGGGCGGCGCCCGCGAGCTGACCCGGCACAACACCGTCGCCGTCGCCACCGTCTGCGAGGCGCTGCGGCGCAGCGGCTGCGGCGCCCGGCTGGTGCAGATCGGCTGTGCGTCGGAGTACGGGCCCTCGCAGCCCGGCTCCTCCACCGCCGAGGACGCGGTGCCGCGCCCCGGCGGTCCGTACGGCGTCTCCAAGCTCGCCGCGACGGAACTCGTCCTCGGCTCGGGGCTCGACGCGATCGTGCTGCGCGTCTTCTCGCCCGTCGGCCCCGGCACCCCCGCGGGCTCACCCCTCGGCCGGCTCGCCGAGGCGATGCGGCGGGCCATGCAGTCCGGTGACGGTGAGCTGAAGCTGGGCGGGCTCGGAGTGCAGCGCGACTTCGTGGACGTCCGCGACGTGGCGCGGGCCGTGCACGCGGCATCGCTCTCGGCCGCGCAGGGCGTGGTGAACATCGGCACCGGACGCTCGGTGAAGCTCCGCGACGCGGCCGCCGTACTGGCCAGGGTCGCCGGCTACGCGGGCGCGCTGCACGAACTCGACGGCCCTCCCGTCATGCGGCCCGGCCTCATCGGCTCACCGCGCTCCGGCGAGGGCGCCTCCCTCGAACACCTCGCCACTCCCTCCCCGTACCCCGACGGCTGCGGCAGCTGGCAGCAGGCGGACGTGCGCACCGCCCGCGACCGGCTCGGCTGGCGGCCCCGGATCAATCTGGAGGAGTCGCTCGCCGACATCTGGATGGAGGCGGCATGTCGCATCTGACCCGCCTCCAGAGCCGGCGCGCGGCGACCGGCTCCACCCGGCTCGGCCTCGGCGTCCCCGGCTACGCCCACCCGCTGGTCGCCCCGGTGGAATGGGCCGAACTCACGCGTCCCGGAACGCCGTTGCACTGGGCCGTGCTCAATGTGTCCGGCGGCAGCCCGGGGGGACCGGGCAGCAGGCCCGACCCGCACTGCCTCGAAGCGGTCGGCAGGCTCCGCAACGCGGGGATCCGGGTGCTCGGCCATCTCGACACGGCCTACGGCACCCGCCCCTTCGGCGAGCGGATCTCCGAGGCCCACCGCTATCTCGACTGGTACCGGGTCGACGGCTTCCTCCTGGACCGCTGTCCCACAGAGCGAGACGCGCTTCCCGAGACGCGGCGCACCACCGACACCCTCCGGGCCCTGCGCGAGGGCGCCCACCTGGTCCTCGGCCATGGAACGCACCCGTACCCGGGCTATGCGGAGACCGCCGACCAGCTGATCACCTTCAGCGGTGCCTGGCACGACTACCGCTGGTCCCAGGTGGCCGAATGGACCGCGGACTATCCGCCGGAGAGCTTCTGCCACCTGGTGCACGGGGTGCCCCGGACACATCTGGAGGAGGCGCTGCGGATCGCCCGCTGGCAGGGCGCGGGCACGATCTACTTCACGGACCGCGCCGACCGCCCCCGCCGCCGAAACGGACAGATCAACCCATTCGAGGCGCTGCCCGGCTACTGGGACGAAATCGTCTCGCGGATCGGACCCGCTATCTCGGAATGAGGGGGAGCGTGGCAGTGTTACGGAGAGAACAACCGTACTGACTTACCGACCGACGGAGTTTCCGTGTCGCTGCCACCCCTGGTCGAGCCAGCAGCTGAGCTCACCGTAGACGAGGTCCGCAGGTATTCGCGCCACCTGATCATCCCCGACGTCGGGATGGACGGGCAGAAGCGGCTGAAGAACGCGAAGGTGCTCGCCGTGGGCGCCGGCGGTCTCGGTTCCCCGGCCCTGATGTACCTGGCCGCCGCCGGTGTCGGCACGCTCGGCATCGTGGAGTTCGACGAGGTCGACGAGTCGAACCTCCAGCGGCAGATCATCCACAGCCAGGCCGACATCGGCCGCTCCAAGGCCGAGTCCGCGCGGGACACGGTCAAGGGCATCAACCCGTACGTGAACGTGATCCTCCACGAAGAGCGGCTCGAAGCCGAGAACGTGATGGAGATCTTCAGCCAGTACGACCTGATCGTCGACGGTACGGACAACTTCGCGACCCGCTACCTCGTCAACGACGCGTGCGTGCTCCTGAACAAGCCGTACGTGTGGGGTTCGATCTACCGCTTCGACGGCCAGGCCTCGGTGTTCTGGTCCGAGCACGGCCCCTGCTACCGCTGCCTCTACCCGGAGCCGCCCCCGCCGGGCATGGTCCCGAGCTGCGCCGAGGGCGGTGTGCTCGGCGTGCTGTGCGCGTCCATCGGTTCCATCCAGGTCAACGAGGCCATCAAGCTCCTCGCGGGCATCGGGGAGCCGCTGGTCGGCCGCCTGATGATCTACGACGCCCTGGAGATGCAGTACCGCCAGGTGAAGGTCCGCAAGGACCCCAACTGCGCGGTCTGCGGCGAGAACCCGACCGTCACCGAGCTCATCGACTACGAGGCCTTCTGCGGCGTCGTGTCCGAGGAGGCCCAGGAAGCGGCCATGGGCTCGACGATCACTCCCAAGCAGCTCAAGGAGTGGATCGACGCGGACGAGAAGATCGAGATCATCGACGTCCGCGAGCCGAACGAGTACGAGATCGTCTCGATCCCGGGCGCGAAGCTGATCCCGAAGAACGAGTTCCTGATGGGCACGGCCCTCCAGTCGCTGCCCCAGGACAAGCGCATCGTCCTGCACTGCAAGACGGGCGTCCGCTCGGCGGAGGTCCTCGCGGTCCTCAAGTCCGCGGGCTTCTCCGACGCGGTCCACGTGGGCGGCGGCGTGATCGGCTGGGTCAACCAGATCGAACCGGAGAAGCCGATTTACTGAGGCGTGGTTTTCGACTGCGGGCCGTCGTGGGCCGTTCGCGCAGTTCCCCGCGCCCCCAAAAATCATGGCCGAAGGGGCGGCCCCGCACGCATGGCGCGGGGCCGCCCCTTCGGCCGTGCTTCGGCGTCAACCCTGCTTGGGGCGCGGGGAACTGCGCGACCAGCCCCCACCGGCCCGCAGCCGAGAAGCAAGAAACCCGTTCACTGGCACACCGCCCCGGCAGCGGGCACCTTTCCGTCCAGGAGATACGCGTTCACGGCGCTCTGCACACATGTGTTGCCGCTGTTGTACGCCCCGTGCCCCTGCCCCTTGTACGTGAGCTCGACGCCGACGCCGGGGCCGAGCTTGTCCACCATGTTCTTCGCGCCCTGGTACGGCGTGGCGGGATCGCCCGTGTTGCCGACGACCACGATCGGGGCCGCGCCCGGCGCGCTCACGTCGGGGGTGGTCCACTGCCCGGCGACCGGCCACGCGGAGCAACCCATCAGGCCCCAGCCCATGAAGTCGCCGAAGACCGGCGAGGCCCGGTGGAACTCGGGGAGCTTGGCCTTCGTCTGCTCCAGCGTGTAACGCTGTTTGAAATCGGCGCAGTTGATGGCCGCGTTGGCCGCCTGGATGTTGCTGTACGTGCCGTCCTTGCCGCGCCCGTTCATCGCGTCCGACAGGGCGAGCAGCAGCGCGCCGTTGCCGCCCTCGGCCTCGTCGACGCCCTGTTCGAGGAGCTGCCAGTACTCCTTGGAGTACAGCGCCTGCGCGATGCCGTTCGTCGCCTGGGTCTGGCCGAGCTGACGCCCGCTGTTGCCGGCCGGGATCGGCTTGGTGTTGAGCTGGGCGAGCAGCTTGACGATGACGTCCTCGACCTCCTTGACGTTCGCGCCGCGCAGCAAGCACTTGTCGCCGCGGTTCACGCAGTCCTGCGCGAAGTTGTCCAGGGCGAGCTGGAAGCCCTTGGCCTGGCCGATCGCGCCCTGCTCCACATCGCTGGTGGGGTCGACGACCGCGTCGAACACGGCCCGCCCGACATTCTTCGGGAACAGGTGGGCGTAGACCCCGCCGAGCTCGGTGCCGTAGCTGATCCCCATGTAGTACAGCTTCTGGTCGCCGACGACCTGGCGCAGCAGGTCCATGTCGCGGGCGGCGCTGGTCGTGCCGACGTGCGGGAGGACCTTGCCGGAGTTGTCCTCGCAGGCGCCGGCGAACGACTTGAGTCCGGCGACGTACGCCTGCTCCTTGGCGGCGTCGTCGGGGGTGGCGTCCTGCGCGAAGTAGGTGTCGAGCTGGGAGTCGTTCTCGCACTGGACGGGCGCGCTGGCGCCGACCCCGCGCGGGTCGAAGCTGACCAGGTCGTAGCGGGCGCGCAGGGCTCCGTAGTCGCTCGACGCGGCGGGCAGGGTGGTGACGCCCGAGCCGCCGGGGCCGCCGAAGTTGAAGATCAGCGAGCCGATGCGGTGGTCCTTGTCGGTGGCCTCGGCGCGGATGAGGGCGATGTCGATCGTGCCGGCCTTGGGGTCGGCGTAGTCGAGCGGTGCCTTCATGGTGGCGCACTTCCACTCGCCGCCGCCGGGCGGCGGCGAGGGCGCCGAGCCCGTGCCCTCCGCCGCGGTGGGTGCCGCGCACGCCTTCCAGTTCAGCTTCTGGGTGGCGAGCTTGGACACGTCGGCGGTGCCGGAGGTGAGCCCGCCGTCGTCCTTCGCTCCGCCGGAACAGCCGACGGCGGCGAGCAGTACGGCGGCGGCGCTGATCGCGGCGGCCCGGTTCCGCCCTCGCGGGGCACGGTGGTGTTCCATCCCCCCATCCTGCGGCGCCGCACCGGGGGGCGCGCGAGCGGGGCGGCCCATCAGGGTGGCGCGCCCGCCTGCACGCCGGTCGCGCTCCGGCCCCTGGGCTCCGGCCCCGCGCTGCCCCTCAGCCGGGAACGCCCACCGGGGCCACCGGGGTCGCCCGAGCCACCCGGTCCGCCGCCGCGAACCCCGTCGCCACGCAGGCCGCGATGCCGACGCCCTCGTACGCCGCGCCGCACACCTCAAGGCCGGGCAGCCGGGCGATGTCCTCGCGGATGCGGGCCAGCCGCGCGGCGTGACCCACCGTGTACTGGGGCAGGCCCCGCTCCCAGCGACTGACCCGGGCCGCGAGCGGCTCGCCGATCGGGCCCGCCGCGTGGTGCAGATCGTTCAGGGCGGCGCGCACGAGGTGACGGTCGGCGCGGTCGAGGAGGTGCTCCTCGCCGGCCCGGCCGATCGAGGCGCGCAGCAGGAAGAGGTGCGGGGCCGCGTCCGCCTGCCAGCGCCATTTGTTGGACAGGAAGGTGGCCGCCTTCACGGTGTGCCCGTCCACGGGCGGCACGAGGAAGCCGTTGCCGGACGGAAGCCCGCCGAGCGCGGCCCGGTCGCGCGCGAAGGCCATGGTCACCACGGCGGTGCTCGCATACGGGACCGCGGCCAGGTCCGTGTGCGCGACGGGCGCGTGCGGGCGCAGCAGGGCCGCCGCCGCGAAGGCGGGCACCGCGAGGATCACCGCGTCCGCCGCGAGCAGCAGCGGGCCGTCGGCGGTGACCGCCTGGACCCGCCACGTGCCGGACGGGGTGCGCTCAAGCGCCCGTACGGTCGTCCCGGTCAGGACGCGGGCCCCGCTGGCCCGGGCGACGGCGAGCGGCAGCCGGCCGGTGCCGCCTTCGATGCCGCGTACGAAGGAACCTTGGGGACGCGGGCGGCCGTGCAGCGCCGGGAGCAGGGGCCCGCCGCGCTCGGCGATGCCCGCGATGCCGGGCATCGCCGAGCGCAGGGACAGGGTGTCGGTGCTGCCCGCGTACACCCCGCCGAGCAGCGGTTCCACCAGGCGGTCCACCGCCTCCCGGCCGATGCGCTCGGCGAGGTAGGCGGAGATCGCGATGTCCTGGGTGACGGGGGCGGCAGGCCGTGACGGCTCCTGGCGGAGCCGGGCGAGACCCTCCTCCGACAGGAGCCCGGTACCGGCGAGGGCCGCCGGGTCGGACGGGATGCCGAGCACATGACCGGCCGGCATCGGACGCAGCGCGCCCCGCGTCCATACGGTCACCGGCGCGGCCGCGGGGTCGGCGAGGGCCCGGCCGAGGCCGACGGCCTCGGCGAGGTCGACCGCCTCGGGCCGCAGCGCCATCACGGACTCGGCGCCCTCGTCGACGGCGACCCCGGCCAGCGTGCCGGTGCGGAGCTTGCCGCCGACCCGCGGCCCGCTCTCCAGGACGGTGACCTCGGCCCGGCCGCGCAACTGCCAGGCGGCGGCGAGGCCGCTGATGCCGCCGCCGACGATGACGACCGATCGCTTCGATGTCATGGGGCCAGCTCTCGGAGGTCGTCGCGATGGGGGAAGCTGCCGGGCTCGTACGCACACCACGGGTCGGCGGCGAGCACATCGCCGGTCAGTCCGTACGCGCGGGAACGCGAGCCGCCGCAGACGGTGTTGAACTCGCAGCGCCCGCACTTGCCGCGCAGCAGCGCGGGGTCGCGGAGCGTGGCGAACAGGGCCGAGCCGCGGTAGATGTCGGTCAGCGGATGGTGTTTCACATTGCCCGCGGAGACGGGCAGGAAGCCGCTGGGGTGGACCTCGCCGGTGTGCGAGACGAAGACGAAGCCCCGGCCCGACGACACGTCCATCGGGGGCCGCCGCACCGGCCGCCCTTCTCCTTCGAAGAAGCCCAACTCCCCTGCCCTGCGCGTGAGCTGACGGTGCAGCGGGCCGAGCTCCGGGTGTTCGCCGTGCCGGGCCAGGACCGCGCGCTGGAGGGCGACGCGGCGGAAGTGGTGGCCCTCGGTCGTCTTCGTGGCGATCATCGAGCCGCAGTCGTACAGGAAGTGCAGCACGTCCTCGATCTCGTCCGGGGTCAGTGCGTCGAGGCCCGCGCCGCGCCCGGTCGGCACCAGGATGAACCCGGACCACAGCATGGCGCCCTCGCGCCGCACCAGGGCCGCGATGTCGGCGAGGTCGGCCAGGCTGGTGCGGGTGACGGTGGTGTTGATCTGCACCTTGAGGCCGAGCTCGCGGGCCGTGCGCCAGCCGTCCAGGGTCCAGTCGAAGACGCCGTCGACACCCCGGAAGGCGTCGTGCCGCTCCGCCGTCGACCCGTCGAGCGAGAGGGAGAGCGCCACCGCGCCCGCGTCGCGCACCGCCGTCAGGTTCGCGCGGGTCAGGGTCGGGGTGCCGGACGGCGAGACCGCGACCCGCAGTCCGAGCGAAGTCCCGTACGCCACCAGGTCGTTGAGGTCCGCACGCTGGAACGGGTCGCCGCCGGTGATGACGAACAGCGGGCTCGGCCTGCCGAACGCGGCGATCTGGTCCATCAGGCGCCGGGCGTCCACCGCGTCGAGTTCGCCCGGGTCGCGGTCCGGCTGGGCCTCGGCGCGGCAGTGCAGACAGGCGAGCGGGCAGGCCCGGGTGGCCTCCCAGATGACGATGAAGGGGCGCTCCGTCACCGCGTGCCGGGGCTTGCGTACGAGGGTGGGCCCGCTCATCGCACCTTCTCCCAGCCGCGCCGGTCCTCGCGGGCGGCGGTCAGCTTCGGGTCGCGGCGCCGGTAGACGACGTACGGGCGGAACAGGTACTGCACCGGCGCGCTGAACATGTGCACCAGGCGCGAGTACGGGATCAGCGCGAACAGCGTGAAGCCGAACAGGATGTGCAGCTGGAAGGCGAGCGGGGCCGCGCCCATCAGGTGGTAGTCCGGCTGGAAGGTGAACAGCGAGCGGAACCAGATCGAGATGCCCTCGCGGTAGTTGTAGTCCCCGGTCGCACCCGTCGAGTTGAGGATCGTGGCCGTCAGGCCGAGCACCATCGCGCCCAGCAGGAACGTGTACATCAGGTGGTCGCTGCGCAGCGTCGCCCTGCGCACCGCGGGGACCCTGAAGCGGCGGAAGACCAGGATGCCGATGCCGGCCGCCGCCGCGACACCCGCGATCGCGCCCGTCGACACGGCGAGCAGGTGGTAGGTGTGGTCGCTGACGCCGACCGCGTCCGTCCAGCTCTGCGGGATGACCAGGCCGACCACATGGCCGAGCACCACGAACAGCATCCCGAAGTGGAACAGCGGCGAACCGATGCGCAGCAGCCGTGACTCGTGGACCTGGCTGGAGTGGGTGGTCCAGCCGAACCGGTCGTAGCGGGCCCGCCAGAAGGTGCCCGCGATCAGCAGGGCGATCGACACATAGGGCAGTACGCCCCACAGGAGCAGATCCATCAGGATGCCTTCCTCTCGGGGAAGCCGGGCCAGGGGAGTTCGACGCCGGGCCCGAACGGCTCCAGGCCCACGGTCTCCTGCGGCGGGCCGGCCTTGGCCAGCGCCTTCGCCTCGGCCTTCGTCGTGGGCGAGGCGCCGGGCAGCGTGGCGCAGACCGCTTCGAGGACGTCGGCGTACGGGGTGCCGGTCTCGGTCAGGGCGAGCCGCAGCAGTTCGAGGCCCGCGCGGTGCTCCTGGAGCAGCCGGGTGCCGGACTCCTCGTGCCGCCCGGCGAATTCGAGCGCGGCGGGCAGGAAGTCGGGGAGCTCCTCGTGGCCGAACTCCAGGCCGTGGTCGCGGTAGATCCGCTTCATACGGACCAGCGACAGGCCCCGGCGGCGGGTGTCGCCGTCGGTCCACCACGTCAGATACAGACAGCGCCGGTTGCGGGTGTCGAACGTGGCGGTGTAGTGCGCGCACAGGTCGAGCGGGTCGGTGGCCGCCGCGATGTCCACGAAGGCCTGGAGCCGCTCGGCGGCGGCCCCGGGGCACTGCCGCAACGCCTCGCGCAGGAGCGGGAGTTGGTCGTGGAGCGACTCGTCCGGGTAGCGCAGGCAGCGGGCCGCGACCAGGCGCAGGACGGCCGAGCTCTCGGGGATCATGCGCTCCTCCGCGTGGGAGAGAGGTTCAACAGGACGCGCCCCGGGGCGACTTCGCCGCCCGTTCCGACCTGGCCGGCATCGCCGACCGGACACGTCTCGTCGAGCGGGTGGGATCCGGCGAGGGCCTCGGCGTCGGCGCGGGCCGCGCTCGGCACCACATAGCGGTCCTCGTACTTGGCGATCGCGAGCAGCCGGAACAGGTCCTCCATCTCGGTGCCCGTCAGTCCGACGGCGCTCGCGATGGACTCCTCGCGCTCCTCGCCGAGGTTGACCCGCCGCATGTGGGCGCGCATCGCGGCCATCCGGCGCAGCACCGCCTCCACCGGGTAGGTGTCGCCCGCGGTCAGGAGCTCGGCCAGGTACTCCACCGGGATCCGCAGGGCGTCGATCGCGCCGAACAGGTTCCCCGCGTCCTCGCCGTCGTGGCCGCTCGCGGCGACCGCCTCGACGACCGGTGACAGCGGCGGCACGTACCAGACCATCGGCATCGTGCGGTACTCCGGATGCAGCGGCAGGGCCACCTGGTAGGTGGCGATCAGGTCGTACACGGGGGAGCGGCGGGCCGCCTCGATCCAGTCGTGGGTGATGCCCGACGCCTTGGCCGCGGCGACGACCGCCGGGTCGCCCGGGTCGAGAAAGCACTCCAACTGGCTGGGATACAGGTCGTGTTCGTCCTCGACCGCGGCCGCCTCGGCCACCTTGTCGGCGTCGTACAGCATCACGCCGAGGTAGCGCATCCGCCCGACGCAGGTCTCGGAGCAGATCGTCGGCAGGCCCACTTCGATGCGCGGGAAGCAGAACGTGCACTTCTCGGCCTTGCCGGTGGCGTGGTTGAAGTAGACCTTCTTGTACGGGCAGCCCGTCACGCACATGCGCCAGCCGCGGCACTGGTCTTGGTCGACCAGGATGATGCCGTCCTCCTCGCGCTTGTACATCGCGCCCGACGGGCACGAGGAGACGCACGCGGGGTTGAGGCAGTGCTCGCAGACGCGCGGCAGATAGAACATGAAGCTCTGCTCGAACTCGAAGCGGATCTTCTCGCCGACCTCGTCGCGGATCTTCTCCACGATGGGGTCCAGCGGGGCGTTCTCGGGTGCGCCGCCCAGGTTGTCGTCCCAGTTGGGACCCCACTCGATCTTGTCGACGGGCTCTCCGGTCAGGCTGGAGACGGGCCGTGCGACCGGTAGGTCGTCGCCCGCGGGGGCGTCGATCAGGTTCTTGTACTCGTACGTCCAGGGCTGGTAGTAGTCGTCGATCCCGGGGAGTTCGGGGTTGGCGAAGACCTGGCCCAGGCGCTTGAGACGGCCGCCCGCGCGCAGGCGCAGCTTGCCGGAGCGGGTGCGCTCCCAGCCGCCCTTCCACTTCTCCTGGTCCTCCCAGCGGCGCGGGTAGCCCTGCCCCGGGAGGGTCTCGACGTTGTTGAACCAGACGTACTCGGTGCCCTGCCGGTTGGTCCATGCCTGCTTGCAGGTGACCGAGCAGGTGTGGCAGCCGATGCACTTGTCGAGGTTCATGACCATCGCGATCTGAGCCATGACGCGCATCTCAGTACTCCACCTTCTGGTCGCGGCGGCGGATGACGGTGACCTCGTCGCGCTGGTTTCCGGTCGGGCCGAGGTAGTTGAACGCCCACGTCAACTGGGCGTAGCCGCCCACGAGATGGGTGGGCTTGAGCATGATCCGGGTCAGCGAGTTGTGGATGCCGCCGCGCCTGCCGGTCTTCTCCGTCTTCGGCATGCCGACCGTGCGCTCCTGGGCGTGGTTCATGTAGACCGTGCCGGCGGGCATCTTGTGCGAGACGATCGCGCGGGCGGTGACCACGCCGTTGCGGTTGACGGCCTCGATCCAGTCGTTGTCGCGCACGCCGATCGCGTCCGCGTCCTCGGGCGACATCCAGATCGTCTGGCCGCCCCGGCCCAGCGTCATCATGTAGAGGTTGTCCTGGTACTGGCTGTGGATCGCCCACTTGTTGTGCGGGGTGAGATAGCGGACGGCGACCTGCTTGCCGTCCGTCGAGCCCAACTCGGGCTCCCCGTACAGGCGGTGCATGTCCAGCGGCGGCTTGTAGACCGGCAGCGCCTCGCCGACCTCGTGGATCCAGTCGTGGTCCAGGAAGAAGTGCTGGCGGCCCGTGAGGGTGTGCCAGGGCTTGAGGTGCTCGGTGTTGACGGTGAACGCGGTGTAGCGCCGCCCGCCGGACTCGCTGCCCGACCACTCCGGCGAGGTGATCACCGGGACCGGCCGCGCCTGGGTGTCCGCGAACGTGATGCGCTTGCCCTCGGCCTCGGCGGCCAGGTGGGCCATGTGCTGCCCGGTCTTCTTCTCCAGGGTCTCGAACCCCTGGGTCGCCAGGCGCCCGTTGGAGGTGCCGGACAGCGACAGGATCGCCTCGCAGGCGTGCTGGGCGGTGTCCAGACGCGGCCGCCCCTCGGCGACCCCCTTGCGCACCAGGCCGTTCTTCTCGCCCAGGTACGCGATCTCCTCGGCCACGTCGAAGGTGATCGCCTTGGTGGTGACGCCGAGCCTGTCGACGAGCGGGCCGAGCGCGGCGAACTTCTCGCCGACCGCGCCGTAGTCCCGCTCGACGACCGCCAGGTTGTACATGGTGCGCCCCGGCACCGGCTCGCACTCGCCCTTCGACCAGTCGAGCGCCACACCGCCGGGCTGGGCCATCTCGCCGCCCGGGGTGTCGTGCTGGAGGGCGGTCGCGACCACGTCCCTGCGCACCCCGAGGTGCTCCTTGGCCAGCTCGCCGAAGCGCGCGGCCATCGCGTGGAAGGCGTCGTAGTCCGAGCGGGCCTGCCACGGCGGGTCCACGGCCGGGGTGAAGGCGTGCAGGAACGGGTGCATGTCGGTCGAGGAGAGGTCGTGCTTCTCGTACCAGGTGGCGGCGGGCAGCACGACATCGCTGAGCAGCGTCGTGGACGTCATCCGGAAGTCCATGGCGAGCAGCAGGTCGAGCTTGCCCTCGACGTCCTCCTGGTGCCAGGTCACGTCGCGCGGGGCGCAACGGGGGCCGTCGTCCGGCAGGTTGGAGTGCGTGCCGAGCAGGTGCTTGAGGAAGTACTCGTTGCCCTTGGAGGACGAGCCGAGCAGATTGGCGCGCCATACGTTCAGGACGCGCGGCCAGTTGTGCGGGGCGTCCGGGTCCTCGCCCGCGAAGCCGAGCCGCCCCGCCTTGAGTTCGTCCACCACGTGCTGGACGGGGTCGTCGGCCTCGCCGAGCTCCAGGGGGTTGCGGTCGAAGGTCGGGTACGACGGCATCCAGCCCATGCGGGCCGAGGCGGCCAGGCAGTCGGCGCCGGTCATGCCCTCGAAGCGGCCGTCGCCGAGGGGCGAGGCCAGCGCCTCGGTGGGCAGCGTGTCGTAGCGCCACTGGTCGGTGTGCAGATAGAACCAGCCCGCGCCGATCATGTGCCGGGGCGGCCGGGTCCAGTCGGAGGCGCTCGCGAGGGTGGCCCAGCCGGTGACCGGGCGGCACTTCTCCTGCCCGACGTAGTGGCCCCAGCCGCCGCCGTTGCGGCCCTGGCAGCCGGTCAGGGTGAGCAGCGCGAGGAAGGCCCGGTAGATGGTCTCGGAGTGGAACCAGTGGTTGGTGCCGGCGCCCATCAGGATCATGCAGCGGCCCTCGGACTTCTCCGCCGTGTCCGCGAACTCCCGTGCCACGCGCGCCACTTGGGCCGCCGGTACGGAGGTGAGGGTCTCCTGCCAGCCGGGCGTGCCCGGGGTGCTCGCGTCCTCGTACGAGGCGGGCCACGTGCCGGGCAGACCTGCGCGGCCGACCCCGTACTGGGCCAGCATCAGGTCGTACACGGTGGTGACGGCGCGGCCGCCGACGCGGCGGACCGGGACCCCGCGGCGTACGACGCCCTCGGCGTTCTCGGCGGTCTCCTCGAAGCGGGGCAGCACGACCTCGGCGGTCTCGCCCCCGCTCTCGCCCAGCAGGGTGAGCCGGGGCACGGTGTCGCCGAGGTCCAGGTTCCACTCCGGTGTCGAGCCCCAGCGGTGACCCAACGTGCCGCTCGGGACGACGGGTCGACCCGTGGCGTCGTCGATGAGCACGGTCTTCCACTGTGCGTTCTCGGAGTCCTCGCCGAGATCGGCGGCGGTCACGAACTTGTGCGGAACAAGGCCTTCCTCGGTCTCCTTCAAGGAGACCAGGAAAGGAAGGTCGGTGTACTTCCGCACATAATCCGTGAAGAACGGAGTCTGCCGGTCTACGAAGAATTCCTTGAGGACGACATGGCCCATGGCGAGGGCGAGGGCGCCGTCCGTGCCCGGGTGCGGATGCATCCACTCGTCGGCGAACTTGGTGTTGTCCGCGAAATCCGGGGAGACGGTGACGACCTTCTGGCCGCGGTAGCGCGCCTCGGTCATCCAGTGCGCGTCGGGGGTGCGGGTGACGGGGACGTTGGAGCCCCACATCATCAGATAGGCCGCGTCCCACCAGTCGCCCGACTCCGGCACGTCCGTCTGGTCGCCGAAGACCTGCGGGGAGGCGACGGGCAGGTCCGCGTACCAGTCGTAGAAGGAGAGCATCGGCGCGCCGATGAGGGAGTGGAAGCGGGCGCCGGCCGCGTGCGAGGCCATCGACATGGCGGGGATGGGGGAGAAGCCGGCGACCCGGTCGGGGCCGTGCTCCTTGACGGTGTGGACGTGGGCGGCCGCGACGATCTCGACGGCCTCCTCCCAGCTCGCCCGCACCAGGCCGCCCTTGCCGCGCGCCTTCTGGTACCGGCGGCGCCGCTCGGGGTCGCCCTGGATGTCGGCCCAGGCCAGCACCGGATCGCCCAGGCGGGCCTTGGCCTCGCGGTACATCTTGAGGAGCTCGCCGCGGACGTGCGGGTAGCGGACGCGGGTGGGGGAGTAGCTGTACCAGGAGAAGGAGGCGCCGCGCGGGCAGCCGCGCGGTTCGTACTCGGGGCGGTCGGGGCCGACGGAGGGGTAGTCGGTGGCCTGGGTCTCCCAGGTGATGATGCCGTCCTTGACGTACACCTTCCAGCGGCAGGAGCCGGTGCAGTTCACGCCGTGCGTCGAGTACACGACCTTGTCGTGGCTCCACCGGTCCCGGTAGAAGGCCTCGGCCTCCCGGCCGCCGGTGCGGTGCACGGTCCGCAGGTCGTCGGAGACCTCGGCGCGGGTGAAGAAGCTGCCCGCCCGCACGAGTGCGTCGGCAACGCCGCGGTCGCGCTGTTCCTTCTGCTGCGGCTTCTGTTGCAACGGAAACTCCTCCGGCCCGGAAAAAGAATGTGGCGGGCCTTTCCGGACGGGTTGTCGGGAAATGCGGACGCCTCCGGACGGCCACCAACGAGCCTACGCCCGCCATTTCTTGGAACCCGGGGACTTTGGTCCCAGTGGGCGGTGACCTAATTCCGCAAATGTCCCGGGGGTGGCCTGAGAAACTGATTACGGCGCCGGATCCGCGGAGCGCCTAGTACTTTTGGTCATTTTCGGGAAAACGGAAAGGCGGGCCGTCGTGACCGTCGTGCGTGTCGTGGACGGGGCGAACGCGTGAGCCGGAGCCGGTGGCTGCCGAACCAGCACGGGGCGTGGGCGATGCTCGCCGTGCCGTTCCTGGCCGGTACGTTCCTGGGCCACCCGCGCCGGGCGCATCTGCCCCTGCTCGCGGCCTGGCTCCTCGGCTACCTGGCGGTGTACCACGCCCAGCAGTGGCTGCGGCTGACCCGGATCTCGCGCAACCCGAAGGCGCCGCGCCGCCATGTCCGCCCGGCGTGGGTCTTCGGCTCGGCCGGGGCCGCCTTCGGCCTCTGGTCGGCCGCCCCGCACCCGTGGCTGCTCCTGGCGGGCGCCTGCGCGACCCCCTTCATCGCCATCAACTCCCTTTACGCGTACGCCAATCGGGAACGGTCCCTGCTGAACGGGGTGGCGGCGGTGATCCCGGCCTGCGGCATGCTGCTGGTCGCACTGCGGCTCGGGGGCGGCTCGTGGGGTGCGGGGGTGGCCCCGGCGCTGGCGTGCCTGCTGTACTTCGGCGGCACGGTTCCGTACGTGAAGACGATGATCAGGGAGCGGAACTCGCGGGCGTACTACCGGGGTTCGGTGGCGTACCACTGCGTGGCGGTGGTGGTGGCGGCGCTGCTGACCCCCTGGCTGGCGGCCCCCTTCGCGGTCTACCTGCTGCGCGCTGCCCTGCTGCCCGGCCGGGGCCTGAAGGTGGGCGTCGTGGGAGCGGTGGAGGTCCTCTGCTCGCTGGCCCTGCTGGGGGCGGTGCTGGTGGCCTTCTAGGGGTGGTCCGCTTCCCGTGCGGGCCGCTGGCCCTACAACTGGCCCTTGCGCGTGAGGTAGTTGAAGCACAGCCACCCCGGCAGCACCGGCAGCCAGAAGGTGAGCAGGCGGTACAGCAGCACCGCGGAGGTGGCGGTCTCGGCCGTCATGCCCGCGATCGTCAACGCCGTGGACAGCGCCAGCTCGACCGCCCCCACACCACCCGGCGTCGGCGCCGCCGAACCGAGCGCGTTGGCCGTCAGGAAGACGACCGCCACGCTCGCGTAGCTCAGCGTGTGCTCGCTCCCCGTACCGAAGGCCCGGATGGACGCGTCGAGGCACATCACGAACACGCCGGTCAGGAGCAGCATCCCGCCGATCCCGGTGATGAGCTTCTGCGGCCGCTGGAGTACGTCCAGCATGCGCGGCACCACCCCCGCGAACAGCGAGCGGACCCGGCTGACCACGAACTTCCGCAGGAACGGGACCGCCGTCACGACCAGGATCAGGACGGCCGCCGTGAGCAGCCCCGCGATCACCGTGCGGGACGGGGACAGCTCCGAGGTCTGCTCGGTTCCGGTCACGTAGCCGAAGATCAGCAGCAGCGAGATGTGCGAGGCGAGTCCGAACAGCTGCGACGCGCCCACGCTCGCCACCGCGAGCCCCGGCCGTACCCCCGCGCGCTGGAGGAAGCGCGTATTGAGGGCGACACCGCCGACCGCGGCCGGCGCCACCAGCTTCACGAAGGAGCCCGCCACCTGCGCCACCACGGCCCGCCAGAACGGCACCCGCTCCGGCACGAAGCCGAGCAGACTGGCCGCGGCGGCGGGATAGGACAGCGCCGAGAACAGCACGGCCGCCGCCACCCAGCCCCACTGCGCGTTGGCGACCAGATCGCCGAACTTGATGTTGGTGAGCTGCACCAGCAGGAAGTACGCGGCGAATGCTCCCGCCACAAAGCTGATCAGCGTCTTCATCTTGATGCGCTCAAGACGGACCGGCTCCACCGGAGCCTGCGGCCGGATCAGCAGCACCTGGTGGCGGATCTGGGTGAGCAGATCGTCCTCGTGCGCCTCGTCGAGCGCCTCGTCGATGGCCACCTTCTCGGCCTTCTTCTCCGCCTTGACCGCCTTGCGGTCGTCCGGCGCGGCCACGGCCTCGGGGTGCGCCGCCGCCTCCTTCGCGGCGGCTGCCTCCGCGGCCTTCGCCTCCCTGGCCGCGTCCGACGCCTCCAGGACCGCCTCGCGTTCGCGCTGCGCCTGCTCGCGGCCGAGCCTGCGCAGGGTGGCACGGGTGGAACGCGGCAGCGCGATGGGCTGGAGCAGCGGGAGGCTGTCGGCGACCGCGTCCGGGCCGAGCACGTCGAGGGCCGAGGCCACCGAGCGCTCGGCGCCGACCCGCAGGCCGAGCGTGGTGAGCAGCTGGGCGATGTCCATCCGCAGCACGATGTCGCCGGCCGCGATCTCGCCGCCGCGCAGATCGGTCACGATCACCCGGCCCGCACGGTCCACCAGGATCGCGTCGCCGGCCAGCCTGCGGTGGGCGATCCGCCGGGACTGGAGCGCCTCCACCTGACGCCAGGTCTCGCGCAGCAGATCGTCGGTGATCTCCTGGTCGTCCAGGGAGTCGAGGGAGCGGCCGCCGGTGTGCTCGTACACCAGCATCACGGCGTCCGGCCCCAGCTCGGAAGTGGCGATCAGCTTGGGCGCGTTCGCCCCGGCGGCGATCGCCGCGTACGCGAGGAGCGCCTCCTGCTCCAGGGCCTGTCTGAGGGACTGGATGGAGCGGCGGGTGGTGATGGAGCGCAGGGTGAGGCGGCGCCAGACCCGGTAGAAGAAACCCTGTGCCTGCTGCTCGCGGTCGACGACCGTGACGTCGAGGGGCGGGGCGTCCCGCAGGGTCACCAGATAGCGCCGGCCCCGCTCGCCCTGGTCGAGGGAGTCCGGTACGTCCTCGGCGCGCAGCGCGGTCACGGGGTCGAAGCCGACGTGTCTCAGGCCCGCGAGCAGGGTCTGTCCGGTGGGCCGCACGTTGGGGGAGCCGACCGCGTAGAGCGTGCCGTACGCGACCGTCCAGCCGATCAGGATCGTGACGATGATCGAGAACGGGGTGGTCTGCGCGCCGACCAGCACCGCGAAGGAGTTGAGCAGCAGCACCGCCCACAGCGCGACCCGCCACCGGGGCCTGCGGGCCATGCCGACCGCCGTCATGTAGGCGATGACCGGGGCGAGATAGCCGTGCACGGGGTCGGTGAGGCCGCCGGACGTGGTCTGCCGGGTCAGCGCCTCGGTGATCGAGCCGGGCGCGGACTTGGCGACCCAGAGGTCGGTCGCGAGGGCCACGCCGTGCGCGAGCACCGCGGCGAGCACGCCGTCGGCGATCCGCAGGCCGTCGCGTTTGATGAGCCGCTCGATGGCGAAGGCGACGGGCAGCACGAGCACGGCGATGCTGGAGGCGAGGCCGGCGAGCCGGATCAGGACGTCCGGGGTGCCGGTGGTGCCCTTGGTGATGTCGTCTTCCAGACCGGACGTGGTGCCGTGGGCGAACGCGGCGATGGCGAGGACGACGGCGATCGCGAGGACACCGGTGAGCAGCCGGAGCAGGTCCGAGGGACGGTGCACGCGTGCGGGCAGCAGCGGTTCGTCCACGGAGACGCGTTCGATGGAGCCGGAGGTGTCGTCGCACAGGGTGGCGCCGCCGCCCGTGCCGCACTCCGCAGGCCCTGGCCCGGCGGGCCCCTCGGGCGGCTCGGAGGGGCCGACGGGTTCGGCGGCCGCCGGCCCGCCGTGGCTCTCGGTGCCCTTCTCGGTGCCTTCGGAACCGGTTCCGTGGCCGGCCCGCGCCCCCGGTGTCCCGGCCTCGTCCGCCGGCCCGGGAGCCTCGGACGAGTCGGGCTGCCGCCCCGTTCCAGGGGTGCTGCTTGCCGCCGCCTCGGGTGGCTGCACGCCCCGCTCCTTCGCTGGCTCGTCCGTCTTGTCTCTGTCTCGTATCACCGCTCACCGCCCGCATGATGGTGGCATGTCCAGAGATCCCAGGGGGGCATCAGGGTGCATTGCCGGGGCGCGCGCGGTGTGAATTGCGCCCCTTCGTCGCTCCGCGACCGCACCACACCCGCAAGGGGACGGAGCCGGGGCGACTGTCGGTGGCGTGCGGCAGTATGGAGCGGATGAGCCAGGAGCAGCGGGAGCGGGCGGACGAGGCACCGCCCGAGCTTCCCGAGTACGCGGAACGGGTCCTCGACGTCGCCGAGCGGATCCCGCCCGGCCGGGTGATGACGTACGGGGACGTGGCGGAGTGGCTCGGCGAGGGCGGCCCGCGCCAGGTCGGCCGCGTCATGGCGCTGTACGGCAGCGCGGTCCCGTGGTGGCGCGTGGTGCGCGCGGACGGCGCCCTGCTGCCCGGGCACGAGCTGCGTGCCCTGGAGCACTACCGGGACGAGACCACACCGCTGCGCGAGGCGGGCCGGTCCGCCGAGGGCCATCTGCCGCGGCTCGACATGCGGCGGGCGCGCTGGGACGGCTCCGGCGCGGCGGGCGGACTCGGCGGCGGGGCGGCTCATACCTGACAGCTTCCGCCATCCGGCCACGCCGGGGGCGGCCTGAGGACCGTACGGATGACTCGCTGCGTTCCGGGCACGGTTCGGCGTACCGTCGAGGGTCCGCACCGACCGCGCGGGCCCCGTAAGCACCATCACGACCAGCACACCCACCAGGACCGGCGATCCACGTGAACTCCTCCTCCACCGGGCGTACGGCGTACCACCAGGTACGCCGGGCGGCCCCCGGCGCGTACCGGCTGGTGCGTACCCTGCCGGACCCGGTGGAGCCCCCTCTCCTTGACGCACCCCAGCGCAGGGTGGTTGACCACCGCTCGGGTCCGCTTCTCGTGCTCGCGGGGCCCGGCACCGGCAAGACCACCACCCTGGTCGAGGCGGTCGCGGCGCGGGTGGCGGCCGGCGCGGATCCCGAGCGCGTCCTGGTGCTCACCTTCAGCCGCAAGGCCGCGGTCGAACTCCGCGACCGCATGGCGCTGCGGCTCGGCGCCGGCGCCAAGAGCCCGCAGGCCACCACGTTCCACTCGTACTGCTACGCCCTGGTGCGCGCCCACCAGGACGCCGAGCTGTTCCGCGAGCCGCTGCGGCTGCTCTCGGGTCCCGAACAGGACGTGGCCGTACGCGATCTGCTCGCCGGGCAGATCGACCTCCAGCGCACCGGGCTCGCCCATGTGAGCTGGCCCGACGAACTGCGGGCCTGCCTGACCACGCGCGGCTTCGCCGACGAGGTGCGCGCGGTGCTCGCCCGCAGCCGTGAACTCGGCCTCGGCCCGGCCGCGCTCGCCCGCTTCGCCGAGCGCGCGGGGCGCCCGGACTGGAAGGCGGCCTCCGCGTTCCTCGCCGAGTACCTCGACGTGCTCGACCTCCAGGGCGTCCTGGACTACGCGGAACTCGTGCACCGCGCGGTGCTGCTGGCCGAGCGCATCGAGCTGCCCTCCTACGACGCGGTGTTCGTCGACGAGTACCAGGACACCGACCCGGCCCAGGTGCGGCTGCTGCGGGCGCTCGCGGGAGGTGGGCGGACGCTGGTCGCGTTCGGCGACCCGGACCAGTCGATCTACACCTTCCGCGGCGCCGACATCAACGGCATCCTCGACTTCCCCGACGCCTTCCCCCGCGGTGACGGCCGCCCCGCGCCCGTCGAGGTGCTCACCACCTCGCGCCGCTCCGGCACCGCGCTCCTGGACGCGACCCGGCTCCTGACCCGCCGGATGCCGCTGCCGCGGCTCCCCGTCGAGCAGGTCCGCGCGCACCGAGAGCTGCGGCCCACCCGCACCGGCGGCCGTGTCGAGACGTACACCTACCCCACGGCCTCCACCGAACTGGACAACATCGCCGACCTGCTGCGCCGCGCCCACCTCGAAGAGGGCGTCCCCTGGCGGGAGATGGCGGTCCTGGTCCGCGCGGGCACCCGCGCGATCCCCGCGCTGCGCCGCGCCCTGACGACGGCGGGCATCCCCGTGGACACCTCCGGCGCGGACACCCCGCTGCGCGACGAGCCCGCTGCCGGGCCGCTGCTCGCGGCGCTGCGCGTGGTGGCCGAGGCCGCGTCGAAGGAGGCCGCCCCCTCGCATGAGGCCGCCCCGGACGCCTCCGCCCCCGACGCCCCCGCCCCGGTCAGCCTCGTCCACCCCCGAAGGGGCCCGGCGAACCCGCCCGCCGCGGCCCCCGCCTGGCTCGACCCCGAGACCGCGCACACCCTGCTCACCTCACCGCTCGGCGGCATGGACACCGCAGACCTGCGGCGCCTGGGCCGGGCCCTGCGCGACGAGGAGCGGGCCGCGGGCACCCGCCTCCCGGCCCCTTCCGACGTGCTGCTCGCCCGCGCGCTCGCCGAGCCCGAACGCCTCGTCGCGCACGACCCCTCCTACGCCCGTGGCGCCCAGCGTCTCGGCGCTCTGCTGCGCAAGGCCCGCGAACTCCTGGCGGGCGGCGGCACCGCGGCCGAGGCGCTGTGGGAGCTGTGGAACGGGACGCCCTGGCCGGGGCGCCTGGAGCGCGCGGCGCTGCGCGGCGGGGCGGGCGGCCGGGCCGCCGACCGCGACCTCGACGCGGTGTGCGCCCTGTTCGACACCGCGGCCCGCGCGGAGGAGCGCACCGGCGGCCGGGGCGCGCTCAACTTCCTCGAAGAGGTGGAGGCGCAGGACATAGCGGCCGACACCCTGACCCGCCGGGCCGCCCGTCCCGAAGCCGTACGCGTCATGACCGCGCACCGCTCCAAGGGCCTGGAGTGGAGCCTGGTCGTGGTCGCCGGGGTGCAGGAAGGGCTCTGGCCCGACCTGCGCCGCCGCGGCTCGCTCCTCGAAGCCGACCGGATCGGGCGCGACGGCCTGGCCGAACCGCTCACCCCGGGCGCACTCCTCGCCGAGGAACGACGCCTCTTCTACGTCGCGGCCACCCGGGCCCGCGACCGTCTGGTGGTGACCGCGGTCAAGGCTCCGGCGGACGACGGCGACCAGCCGTCGCGCTTCCTCACCGAGCTGGGCGTCGAGCCCCGCGACACCACGGGCCGCCCGCGCCGTCCGCTCGCGGTGGCGGCGCTCGTCGCCGAGCTGCGCGCCACCACCGTCGACCCGGCGGCCTCCGACGCGCTGCGCGAGGCCGCCGCCGAACGCCTGGGCCGGCTCGCCGCGCTCACCGACGACGAGGGCCAGCCTCTGGTCCCGGCCGCGCACCCGGACCGCTGGTGGGGCCTGCACGAGCCGACCCGCTCACAGGTCCCGCTGCGCGACCGCGAGCTGCCGCTGGCCCTGTCCGGCAGCGCCCTCGACCAGCTCGCCAACACCTGTGCGCTGCAATGGTTCCTGGGCCGAGAAGTGAAGGCGGACGCGCCCGCGACGGCCGCCCAGGGCTTCGGCAACGTCGTTCACGTGCTCGCCGACGAGGTCGCCTCCGGCCGTACGCCGGCCGACCTGGCCGTTCTGATGGAACGCCTCGACTCGGTGTGGGACGCGCTCGCCTTCGACGCGCCCTGGAAGTCCGTCCAGGAGAAGCAGAACGCGCGCGCCGCCCTGGAACGCTTCCTCCAGTGGCACACCCTGGACCGCGCGGGCCGCACCCCGGTCGCCACGGAACACGGCTTCGACGTGACGCTGGAGGCGGGGGAGTACGAGGTCCGCATCCGGGGCTCCATGGACCGGGTCGAGAAGGACGTCGAAGGCCGCGCGTACGTGGTCGACTTCAAGACCGGCAAGCAGCCGCCCACCGCCGCCGAGGTCGCCGCCCACCCCCAGCTGGCCGTCTACCAGCTGGCGGTCAGGGAGGGCGCCCTGGACGAGGCCTTCGACGGCCACCGCCCCGACTCCGGCGGCGCCGAACTGGTCCACCTGCGCCAGGCCGCCCCCAAGCGCGAGGGCGGCGACGCCCACCCCAAGGTCCAGTCCCAGCAGCCCCTTGAGGGCGCATGGGTGGGCGACCTCCTGGCCACGGCCGCGGGCAAGGTCCTGGACGAACACTTCACCCCGACCCCGGGAACGCACTGCACGCACTGCACGTTCCGCTCGTCGTGCACGGCCCAGCCGGAGGGGCGGCAGGTGGTGGAGTAGGGGGCCCGTAGCCCGAGCGGGCTCCGGCGCACCCGGGGTTCCGGGGCACGCTCCCGAGCGGGACCCCGGACCCGAGCGGGCCCCGGAGCGGGCCCCGGAGCAGGCCCCCGAGCGGGGTCCGGGGCGGAGCCCCCGAGCGGGCCCCCGGACCCGAGCTGGCCCCCGAGCTGGCCCCCGAGCGGGGTCCGGGGCGGAGCCCCGAAGGGGGTGCAGGGGGCGAAGCCCCCGCGGGGGGCCCGGGGGCGCAGCCCCCAAAAAAACACCCTTCCCCTGTCCCCTCCCCACCCCCGGAGGGTTTAGGGAAGGGGCGGGGAGGGGCACAGCCCGCCGCAGGCGCCCCACCCCCGCCGCACGCACCCGCACCCCCGCGTCCCGCCGCACGCCCGCAACCCACCGCAGCCCGCACGCCCGCAGCCCACCGCAGCCCGCACGCCCGCAGCCCACCGCAGCCCGCACCCCCAGCGACGGCCAGCACAAATCCCCCAATGTCAGCACCCCCCACTACCCTTCCTGACGTGCCCACCCACCTCAGTGACCCCGAGCAGCTCAAGGAGCTCCTCGGCATCCCCTTCACCCCGGAGCAGACGGCCTGCATCACCGCGCCGCCCGCCCCGCAGGTCATCGTGGCCGGAGCGGGCTCGGGCAAGACGACCGTCATGGCGGCCCGGGTCGTGTGGCTGGTGGGCACCGGCCAGGTCGCCCCCGAGCAGGTCCTCGGCCTGACCTTCACCAACAAGGCGGCCGGCGAGCTCGCCGAGCGCGTGCGCACCGCCCTGATCCGGGCCGGCATCACGGACCCGGACGCCCCCGAGCCGGAGCAGGGCGAACCCGGCATCTCCACGTACCACGCCTTCGCGGGCCGGCTCCTGACCGACCACGGTCTGCGCATAGGCCTTGAGCCCACCTCGCGGCTGCTCGCCGACGCCACGCGCTACCAGCTCGCCGCCCGCGTGCTCCGCGAGGCCCCGGGGCCGTACCCGACGCTGACCAAGTCGTTCGCCTCCCTGGTCAGCGATCTGCTCGCGCTCGACGCCGAGCTCGCCGAACACCTCGTACGCCCGGAGCGCCTGGCCGCGTACGACCACGAGCTGCTGCGGACCCTGGAAGGGGCCAAGCTCAGCAACGCCGAGCTGCGCAAGGCGCCCGAGGCCGCCGCCGCCCGGCTCGAACTGCTCGACCTCACCACCCGCTACCGGGCCGCCAAGAAGAGCCGCGACCTACTGGACTTCGGCGACCAGATCGCGCTGTCCGCCGAGCTCGCGCTCACCCACCCCGAGGTCGGCCGGATCCTGCGCGAGGAGTTCCAGGTGGTGCTCCTCGACGAGTACCAGGACACCTCCGTGGCCCAGCGCCGGCTGCTCGCCGCGCTCTTCGGCGGCGGCACCGGACATGCCGTGACCGCCGTCGGCGACCCCTGCCAGGCCATCTACGGCTGGCGTGGCGCCTCGGTCGCCAACCTCGACGACTTCCCCCGCCACTTCCCGTACAGCGACGGCCGGCCCGCCACCCGCTACGCACTCTCCGAGAACCGCCGCAGCGGCGGCCGTCTTCTCGACCTCGCCAACTCCCTTGCCGCGCCGCTGCGTTCGATGCACGAGGGGGTCGAGGCGCTGCGCCCGGCACCTGGCGCCGAGCGGGACGGCGGGGTCCGCATCGCGCTGCTCGACACCCACCAGGAGGAGATCGAGTGGCTCGCCGACTCGATCGCCCACCTCGTGCGCACCGGCAAGGCGCCCGGCGAGATCGCCGTCCTGTGCCGCACGGCCGGCGACTTCCCGCAGATCCAGGGCGCGTTGGTGGCCCGGGACGTCCCGGTCGAGGTCGTCGGTCTCTCCGGCCTGCTCCATCTGCCGGAGGTCGCCGACCTCGTGGCGGTCTGCGAAGTCCTCCAGGACCCGGGCGCCAACGCCCCGCTGGTCCGCGTCCTGACCGGCCCGCGCTGGCGCATCGGCCCCCGCGACCTGGCGCTGCTCGGCCGCCGCGCTCGCGATCTGGTGCGGCGCACGCGCGCCGGTTCCGACGACCCCGACCAGCGCCTCGCGGACGCGGTCGAAGGCGTCGACCCGGCCGAGGTGATCTCCCTCGCCGACGCCCTGGACACCTTCCTCGAAGGCGCCGAGGACGACGGCCTGCCCTTCTCCGCCGAGGCCCGCGTCCGCTTCGCCCGCCTCGCCACCGAGCTGCGCGACCTGCGCCGCTCGCTCGCCGACCCGCTGATGGACGTACTGCACCGCGTCCTGACCGTCACCGGTCTGGAGGTCGAACTCTCCGCGTCCCCGCACGCGTTGGCGGCCCGCCGCCGCGAGACGCTCTCCGGTTTCCTCGACATAGCGGCGAGTTTCGCAGCCCTCGACGGCGAGGCTTCCCTCCTCGCCTTCCTCGGCTTCCTGCGCACCGCCGCGCAGTACGAGAAGGGCCTGGACAACGCGCTGCCCGGCGGCGAGAACACCGTGAAGGTCCTCACCGCGCACAAGTCCAAGGGCCTGGAGTGGGACGTCGTCGCGGTCCCGGGTCTTGTCACCGGAACGTTCCCCTCCACCCAGTCGCGGGAGGCCTGGACGTCCCAGGCGAAGGTCCTCCCGCACGCGCTGCGCGGCGACGCCCCGACGCTGCCCGTCGTCGAGGAGTGGGACGCGAAGGGCCTCAAGTCCTTCAAGGAGGCGATGAAGGACCACCAGCACACGGAGGAACTCCGCCTGGGATACGTCACGTTCACCCGCCCCCGCACCCTGCTGCTCGGCTCCGGCCACTGGTGGGGCCCCAGCCAGAAGAAGCCCCGGGGCCCCTCCGACTTCCTGCACGCGCTGTACGAGCACTGCGTGGCGGGCCACGGCGAGATCGAGGCATGGGCGGACCGGCCGGCCGAGGACGCCGAGAACCCGGCCCTCCACGAGTCCGCGACCACGCACGCCTGGCCCCTCCCGCTCGACCCGGAGTCCCTGGCCCGCCGCCGCGCCGCCGCCGAACGAGTCCTGGCCCACCTGGAGAGGGCCGCGCCCCCCGGCGACGCAACGCCCTCCTCTTATGAGGACGCACCTTATGAGGGCGCGCCCTACGAACCCTACGAACCCTATGAAGGGGACGGCTACGCGGAAGAGCCTTATGGAGATGAGGAGTTCGGCGACCCGGGGGCCCTCGCCCCCGACGACTGGGACCTGCTCCCCACGGAACGCCCTGTCCCGCCCGAGCCTGCCGAGCACCGCGACGACATGGCGCACCGCGACGACATGGCGCACCTCGGCGACATGGCGCACCCCGACGAGACGGCGCACCGCGACGACACGGCGCACCTCGGCGACATGGCGTACCGCGACGGCATCGAGCACCAGGAGCCCGTGGAGCACACCCGCACCGCCCCGCCCCGCGCCGACTCCGAGGCCCGCGGCCACACCCCGGCCGAGCCGCACGTCGCCATCCCCGCCCCGCGTCTGACCTCCGAGGACCGCCGCACCCTGCACTCCTGGGACCGCGACCTGGAGGCGCTCACCACCGAGCTGCGCCGGGCCCGCGCCACCACCCGCGAGGTCGAGGTGCCCGCCTCGCTCACCGCGTCCGAGCTGCTGAGCCTGGCAGCCGACCCCGACGCGTTCGCCCGGCACCTGGCCCGCCCCATGCCGCGCCGCCCGCAGCCGGCCGCCCGCCGGGGCACCCGCTTCCACGCCTGGGTGGAGTCCCGCTACGACGAGCTCCCGCTGCCCATGCTCGGCCCCGACGAACTGCCCGGCGCCGACGACAGCGAGGCCGACATCGCGGACGAGCGCGATCTGGCCGCCCTCAAGGATGCCTTCGAGCGCACCCCGTACGCGGTCCGTACTCCGTTCCGCACCGAGGCGCCCATTCAGCTGACGCTCGCCGGCCGGGTGATCAGGGGCCGGATCGACGCCGTCTACAAAGAGGGCGACGGCACGCTCGCCACGTACGAGATCGTCGACTGGAAGACCGGGCGTCAGGCCACCGCCGATCCGCTCCAGCTGGCGGTCTACCGGGTCGCCTGGGCCGAGCAGCTGGGCGTGCCGCTGGAGTCGGTGACGGCCGCGTTCGTGTATGTACGCACAGGTGAGACGGTCCGTCCGGCCCGGCTGCCGGGCCGGGCCGAGCTGGAGGCGATCCTGCTGGGGCACAGTCCGCAGGGCGGACCGGCGGACCGGCCACCGCCACCGGCCGGATAGGCTCAAGGGCATGAGCGAGACCCCGGACAGCGCCGTCCAGACCGCCACCGCAGCGGTGCGCACGTACATCGAGCAGCACCGCGCCGCCTTCCTCGACGACCTCGCCGAGTGGCTGCGCATCCCGTCGGTGTCGGCCCAGCCCGACCACGACGCCGACGTGCGCCGCAGCGCCGACTGGCTCGCCGCCAAGCTCCGCGAGACCGGCTTCCCGGTCGCGGAGATCCTGGACACCCCGGGCGCTCCCGCCGTCTACGCCGAGTGGCCCTCGGGCGAGCCGGGCGCGCCCACCGTCCTGGTCTACGGGCACCACGACGTCCAGCCCGCGGCCCGCGAGGACGGCTGGGACACCGAGCCGTTCGAGCCGGTGATCGCGGACGGGCGGATGTACGGACGCGGCGCCGCCGACGACAAGGGCCAGGTGTTCTTCCACACCCTCGGCGTCCGCGCGCACCTCGCCGCCACCGGCCGCACCGCCCCCGCCGTCAACCTCAAGCTCCTCATCGAGGGTGAGGAGGAGTCCGGTTCGCCGCACTTCCGCGCCCTCGTCGAGGAGCACGCCGAGCGCCTCGCGGCGGACGTCGTGATCGTCTCGGACACCGGCATGTGGTCCGAGGACACCCCGACCGTGTGCACCGGCATGCGCGGCCTCGCCGAGTGCGAGATCCAGCTGTACGGGCCCGGCCAGGACATCCACTCCGGGTCCTTCGGCGGCGCGGTCCCCAACCCGGCGACGGCCGCGGCCCGCCTGGTCGCGGCCCTGCACGACGCCGACCTGCACGTGACCGTCCCCGGCTTCTACGACGGCATCGTCGAGCTGACCGACGCCGAGCGCGAGCTGTTCGCCGAGCTGCCCTTCGACGAGGCCGAGTGGCTGCGCACCGCCAAGTCGCGGGCGGCCCACGGCGAGGCCGGGTTCTCCACCCTGGAGCGGATCTGGGCCCGCCCGACGGCAGAGGTCAACGGCATCGGCGGCGGCTACCAGGGCCCCGGCGGCAAGACGATCGTGCCGTCGTCGGCGATGGTGAAGCTGTCCTTCCGGCTGGTCGCGGGACAGGACCCGAACCACATCGAGAAGATCGTCACGGACTGGACCGCCGGGCAGCTCCCGGCCGGCATCCGGCACGAGATCAACTGGAGCGCCGGCACCCGGCCGTGCCTCACCCCGCTCGACCACCCGGCGCTCAAGTCCGTGGTCCGGGCGATGGGGCAGGCCTTCGGCACGAAGGTCCGCTTCACCCGCGAGGGCGGCTCAGGACCCGCCGCCGACCTCCAGGACGTGCTGGCGGCGCCGGTCCTCTTCCTGGGGATCTCGGTCCCCTCCGACGGCTGGCACGCGCCCAACGAGAAGGTCGAGCTCGACCTCCTGTTCAAGGGCGTCGAGACGACGGCCCATCTGTGGAGCGACCTCGCCGCCACCACAGCCTGAGCCGTCGGCCCCGGCCGCCGGCCGACAGAAATCGCTGAACACACCATCCACCCGGGGGAGTTGGAAGCACCTGTGAGCACCACCAGCAGTGAAGCCTTCACGGACCGGCCGATCGGGCTCGCCACGCCCATCGGTCTGACCGAGCCGAGCGGCATCGACCGAGCGGCCCACCACCGCCTCGACGAGGCCTGGCTGGCAGCCGCCTGGAGTCATCCGACGACCCGGGTCTTCGTGGTCTCCGGCGGCCAGGTACTGATCGACGAGCCCGCGGACGGGGCGGACGGGCGCACCGAGCTCGTGATGACCCCGGCCTTCGAGGCCCCGGTCACCGAGACCCACCGCTACTTCCTGGGCACGGACGAGGACGGCGTCAGCTACTTCGCCCTCCAGAAGGACGCGCTGCCCGGCCGCATGGACCAGTCGGCCAGGCCCGCCGGGCTGCGCGAGGCGGGGCTGCTGCTCTCGCCCCGCGACGCGAGCCTCATGACGCACGCCGTCGCCCTGGAGAACTGGCAGCGCCTGCACCGCTTCTGCTCCCGCTGCGGCGAGCGCACCGTGATCGCGGCGGCCGGCCACATCCGCCGCTGCCCGGTCTGCGGCGCCGAGCACTACCCGCGCACCGACCCGGCCGTGATCATGCTGGTCACCGACGACCAGGACCGGGCGCTGCTCGGCCGCCAGGTGCACTGGCCCGAGGGCCGGTTCTCGACCCTGGCGGGCTTCGTCGAGCCCGGTGAGTCCATCGAGCAGTCGGTGCGCCGCGAGGTCTTCGAGGAGGCCGGTGTCACGGTCGGCCCGGTGGAGTACGTGGCGAGCCAGCCCTGGCCGTTCCCGTCCAGCCTGATGCTCGGCTTCATGGCGAAGGCCGTCTCGTCCGAGATCAACGTGGACGGCGAGGAGATCCACGAGGCGCGCTGGTTCTCCCGCGAGGACCTGGCCGCCGCCTTCGAATCCGGCGAGGTCCTGCCCCCGTACGGTATCTCGATCGCGGCCCGCCTCATCGAGCTCTGGTACGGCAAGCCGCTGCCGAAGCCGTCCCACTGACCCTCGGACCGGCCTCGGTCCCGGCCGTGCGGAAGGCCCCCGTCCACGCTTGGAGGGGGGCCTTCCGCATGACTGGGCGAGCGGCTCCCGATGGATGCTCGCCCCGCCGGTCGTCTCAGACGCCGATCTTCTGCTTGACCTGCGCGAGCGACGGGTTGGTGAGCGTCGAACCGTCGTCGAAGAGCACGGTCGGGACCGTCTGGTTGCCGCCGTTGGCCTTCTCCACGAACTCCGCGGACGCCGGGTCGTGCTCGATGTTGACCTCGGTGTACGCGATGCCCTCGCGGTCCATCTGCTTCTTCAGCCGCTGGCAGTAGCCGCACCAGGTGGTGCTGTACATCGTCACAGTGCCCGGCATGTGTCTCGCGCTCCTCTGTATCGCTGACTGGCGTGCGCGCCCCGCCGAAATGCGGTTCCGCACGCAGGGGAACGTACGGGAGCCGACCACCATTCCCGCGCCGCCCTCACATGTGACGGAATCGCCACGGCGGGCCGGCCTGGCCCCGCCCCGTCCCGCACGACCGGGCAGGGGGCCGGGCATCGACCGGGGAGGCGCCCGGCATCAGCCGGCATTAGTAGGACCGCGGACGCCACCTGTGGACAACGCGGCGCGGACGTCCCGGGCGACCTGGCAGCATGGCGGGGTGACATCAGCAACGCACTCCACTCTGTTCCCGCCGGTCCCCGACACGGCCGACGCGGTGCTCGACGGGCTCGACCCCGAGCAGCGCGAGGTCGCGACGGCCCTGCACGGTCCGGTGTGCGTGCTGGCCGGCGCGGGCACCGGCAAGACCCGCGCGATCACCCACCGGATCGCGTACGGGGTGCGTTCCGGGATCCTGCCGCCGGCCGGGGTGATGGCCGTCACCTTCACCAATCGGGCGGCCGCCGAGATGCGCGGCCGGCTGCGCGAGCTCGGCGTCGGCAGCGTCCATGCCCGCACCTTCCACGCCGCGGCCCTCAGCCAGCTCCAGCACTTCTGGCCGATGGCGGTCGGCGGCCAGCATCCGCCCCGCCTCCTGGACCGCAAGGTCCAGCTGGTCGCGGAGGCGGCGGCCCGCGGCGGCCTCCGCCTGGACCGCAACGAGCTGCGCGATGTGACCGGCGAGATCGAGTGGGCGAAGGTCACCCAGACCGTGCCCGACGACTATCCGGCGGCGGTCGCCAAGTCACACCGCGAGCCGCCCCGCGCCCCGGCCGAGATCGCCCAGATCTACCGGACGTACGAGCAGCTCAAGCAGGACCGCGTGGTGATCGACTTCGAGGACGTGCTGCTCCTCATGGTCGGCGTCCTCCAGTACCGGGAGGACATCGCACAGCGGGTCCGCAGCCAGTACCAGCACTTCGTGGTGGACGAGTACCAGGACGTCAGCCCCCTCCAGCAGCGCCTGCTCGACCTGTGGCTCGGCGACCGCGACACCCTGTGCGTGGTGGGCGACGCCAGCCAGACCATCTACTCCTTCACCGGCGCCACCCCCGACCACCTGCTGGACTTCCGCACCCGTCACCCCGGCGCGACGGTCGTCAAGCTGGTCCGGGACTACCGCTCCACCCCCCAGGTCGTGCATCTGGCCAACGGCCTGCTCAACCAGGCCAGCGGGCGCGCCGCCGAGCACCGCCTGGAGCTGATCTCCCAGCGCCCCACGGGCCCCGAGCCCGTCTACACGGAGTACGGCGACGAGCCGGCCGAGGCCGAGGGCGTGGCCCGGCGCATCCGCGACCTCATCCGTTCCGGCGTCCCGGCCGGCGAGATCGCGGTGCTCTACCGGATCAACGCCCAGTCCGAGATCTACGAGCAGGCCCTGGCCGATCTGGACGTGCCGTACCAGATGCGTGGCGCCGAGCGGTTCTTCGAGCGCCCCGAGGTCCGCGAGGCGAAGACCGCGCTCAGCGGCGCCCGCCTGGCCGGCCGCAACGACGCGCTGCTCGACGACGCCGAGGACCTGCCCTCCCAGGTACGGGCCGTGCTCGGCACCAAGGGCTGGACGGCGGCGCCGCCGAAGGGCTCGGGCGCGGTGCGCGACCGCTGGGAGTCACTGGCCGCGATCGTCCGCCTCGCCGAGGACTACGCGAAGGCGAAGCCCGACGCGACGCTGTCGGACCTGGTGGCCGAGCTCCAGGCCCGGGCCGACGCCCAGCACGCTCCGACCGTGCAGGGCGTCACCCTCGCCTCCCTGCACGCGGCCAAGGGCCTGGAGTGGGACGCCGTGTTCCTGGTCGGCCTCACCGAGGGCATGCTGCCGATCACCTACGCCAAGACGGACGAGCAGATCGAGGAGGAGCGCCGGCTCCTGTACGTCGGCGTGACCCGGGCCCGGGTCCACCTCGGGCTCTCGTGGTCGCTCTCCCGCTCTCCCGGCGGCCGCGCCCACCGGCGCCCCAGCCACTTCCTGAACGGCCTGCGCCCCGGTTCCGGCTCCCGTGCCCGCGCAACCGTGGGCGGAACCGGCGGCATCGAGCGCGGGCCCGCCGTGGCCAAGCGAGTCCGGCGGGGGCCGGTGCTCTGCCGGGTCTGCGGCAAGACGCTCACCGAGGCCGGCGAGATGAAGCTGATGCGCTGCGAGGACTGCCCGTCGGACATGGACGAAGCGCTGTACGAACGCCTGCGGGACTGGCGCGCCGAGCAGGCGCGGGAGCTGGGCATGCCGCCCTACGTCGTCTTCACCGACAAGACCCTCATGGCGATCGCGGAGGCCGTGCCCTCCTGCGGCCCCGAGCTCGCGGTGATCGCCGGCGTCGGAGCCCGCAAGCTGAACCGGTTCGGCACCGATGTCCTCGCCATCTGCGCAGGTGAGGAGCTTGGAGGAGTCGACGAGGAAGGTTCATGAAAAATCGTCGAGAAAATAGTTTGCGCCCGCCAGGGGAATCCCCATAGGTTCTTAACCACGGAAACAAGAGCTTCTCCGAAGCCCGGTCTCCGTGCTGTACTTAGCTGTACTCATCCGAATACGCATGGGATCAGGCCGCGAGGCCGAAGTCCCCGAGACGCCGAGAGGAGGCGAGACCAGTGGCCAGCTACATCGAGTTCATCCCCAGCTTCATCAGCACCAAAGTGACGGACCGCTCGGTCACCGCCACCTGCACGCTCGGCTCCTCGCTTCAGGGCACCGGTCTGTTCGCCGGCGTCTCCGGTCTCGTCGGCACGTCCGCCGTCGCCCCGGCCTCCCTGTCGAGCCTCCCCGTGCGTGATGAGCGCAATGAGCGACCGATTCAGGCACCGGAAGCAGCAGTAGCGAAGGGACGGGCCAAGGCCCACGCCTTTGCGGCGGCCGGTGCAGGAGCCGAGAAGCAGACGAAGAAGTACCAGCACCACATGATGTGGGCCTTCCGTGGGCTCGAACCCTGGAGCGATCCAGCCTGATACGGATCAGGCAGGCGCCTTCAGGGCCGCGGAACCCCATCAGGGATCCGCGGCCCTTCTGTTTGTCCCGAACGGGACGGACGGGGTGAAGGGGGCCTCGGTACCAGCCGCAACCCGGCCGACCGGCCGGACCGACACAGCCGACAAGACGAGGAAGAAAACACCGTGCAACTCGAAGCGCACGCCCCGTCCGTACCGCCCGCCCCGACTCTCCCCCCGCCCGGTCTCACGGAGGACCCCGCCTTGACTCCCCTCACCGCGCTCACCGCGCTCGACGACGCCATCGAGAACCTCGGCGTACCCGTCCCCTGCCGTTCCTTCGACCCGGAGGTCTTCTTCGCCGAGTCCCCGGCCGACGTCGAGTACGCCAAGTCGCTCTGCCAGACCTGCCCCCTCATGGCCGCCTGCCTCGCGGGTGCCAAGGAGCGGCGCGAGCCGTGGGGCGTCTGGGGCGGCGAGCTCTTCGTCCAGGGTGTGGTCGTTGCCCGCAAGCGGCCGCGTGGTCGCCCGCGCAAGAACCCGGTCGCCGCATGAACCGCCCGGGAACCATTGACCGCCCCCGAACGAACGACCCCCAGAAGCAGGCCCCGATGACGACGTCCGCGAGCGAGCCCACCGGCTCCGCGACCCCAGACTTCACCACCACCGGCGCGAACGAGTCGCGCCAGAACAGGACCCTTGAAATGCAACTCATGCCAGAAGCCCTGGCCCGTGCGCATATGCATCAGCGACTGCGGGAGGCCGAGGTGGAGCGCCAGGCGCTCCGCATGGTCGCCGCGCGGCGGATGCAGCGGCGCGCCGAGCGCGCGTCGATGCGCGCCCGCCGTGCGCTCGCCATGGCCGTCATGCACTGACGGCCGGCGCGCCAGGCACCACCGGAACACTGACAGCACGACGGGGGCAGGTCCGAACGGACCTGCCCCCGCGGTGCGTTGTGGTCCCGGCGGGCCCGGGACGGCGGTATCGTCGCGAGGTGGACGACCAGAATCGGCCGGTGGCCGAAACCATCGTGTGCTCCCGCTGCGGGACCCCTGCTCCGGCCGGCGGCCCACCGCCTACGTGGACCTACTCGGTCGAGAACGGCACCAGCCACTACTACTGCGACGACTGCGCCCGCGCCAACATCAGAGCCATCGAAGGCAGGCTCGACGCGGCCTGGTGGTAGCGCCCACCCCAGCCCCCGAGCCCACATCGGCCTCCTCCCCGCGCCAACGTCGGCCGCGCGCCACCACCAACGTCATCCGCGCGGCCGGCCGCTGCATCTGCCGTACGTCTGGCGGCAGTTCGCGGCCCCAGGCTCCCGGGGTCCCGTCGTAGGCCTCGCGTCGGCGGGCATCCTCAGGCCTCCTCCGCCGCCACCGCTTCGACCGCCGCCACCGCTTCGACCGGCGCCCCCACCTCGGCGGCCGGTGCCGAGTCGTGCGACGTGTCCGCCAGGAAGCCCGGCAGCCACTCCTCCAGCTCGGCCCGCATCCGCACCGTCGCGTCCAGTTGGCACAGCACCCCGATGGTGGACAGCGTCACACGGTGTATCAGCAGATACGACGGCGGCAGATTGAGCTGCTTGCCCAGCTGATGGGCGGGGGAGCGCGGATCGGCGATCCGGGCCGCCTGCCCCCGCATCCAGCTCCGGCTGAACGTGAACTCGTCGGCCTGGGCCGGCTCGATGATCGGCACCAGATAGTCGAGCACCGCGTCCGGATCGAGCTCGATGGACTCCCTGACGAAGCCCTCCTCGCGCAGCCGCTCGTACACCGCCTCGGCCTCGCCCTCCAGCGTCATCCGCAGGGATTCACCGATGGTGGCGGGCAGCCCGCCGGGCAGCCGGTCCACCGTGCCGAAGTCCATCACGCCGAGCCGCCAGGGGCCGCCGTCCTGCTCGGACGGCAGCAGCCGGAAGTTGCCCGGATGCGGATCGGCGTGCAGCAGCCCGGTCCTGGCCGGGCCCGAGAACAGGAACCGGGTGAGGAGCTGTCCGGCCCGGTCGCGCTGCTCCGGCGTGCCGTCCCTGATCACGTCCGAGAGCGGTATCCCCCCGATCCACTCCGTGACCAGGACCTGGTCACACTGGTGCACCACAGCGGGCACCAGCACATCGGGATCGCCCGCGAACTCCTCGGCGTGCTCGCGCTGGGCCCGCGCCTCCAGCTCGTAGTCCAGCTCCTCCGAGACCCGGTCGCGCAGCTCGGAGATGAGCGGCTTGATGTCCATCCCCGGAATCAGCGGGCCGAGCAGCCGGGCGAACCGGCTCAGCTGGGTGAGATCCGAAAGCAGCGCCTCGCCGGCCCCCGGGTACTGCACCTTGACGGCCACCGTGCGTCCGTCGTGCCACACCGCCCGGTGCACCTGCCCGATCGAAGCCGCGGCCGCCGGCTTCTCGTCGAACTCCAGGAACAACTCCCGCCAGTCGGCGCCGAGCCGTTCCTCCAGCACGCCGTGGACCGTACGGGTCGGCATCGGGGGCGCCGCCTCCTGGAGCTTGGTCAGCGCGGCCCGATAGGGACCCGCGACCTCCTCGGGCAGGGCCGACTCGAAGACGGACAGCGCCTGCCCGAACTTCATCGCCCCTCCCTTCAGCTCGCCCAGGACCTTGAAGAGCTGCTCGGCGGTGCGCTGCTGGAGCTCGCGGGCCACCAGCTCCGCCGACTTGCCGCCGATCCGCTTGCCCAGGCCCCAGGTCGCCCGCCCGGCGAAGCCAAGGGGCAGCGCGGCCAGCTTGGCGGTCCGGGTGACCGCCTTCCGGGGAAGATCAGACATGAGCCCCTCCAAATCCCAGACAGCAGCGCCCTCGCAGGCGTTACCGGGCCATTGTGTCGTGTGCCCGGGCGGCCCCGGAGCCCTCCTCCCCCCGAGTGTTCCCGACCGCGCCGCAGAAGCAGTCGCGGTGGGGCGCGACCGGGGCCGACCGCCAGTCGAGCTGAGGGAGCGAGGCCTCCCAGCGGGTGCCGGTGCTCGCCGGAAGATCGCCGTCGAGGAACGCCAGCGCGTGTGCGGCCGCGAGACCGGCGACCGCCGCAGCGAGAGCCAGGTCACAGGCCGGTACGGCGGTGCGCTGCCGCCCCGAGCGCCACTGCGCGAGCAGCCGCGGCCAGCCCGCGTCCCGCTCCGCGCGGCCGAGCGAGAGGCACCCCGCGCAGCCCGTGCCGCCCGGCAGGACCAGCGGGCCCACCACACCGGTCGTCTCCACAACTCCCGCATGGAGATGGGGAATTCCACCCTTGATCCACTCCTCGGTGTCCACCGCGTCGGGCGCGTACACATCGAGGGGGTCACGCGGGGCGACCACGATCAAGGACAGCGGGGTCTGCTCCGCCGCCCGGGCCCGGCGCGGCGGCTCGCCCGGTGCCGTCCGGCGCACGAGCTGTGCCGCCGCCGTCGCGCGCCGCTCGCCCACCGCCGCGTCGGGCAGCCCGCCCGGCGCCACGTCCCCCGGCTGTGCCAGACCCCCGTCCAGGACATCGACGCGGCCCACCCCGGCACCCGAAAGCAGCGCCGCGACGCTCGCGCCGACCCGCCCGGCGCCCCGCACCTGGACCCGTATGGCCCCGCGGGCCGCGAGTCTGGCCGCCGCGTCGCCCGGCTCGGAGTGGACGAGGGAGAGGGACGCCAGATCCGGCCTCCATCGCTCCAGCGCCTGCGCCCGGTCGCGCAGCGTACCGGCCGCGGGCCCGCCGGCCGTCGGGTCGTCGATCACGCCCGCCGCCGTCAACCGGGCCACCAGCTCGTCCACTTGGGCCGGTGGCAGATCCAGGGCGCGCGCCCGCTCGTACAGGATCGGCAGGCCCTGGGTGCCGTCGAGCATGTCCAGGAAGTGGCCCGTCGCCGGGTCCACCGGCGACACGACCACCGCCTGCGCGGGTGTGATCCCGAACTGCACGGTCGCCCGGTCGCGCCAGGCCCGGCGCAGTGCCGGCTTCAGCATCGGATGCATCGCGAGAACCCCCGTCGTCGTGACCGCCCGCACGTCCCCGGAACCTGCCCGATCGCGGGCTCCCGTGCGGCGTGGGATCAGGATGCACGGGTGCGTCGAGCGGTGGGAAAAGTTGTCCACAGGCCGGGGGTATTAGTCATCCGAATGCTGCACCTCAGCGGATGGATCATGGCTCAACCGTCCCGGAGGCGGGACTTCCCCCACTGCCAGCGGGTAACGTCGGGGCGTGCCCGCCGACCCACTGCAGAGTGCCGGAAGCCCGCCGCGCAGCCCCTCCGGCCTGCCGCCACGCGGTCCGGCGACGAGCGCGGTCGAGGTCCGCCGCAGTGCACGGCGCAGCAGGACGGTCTCCGCCTACCGCGAGGGCGACCGCACCATCGTGCTGATCCCGGCCCGGATGTCGGAGGCCGAGGAGAAGCGCTGGGTCACGGTGATGCTCGACAAGCTCGCCGCGCAGGAGAGCAAGCGCATGCTGGGCGACGCCGAGCTGACCGAGCGCGCCGAGCGGCTGTCGGAGCAGTACTTCGCGGGCCGGGCCCGGCCCGCCTCCGTGCGCTGGGTGACCAACCAGAACACCCGCTGGGGCTCGTGCACCCCGGCCGAGGGCAGTATCCGCCTCTCGCACCGGTTGCAGGGGATGCCGGAGTACGTCGTCGACTACGTGCTGCTGCACGAGCTGGCCCACCTTCTGGTGCCGGGCCACGGCCCCCGTTTCTGGCGGCTCCTGGAGGCCTATCCGCGCACCGAGCGGGCCCGCGGTTACCTGGAGGGCGTGGTCTCCGCGGACCGCCTTCCGCATCTGCCGGGCGCCCGCGAGGAGTGAGGAACGCCGGTCCGCGGTGCGGGTCGACGGTTCTGTACCGAATGTGTAGCGGCTTCGCCGATTGTCCGAGGCAGCCGTTAGCCTGGCGCGACGCATTCACCTCGGGATGGGGGACGGTCGGTACGCATGGCCAGGGAATTCCAGCGCGGCCACAAGGCCAAGGTCAGTGATCTCACGGCAGGAACGGATCTCTACGTAGGCGTGCAGATCGGCGGTCCCGGGCTGACCTTCGACATCAGCTGCTTCGGGCTCGACGCCAACGAGCAGCTGTCGGACGACCGTTACTTCGTCTTCTTCAACCAGCCGAAGTCCCCCGAGGAGTCGATCCAGCTCCTGGGCGCGCAGTCCGGTGACACCGAGTCGTTCCGCGTCACTCTGGACCGCGTCCCGGCCAACATCCACAAGCTCTCCTTCACCGCGACCCTCGACGGCGCGGGCCAGATGTCGCAGGTGGGCCCCGGCTACATCCGGGTCGTCGCCGGCGGTGAGGAAGTGGTCCGGTACGCCTTCACGGGCGCGGAGTTCAGCACCGAGCGGGCCGTCATGCTCGGCGACTTCTACCTGAAGGACGTGTGGCGCTTCGCCGCTGTCGGGCAGGGCTTCGACGGAGGCCTCGAAGCGCTCCTGAAGAACTTCGGCGGCGAGGTCCTGGAGGAGGAGCCCGCTGCCCCGGCGCAGCCCGAGCCGCGAGGCGCGGCCCCCGGTTTCGCTCCTCCGCCCCAAGCCGGCCCGCCCGCGCCGCAGTTCGGCGCCCCGCCGCAGGTCCCGCAGCCCGCACCCGCCTTCAACGTGCCGCCGCCCGCGCCCGCCCCGCAGCACTACGCTCCGCCGCCCCAGGGTTCCACCCCGCCGCCCGCGCCGGCGCCCGCGCCGAGCCCCCAGATCCACGCGGCGCCGACCATCGCCGCGCCGATGCACCTGGTGCCCGGCAGCGTGCCGCCGCCGCCCGCGCCCGCGCCGTACGGCCGGCCCCAGCAGCCCCCCTACGGACAGCCGCCGCAGCAGCCCCAGTTCGGGCAGGGCCCCGGCCACATTCCGGGCCAGGTGCCGCCGGGTGCCCCCGCTCCGTACGGGCAGCAGGCTCCGTACGGCCAGACCACCGCCCAGGGCCGGCCGCACGGCGCGCCCCAGGGCGGTGGTCTGCACGCGGCCATCCAGATGTACAAGGAACTGCCCACCGGCCAGCGCTGGACCTCGCAGAACAAGCAGCTCGTCCGGGTCGACCTCGGGGCCGGCGGCGAGCCCGTCCTGGCCCGCCAGGGCAGCATGGTCATGTACCAGGGCAAGGTCGACTTCGGGTACAAGGGAGCCGGCTTCGCGGGCCGCATCGTCGGCAACGCGACCGGCCAGGAAATGCAGCTGATGCGCTGCACCGGGCGCGGCCAGGTCTTCCTCGCGGAGAACAGCGCCCATCTGCATCCCATCGAGCTCCAGGGCGACGGCATCTGTGTCTCCGCCGAGCACGTCCTGGCCTTCGACGAGTCCCTCCAGTACGAGGTCCGCCGCATCGAGGGCCACGGTATCCCCGGCGGCGCCCTGTTCACCATGCTGTTCCAGGGCACCGGCACCGTCGTCGTGATGACGCACGGCACCCCGGTGGTGCTGCCGGTCACCCCGACCACGTTCGCCGACAGCGACGCGATCGTCGCCTGGTCCGCCGCGTCCCAGGTGATCGTCTCCAGCCAGGTCCGGCTGCGGCGCAACGCCTATCCGGGGGACAGCGGCGAGTCCGTCAATCTCCAGTTCCGGGGCGCCCCCGGCAACTTCATCGTCGTCCAGCCGTACGAGGTCTGAGGGAGCCCGAAGAATGAACCAGCAGCTCACGGGCTATGCCCCCACCCCCGTCGCGGCCCGGATGGAGAACCACGGCAGCGCCATGCTCAAGGTGGCCATGGTCACCGGCCAGGACCTGTTCGCCCGGGTCGGCTCGATGGTCGCCTACGAGGGTTTCATCCAGTACGAGCCCAACCCGCCCGCCGTGCGCCAGATGGCCCGGGACTGGATCACGGGCGAGGGCGCGCCCCTCATGAAGTGCACCGGCGACGGGCTGCTCTACCTCGCCGACTACGGGGCCAACGTCGTGGTCGTCAACCTCGACAACGACGCGCTCTCGGTCAACGGCACCAATGTGCTCGCCTTCGACGCGAGCCTGCAATGGGGGGTCGAACGGGTCAAGGGACTCGCCAAGTTCGCCGGCCAGGGCCTGTTCAACGTGAAGATCTCCGGCACCGGCTGGGTCGCCCTGACCTCGCGCGGCACGCCGGTCGTCGTCGACTGCGGAAGCGGCGAGGACGAGACGTACGTCGACCCGGACGCACTGGTCGCCTGGTCCCCGAACCTGAAGGTGAAGGGCAAGCGCAGCTTCAAGGCGTCCTCGCTGATCGGCCGGGGCAGCGGAGAGGCGTACCAGATGGCCTTCTCGGGCAAGGGCGTCGTCGTGGTACAGCCGAGTGAGGACAGCACGGACCGCCTGCGGGCCCGGGGCTGAGGGGGAGAGACACCATGCAGAGCCCGCTTTTCAGCTACACCGAGCAGCAGTCCCAGGAGCGGTACACGGCGCAGAACCCGCAGTTGCTGCGGGCCGTGCTCACCGGCCATGACGACCTGCTGGCCCGCAAGGGGTCGATGGTCGCCTATCAGGGTCTGATGGAGTTCGACGGCGAGTACCAGTCGAACGCCCAGCACAACGCCCGCGCCCGCACCGGCGAGGGCCTGGACCTGATGCGCGTCTCGGGTCAGGGCACGGTCTACTTCGCCAATCTGGCCCAGCACGTCCACGTGGTCGACGTCGACCGGGACGGCCTGACCGTGGACAGCGGCTACGTCCTCGCGATGGACTCCTCGCTGCACCACGAGGTCATCGCCGTGGACAGCCAGTACGGGGTCTCCGGCACCGGCAAGTACCAGCTCAACATCACCGGCACCGGCAAGGTCGTCCTGATGACCTCGGGCCAGCCGCTGATGCTCCAGGTCACGCCGGACAAGTACGTCAACGCGGACGCGGACGCGATCGTCGCCTGGTCGACGTCGCTGCGCGTCCAGATGCAGGCGCAGACGCACTCCACCGGCGTGTGGCGCCGCCGCGGCAACACCGGCGAGGGCTGGGAGCTGAGCTTCCTCGGCCAGGGCTTCGCCCTCGTCCAGCCCAGCGAGGTGCTGCCCCCGCAGAACGCGGTGATCGGGCAGGGGGTGCGCGCCCAGTACGGCATGGGGCAGCAGGGCGCCCACGCCCAGAACCAGGGCAACGCCTGGAGCTAGCCGGCTGCCCTTCGAGGGCACGGGTAAGGGGCGCCCGCCCATGGCGAACGCCCCTTACTTCACTGCCGGTTGAGGGTCGGCTCGTTGAGGGTCGGCTTCGTCGAGGGCCGGGCCGCTGCTGCCGGCCTGCCCGTCCGGCCTCGGCTACAGCCGTGCCCGAGTCGCCTCCAGGAGGCGGACCACCGACTCGTCGGCAACCCGGGCCACCTCGTCATAGCCGAACCAGCGCAGGTCCAGGGACTCGTCGCTGATGGCCTCGACCGCACCGGCCGGGGCCAGCGCCGCGTACTGGACGTCCAGGTGCCAGTGGCAGGGGGCCGGGATGGGGTGCCGGTCGAGACGGACGGGGCCGCCCGCGAGCAGCGCGAGCCCGGCGACACCGGACTCCTCCTCCGCCTCGCGCAGCGCGGCGGCGGCCACCGAGGCGTCGCCCGGCTCGCAGTGGCCGCCCATCTGGAGCCACATGTTGAGCTTCTTGTGCAGCGTGAGCAGCACCCGCTCCCGCTCCGGGTCGATGACGAGCGCGCTCGCCGTCAGATGGCCCGCCCCGCAGGCCTTCCACATGCCGTCGGGGTGCGCCGAGAGATGGTCCAGGTAGGCCTGGCGCAGCTCGGGCTGGCCCTCGTACGCCTTCAGTACCAGGACGGCGTCGTCGTGCAGGCTCACTTGTCGGACTCGCCCTTGCCTTCGCCGGTGCCGCCGGTCTCGTCGCTGTCGTCGGCCTCCCCGGTCGTGCCCGGCTGCTCGTCCCTCTTAGAGGACTCCCTCTCCGAGGGAGCCTTCTCCGAAGACTCCTTCTTCAAGGAGGGGCCGTTCTGCTCGGCGGCCTCGCCCAGCATCTTGTCGAGCTCCGAGAAGTCCAGGTGCTCGCGGTGCACGAAGCCGTCCGGGTCGTCCAGGTCGGTGGCCGTCGGCAGCATGTCCGGGTGCTCCCACAGGTCGTCCCGGCCGTCCACCCCCCGCGCGTCGGTGAGCGAGGCCCACAGGCGCGAGGCGTCCCGCAGCCGGCGCGGCCGCAGCTCCAGGCCGATCAGCGTGGCGAAGGTCTGCTCGGCCGGGCCACCGGTCGCCCGGCGCCGGCGCAGCGTCTCGCGCAGCGCGTCCGCCGAGGTGAGCCGGGGCTTGGCGGCCGCGTGGACCACCGCGTCGACCCAGCCCTCGACCAGCGCCAGGGCCGTCTCCAGACGGGCCAGGGCCGCCTTCTGCTCCGGGGTGTCCTCCGGCTGGAACATGCCCTGCTGGAGTGCCTCCTGGAGCTGCTCCGGGTTGGACACGTCGAGCTGGCCGACCGCGTCCTCCAGCTTCGCGGTGTCGACCTTGATGCCGCGCGCGTAGCCCTCGACGGCGCCGAACAGATGCGAGCGCAGCCACGGCACATGGGCGAAGAGCCGCTGGTGGGCGGCCTCGCGCAGGGCCAGGTAGAGACGGACCTCGTCCTTGGGGACGCCGAGGTCCTTGCCGAAGGCCTCGA
This sequence comes from Streptomyces sp. NPDC006691, assembly GCF_042869955.1. Classification (NCBI taxonomy): domain Bacteria; kingdom Bacillati; phylum Actinomycetota; class Actinomycetes; order Kitasatosporales; family Streptomycetaceae; genus Streptomyces; species Streptomyces sp. NPDC006691. Next base: position 273,574 of record NZ_JBIAGW010000007.1, read on the forward strand.
TGTTCAGCGGCAGCAGCGCGGCCTTGCCGGCCGGGCCGAGCGGAAGGCCGATGTCGGTCGAGCCGACCACCTCGCCGGCGAGCGTGCCCACGGCCTGCCCGATCTGCTGGCCGAACATGGCGCCGCCCATGGAGCGCATCATGCCGATCAGCGGGCCCGCCATGGCCTGCATCTCCTCGGGCAGCACACCGCCCATGGCCGCGCCGACACGCTCGGCGACCGGGTCGACCAGTTCCTTCCAGGCCGGCTGGGTGGCCTCGACCCACTCCGCGCGGCTCCAGGCCACCGCGGTGGTGGAGCCCGAGGGGAGCGACGTCGCGTCGTCGAGCCACAGGTCGGCCAGGCGCACGGCTTCCTGGACGGCGGCGCGCTCGGCGGGGCCGACGCTCTCGTCCTTGGTGCCGTCGGCGGTGCCCTGGGCGACCGTCTGGCGGGCGATCTGCTTGGCCATGTCCCAGTTCACGGGACCGCCCTCGTAGCTGAGCATCTGGCCTAGCTGCTGGAAGGCGGCGCCCAGGTCGTTCGGGTTCATCGAACCGAACATCGCGGCGAACGGGTTGTCCCCGCCGCCGCCCGCTCCCGGGAAGCCTCCCGGGAAGCCGAAGGGGTTGCCGCCCTGGCCGCCGGCACCCTGACCACCTCCGGCAGGGTCCTTCTTCTTGCCGTCGCCGTTTTCCGGCTCCTCCGGCGGAAGGCCGAATCCGAATGGGGTGTCACTCACGGGTTTCCTCGGCTCGTCAGGCCGCCGGCTGCTGCCGACGGCGGCTTCCCCACAACACCACCAGCGTAGACATCCGAGCGGGATAAGGGCTCGGTGCTCCGCCGCCTCGCGGGCTGCGGCAGGATGGACGCCACCTGGTACGTACGCGTCATTAACGTACGTACTGAAGACAACCGCTGGAGACGCCCGGTGAGTTCCCCAGATCCGCAGGTTCGCGCAGCGCGAAACCTCTCAACCCCGACATCGCGCGGTCCCGTCGTCGCCGTGACCGGTGCCGCGTCCGGGATCGGCGCCCTGCTGACCGCGCGGCTCGCCGCATCCGACGAGGTCAAGCAGGTCATCGCCCTCGACGAGCGCCGGGGCGAGGTCTCCGAGGCGACCTGGCACATCCTGGACGTACGGGACCCGGCGATCGCCGAGAAGCTGCGCGGCGCCGACGTCGTCGTGCACCTGGCGCTCGACCTCGACCTGGAGACGGACGCGGCGGCCCGCACCGCCTACAACGTGCGCGGCACCCAGACCGTGCTGACCGCCGCGGCCGCCGCCGGCGTGCACCGGGTGGTGCTCTGCACCTCGGCGATGGTCTACGGGGCGCTGCCCGACAACGACATCCCGCTCTCCGAGGACGCCGAGCTGCGGGCCACCGCGGAAGCCACCGGCGTCGGCGACCTGCTGGAGATCGAGCGCCTGGGACGGCGGGCCCCGCGCGCCCACCCCGGCCTCAACGTCACCGTGGTGCGTCCGGCCGTCCTGGTCGGCGGCACCGACACCGCGCTCACCCGCTACTTCGAGTCGCCGCGCCTCCTGGTCGTCGCCGGATCGCGTCCGACCTGGCAGTTCTGCCATGTCGACGACCTGTGCAGCGCCTTGGAGTACGCCGCCTTGGAGAAGGCCGACGGGGAGTTCGCGGTGGGCTGCGACGGCTGGCTGGAGCAGGAGGAGGTCGAGGAGCTCAGCGGCATCCGCCGCATGGAGCTGCCCTCGGCGGTCGCCCTGGGGGCCGCGGCCCGGCTGCACCGGATCGGGCTCACGCCCTCGCCGGCGGGCGATCTCGCGTACACGATGCACCCGTGGGTGGTCAGCGTGGGGCGGCTGCACGACGCGGGCTGGCGGCCGCAGTGGACCAATGAGGAGGTGCTCGCCGAGCTCCTCGAAGAGGTCGCGGGCCGGCACACCGTCGCGGGCCGCAGGCTCGGCCGCAAGGACGCCACCGCCGCCGGGGCCGCCGGCGCCACCGTCGCCCTGCTCGGCGCCGCCGCCGTGGTGCGCCGGGCCCGGAAGCGCCGGGGCCTTTAGGACCTCGGGCCCGGGCCTGTAGGACCCTCCTACGGAGGGTCGCGGCGCCCGGTCGAAAGAGCTATTCCGGGATGTCACTCCCGTACGGCACGATGGAACCATGGCACGCACGTACCCCGACCACCCCGGCGAGCAGGCGGCGCACGACCCGATCCGCCTGCTCGCGATCCGTGACACCCCGCTCTCGGTCGACGAGGTCTTCACGGCCTCGGGCGACTTCGCGGCGGGTGGCACGACGCTCTTCGTCGGCACCGTGCGCAACCACGACGGCGGCACCGACGTCGACAGGCTCGGCTACTCCTGCCATCCGAGCGCCGAGGCGGAGATGCGCCGGGTGGCCGAGAAGGTCGTCGCCGACTATCCGGTCCGCGCGCTGGCCGCCGTCCACCGTGTGGGTGATCTGGAGGTCGGGGATATCGCGGTCGTCGTCGCGGTGTCCTGCCCGCACCGCGCGGAGGCCTTCCAGGCCTGCCGCAAGCTGATCGACGACCTCAAGCACGAGGTCCCGATCTGGAAGCACCAGCGATTCTCGGACGGTACGGAGGAGTGGGTCGGGGCCTGCTGACGCGGCCTCCGTATCTGAAACCCCGTCGGGTGCCATGCGCCCCGATTTGCGTAACCGCACCCCTGGCGCAAGCGTTGAACCAGCGGATGGCTAATCTGCTGATCTGTCGGTTGCGGTCGCTCATTTGGGGACGGGAGGTCGGAATGGCTGTACTCCTCTGGCTGCTGATTCCGCTTTTCGCTGCTGTCGGCGCTGCGATATGGGCGAGCTGGGCCGCCCGCGATCGCACCTCCGGCGATGTGGCCGAACTCGCCGGATACAGCCGGTTCCGTGAAGCGATGGACAAATCCCGCTCCGGATCCGACGCCCTCTGACTCCCGACCGTCGGCGCACACCGGTCTTTGCCCGTACGCGTTCGCCAACGGCCCCCGTACGGACCGGCCCCAGGGGTGGGCCCACAGATCGGTCCCGTACTGTCGTTCCATGCCACGCCGCACCGCGACGATGCTCGCCTCCACCCTCGTGCTGATCGCGCTGCTCTGCGCCGGGGTGCTCATCAAAGTGCCGTACGCGGAGATGTCTCCCGGCCCCACCGTGAACACCCTCGGCGACTCCGGCGGCGAGCCGGTGCTTCAGATCTCCGGCCACCAGACGTACCCGACGACCGGTCACCTCAACATGACGACGGTCAGGGTCACCGGGGCGGACTACCGGATGAACCTCGTCGAGGCCGTGTACGGCTGGCTGGCGCACGACAGCGTCGTCGTCCCGCACGACACGCTCTACCCGGACGGCAAGACGGACGAGCAGTCCAACCAGGAGAACGCCGAGGAGTTCAGCCAGTCCCAGGAGAGCGCGAAGGTGGCGGCCCTGAACGAGCTCCACATCCCGGTGAAGAGCTGGGTCATCGTCTCCTCCGTCGTCAAGGGCAGCCCGGCCGAGGGCAAGCTGCACGCCGGGGACGCGATCAAGGCCGTCGACGGCACCGCGGTCACCAAGCCCGGCGATGTCGCGGCGCTCGTCACCAAGCACAAGCCCGGCCAGAACGTGGTCTTCACGATCGTGCCTGCCAAGGACACCGCCGCCGCCAAGAAGGCCGGCAAGGCACCCGAGGGCGGTGAGAAGCTCACCATCACCACGGAGAAGGCGGCCGACAGCAACCGGGCCATCGTCGGCATCCAGGCCGGGACCGACCACGCGTTCCCGTTCAGCGTCGACATCAAGCTCGCCGACGTCGGCGGCCCCAGCGCGGGCCTCATGTTCTCGCTCGGCATCGTCGACAAGCTGACGCCGGAGGACCTGACGGGCGGAAAGTTCGTGGCGGGCACCGGCACGATCGACGACGCCGGAAAGGTCGGCCCGATCGGCGGCATCGAGATGAAGCTGATCGGCGCGCGCCAGGCGGGCGCCCGCTACTTCCTGACGCCCAAGGACAACTGCGCCGCGGCCGCCTCGGACATCCCCTCGGGACTGACCCTGGTCAAGGTCGACACCATCCACGACGCCCGGCAGGCGCTGGACAAGATCCGCACGGGGGACACGGCCGGCCTGCCGAGCTGCTCGGCCACGTAACGCCGACCGCGCCCCCGAGGGGCCGCTAGGCGAAGGTAGCGGCCAACGCCTCGGCGAGGCCGGGGACCAGGTCGGGGCCGGTCAGGACCTCGGTGGCGGAGTCCTTCTCGCGCAGCCGGATGGCGGACTCGCGGGCGCCGCCGCGCAGCACCGCCACCGTCATCCGCACCTCCTGGCGGTCGGGGTGGGCGGCCACCCACTTGGCGAGCTCCTTGTCGCTGAGACCCTCCGGCACGGAGGCCTCGGCGGACGGCGGCAGCATCATGCGCTCCACCGTGAGCGCGCAGCCGGCCACCGAGTCGGGCCAGGCGATGGTGCCGAGGAACTTGTCCAGCGGTTTGTTCCGAGGGATCTCCTCCTGCTCAATGGGGGTCAGGCCGGAGACCTGGGCGTCGTCGGCGGGAGAGACCAGGTTCGGCGCCTGGGCACGGAGCTTCGCGGTGTCGACGAGCGCGAAGAGGCGGGCCGGCTTGTCCCAGCCCAGACCGGATACGTACTCGTCGATTTCGAGCACCGCGCGGGTGAGCGGGCTCGCGGCCATCGGAGGACCGGAGGGGGAAACGTTGGACATGGACAACATCCTGCCCTCTTTCACCCCCCGATCGGGAACTGAGTAAAGCCTCAGTAAGTTGCATGAGTGGGCTCTACGATCGCGGGGCCCGCCCATACGACAGCGAACTTCGAGGTGCGCACCTTGGCTTTCCAGATGCCGGACCGCGGCTCAGGCCCGTCCGGGCCACGGATCAGAGTCGGCCGGCCGTCCCGCCGGGCCAGGACCCTGCTCATGACACTGGGCATTCTGGCCGTGCTCGCCATGGCCTTCGTCATGTTCGCGGGGTTCTGGACCGACTGGCTCTGGTACCGCTCGGTCCATTACTCGTCGGTCTTCACCACCCAGCTGTGGACGAAGATCGGACTGTTCCTCGTCTTCGGACTGCTGATGGCCTTCGCCGTCGGCCTCAACATCTGGCTGGCGCACCGGCTTCGGCCGCCGCTCAGCGCGATGTCCCTGGAGCAGCAGAGCCTCGACCGCTACCGGATGGGCATCGCGCCGTACAAGAAGTGGATGCTGCTCGGGATCACCGCGCTCATCGGGCTCATCGCCGGCGCCTCCGCCTCGGGGCAGTGGCGCACCTGGCTGATGTGGGTCAACGGGGTGCCGTTCGGCCAGAAGGACCCCCAGTTCAAGCTGGACGTGTCGTTCTACGCCTTCGACCTGCCCTGGTACCGCTTCATGCTCGGCTTCGGCTTCGCCGCCGCCGTCCTGTCGCTCATCGCCGCAGCCCTCACCCACTACCTGTACGGCGGGCTGCGCATCACCAGCCCCGGCGCGCGCGCCACGGGCGCGGCCACCGGGCACCTCTCGGTGCTGCTCGGCGTCTTCGTGATCCTGAAGGCCGTGGCGTACTGGCTGGACCGGTACGGACTCGCGGTCAAGTCGAGTGACTTCAAGGCGACCAACAAGTGGACGGGCCTCCGGTACGTCGACGCCAACGCCTATCTGCCGGCCAAGACCATCCTGTTCTGCATCGCGGTCATCTGCGCCGTGCTGTTCTTCGCGACGCTGTGGCGCCGCACCTGGCAGCTGCCCGTCATCGGCTTCGGCCTGATGGTGCTCTCGGCGATCCTGATCGGCGGGCTCTACCCGGCGATCGTGCAGAAGTTCCAGGTCGAGCCCAACGAGCAGGCCAAGGAAGCCCCGTACATCCAGAAGAACATCGATGCCACCCGCAAGGCGTACGACATCGACAACACGGACGTGCAGAAGTACAAGGGCACCACCGCCGCCAAGGACAACCCGAAGCTGCGCTCGGACGCCGACTCGGCGGCCAGCTACCGGCTGATCGACCCGAACGTCGTCTCGCCCGCCTTCCAGCAGCTCCAGCAGGAGCGCAAGTACTACCAGTTCCCCTCGACCTTGGACGTGGACCGGTACAAGGACAAGGACGGCAAGGAGCAGGACACGGTCATCGGGCTGCGCGAGCTCAATCTCAAGGGCATCGACAAGCGCAACTGGATCAACGACCACTTCACCTACACCCACGGCTTCGGCGCGATCGCGGCCAAGGGCACCAGCGTGGACGTCAACGGCGCGCCCGACTTCACCGAGTCCGGGCTGCCCACCAGCGGCCAGCTCGCCTCCGACTACCAGCAGCGCATCTACTACGGCGAGAAGACCGACCAGTACTCGATCGTCGGCGGGCCCCAGAAGGAGCTCGACTACGAGAGCGAGGGCAAGGGCCAGGTCACCACGAGCTTCGAGGGCAAGGGCGGCGTGAGCCTCTCCAACCCCTTCAACCGGGCCGCGTACGCGGTCACCTTCAACGAGCCGCAGATCCTGTACTCGGGAGCCATCGGCAAGGGCTCGAAGATCCTCTACAACCGCACCCCCAAGGAGCGTGTCGAGGCGGTCGCCCCCTGGCTGACCATCGACGGGGACGCCTATCCCGCGGTCGTGGGCAAGCGCATCCAGTGGGTCGTCGACGCGTACACGACGACCAACGGCTATCCCTACGCCTCGCGCACCACGCTCGGTGAGACCACGACGGACTCGCTGACCAACAACCAGCGGGCGGTGGTGGCCCAGGAGAACCAGGTCAACTACATCCGCAACTCGGTGAAGGCGACCGTCGACGCGTACGACGGCACGGTCACGCTGTACCAGTGGGACGACAAGGACCCGGTCCTCAAGACCTGGATGAAGGCGTTCCCCGGCACGGTGAAGGCCAAGTCCGCCATCCCCGACGAGCTGCTCTCGCACCTGCGTTACCCGCAGGACATGTTCAAGGTCCAGCGCGAGCTGCTGACCCGCTACCACGTCACCGACCCCGCGCAGTTCTACAGCGGCAGTGACGCCTGGCAGGTCCCGGACGACCCGACCAACAAGGACAACAACGCGGTTCCGCCGTACTACCTGTCCATGAAGATGCCGGGGGCGGAGTCGCAGGGGAAGATGTTCTCCCTGACGACGACGTTCACGCCCAACGGCCGGCCCAACCTGGGCGGGTTCATGGCGGTCGACGCGGATGCCGCGAGCAAGGACTACGGCAAGATCAGACTGCTCCAGGTCACCGACAACGTGCAGGGCCCGCAGCAGGTGCAGAGCAAGCTGAACGGCCTGCCCGAAGTCGCCGAGTTCGTACGGAACCTGAGAGGCACCGACTCCGAGATCGACTACGGGAACCTGCTGACCGTACCGCTCGGCGGGGGCTTCCTGTACATCGAGCCGGTGTACGCACGCGGTGGCAGCGCCAACTACCCGCTCCTGAAGAAGGTCGGCGTCGCGTACGGGGACAAGACCGCCTTCAAGGACAACCTCGCGGACGCGCTCAGCGCGGTGTTCGGCGCCGACGGGGCCACCCCGCCGCCCACGACGACGCCCCCGACCACCCCACCCCCCACCACGCCCCCGACCACCGGCGACGCCAATGTGAACCAGGCCATCAGCGACGCCCAGAAGGCGTACGACGACGGCCAGGCGGCGCTCGCCAAGGGCGACTGGAAGGCCTACGGCGACGCCCAGAAGGCGCTCCAGGACGCGCTGAAGAAGGCGGCCGACGCGGAGGCGAACGCGACCAGGCCGAAGAGCTGACCCGCCCGACCGGGGCCGGCCGGACCGCCTGACCGGGGCCGGCCGGATCGGCCCCGGTCAGGCGGCCGCCTCCACCGTGGTAGCGTTGGGTTCACCGACGCGGGGTGGAGCAGCTCGGTAGCTCGCTGGGCTCATAACCCAGAGGTCGCAGGTTCAAATCCTGTCCCCGCTACTCACCGACGAGGGCCCGGATCCTTTCAAGGATCCGGGCCCTCGTCGCGTTCGCGTCAAGGTCACCGAGGCTGTCCGACGGCCGGTGGCTGGAACCCTTCGGCGTGAAAACCGGTCTTGTCCAAGGGAGTTGGCACCAAAGGGGTTTGGTGTGTCTCTCTGTGGGCATGTCGACAAAACGCTGAAGTGACCTCACTGGCTGCGGTATACCAGGTGTACGCGGGTTGCGGGTGGTGCGACGATGGTATTTATGGGGGACAGGGCAACTCTGTTGGAGACAGGGCGGTTTGTGCAGACACGCTCCGATGAGGATGCTGACACCGCTGACGCCGAGACCGAGGCGCGGCACCGGCGTGGCGCCGACAACGGCGACGCCGAGTCGATGAGCGTCCTCGGCGCCCTGCTGCTGCGCCGCGGTGACCTCGACGGCGCCGAGCCCTATCTGCGCGGCGCCACCGCGGAGGGTGACCGGGCCGCGGCCAACAACCTCGGAGTCCTGCTCCACCAGCGCGGCTACACCGACGAGGCGGCCGGCTGGTGGCGCATCGCCGCCGTCGCCGGATCCGCCGCCGCCGCCCACGCGCTCGGCCGCCACTACCGCGAGCGGGGCGACGAACCCGCCGCCGAGTACTGGCTGCGCCAGTCCGCCGAGCAGGGCCACGCCCTCGGCGCGTACGCGCTCGCCGACCTCCTGGAGCACCGCAGCGACGTCGGCGCCGAGCGCTGGCTGCGCGCCGCCGCCGAGCAGGGCCACCGCGAGGCGGCCTACCGGCTCGCCCGGCTGCTCGACGGGCGTAGCGGCGGCGAGGCGTCCGGCGAGGGCCCCGGTGACATCGCTGTCGAACAGGTGCCGGAGGAGGAGGGCGCGTCCGACGAGGCCGAGCCCTGGTACCGGCAGGCCGCCGCCCGCGGCCACCGCAGGGCCGCCCTGCACCTCGGCGCGATCCTGGAGAAGCGCGGCGAGCTGAAGGAGGCGGGCCGCTGGTACCTGACCTCCGCCAAGGACGGTGAGGCCAAGGCCGCCTGTGCGCTCGGCTTCCTGCTGCGCGACGCCGGCGACGAGGAGAGCGCCGCCGTGTGGTGGCTGCGCGCCGCCCAGGACGGCGACGGCAACGCGGCCAACGCGCTCGGCGCGCTGCACGCGGCACGCGGTGAGCAGCAGACCGCCGAGCGCTGGTACCGGGCCGCGATGAGCGCGGGGGACGTGAACGGCGCGTACAACCTGGGTCTGCTCTGCGCCGCCCAGAACCGCACGGCCCAGGCCGAGCAGTGGTACCGCAGGGCGGCCTACTCCGGGCACCGCGAGGCCGCCAACGCGCTCGCCATCCTGCTGCTCCAGGCCGGCGACGCGACCGGTGCCGAGCCCTGGTTCTCCAAGGCCGCCGAGGCCGGCAGTGTGGACGCCGCCTTCAACCTCGGCATCCTCTTCGCCGGCCGCGACGACGACCGCACGGCCCTGAAGTGGTACGAGCGGGCGGCTGCCGCCGGGCATACCGACGCCGCCCTCCAGGTCGGCATCGCGCTGCTGCGGGACGGCGAGGAGCAGGCGGCCGAGCGGCACCTGCGCTGCGCGGCGGGCGGCGGCAGCGCGGAGGCCGCGTTCCGGCTCGCCAGCCTCCTCGACGCCCGCCAGCCCCCGCCCGGACCGCCGGTGCTCGGTGAGCCGCTGGGTGAGAAGACCGAGTGCGAGGAGTGGTACGAGCGGGCCGCACAGCAGGGCCACCGCCGGGCGCAGGTGCGGGTCGGCATGCTCGCGGCCGCCCGCAACGACCTGGAGGCGGCCGCGCGCTGGTACGGGGAGGCCGCCGAGGCGGGCAGCCGCAACGGCGCCTTCAACCTCGGCCTTCTGCTCGCCCGCGAGGGCCGCGAGCGCGAGGCCGCCTTGTGGTGGACCCGGGCCGCGCATGCCGGACACGGCCGGGCCGCGCTGCGCCTCGCCCTGCTCGCCGCCCGGCACGGTGAGCTGTCCGAGGGGCAGCGCTGGTGCGCGAGGGCGGTCGAGCTGGGCCCGGCGGAGGTCGCCGAACGGGCGGCCCGACTGCGCGAGGCGCTCCACCAGGAGCTCACGGCCTAGTCCTGGCGGGGGCTCCGGTGGCCGGGCGGACAGATTTGCGCTGGTCCACGGCGTCCCGTAAGGTTGTGTTCACCGACGCGGGGTGGAGCAGCTCGGTAGCTCGCTGGGCTCATAACCCAGAGGTCGCAGGTTCAAATCCTGTCCCCGCTACTTGCAGGCTGAGGCCCGAATCCTTTGGGGGATTCGGGCCTCGGTCGTATGCGTGCGTCGTCGACGAGGCGGCAGAGAAGAAGCCCTCCGGCCACCGGCCGGAGGGCTTCTTCGCGTGGTGGGATCAGGCCGCAGGGGTCAGGCCGCCGCGCAGTTCGGGCAGGTGCCGCGGTAGGTGACCTCGACGGCCGCGATCGTGAAGCCGAAGCGCTCGGTGTCGGGGAGGTCGGCCAGCGGGTTGCCCTGCGGGTGCACATCGCGGATCGCGCCGCACTGGGCGCAGACCAGGTGCTGGTGCGGCCGGTGCGCGTTCGGGTCGTAGCGCTTGGCGCGACGGTCCGTGGAGACCTCCAGGATCTCGCCGAGCGTCACCAGCTCGCCCAGGGTGTTGTAGACCGTCGCCCGGGAGATCTCGGGCAGCCGTTCCACGGCTCGGGCATGCACTTCGTCCGCCGTCAGGTGGACGTGGTCGCCGTCGAGGACCTCGGCCACCACGCGGCGCTGTGCGGTCATGCGCCAGCCGCGGCCGCGCAGTCGCTCCAACAGGTCACTCATGGACATCAGCCTAACAGGGGGAAGGGCCAGTCCCGAATCGGTGTGGGTTTGGATGCTTGCTTGACTTAGACAATGTCCATTGTAGGATCGAGCCCAGGCTCAGGCCGAGGGACAGGACTCGCAGGAATGACGCAGGAGGCGCACGTGACACAGGGACCGCTTACGACGGAGGCCGGCGCGCCGGTCGCCGACAACCAGAACAGCGCGACCGCGGGCGCCGGCGGTCCGGTCCTGATCCAGGACCAGTCGCTCCTGGAGAAGCTCGCCCACTTCAACCGCGAGCGCATCCCGGAGCGCATCGTCCACGCCCGTGGCGCCGGTGCGTACGGCACCTTCACCGTCACCCGTGACGTGACCCAGTGGACGCGCGCCGCGTTCCTCTCCGAGGTCGGCAAACAGACCGAGACGTTCCTGCGGTTCTCCACCGTGGCCGGCAACCTCGGCTCCGCCGACGCCGTGCGCGACCCCCGCGGCTTCGCGCTGAAGTTCTACACGGAGGAGGGGAACTACGACCTGGTCGGGAACAACACGCCCGTCTTCTTCATCAAGGACGCCATCAAGTTCCCCGACTTCATCCACACCCAGAAGCGCGACCCGTACACGGGCAGCCAGGAAGCCGACAACGTCTGGGACTTCTGGGGCCTGAGCCCCGAGAGCACCCACCAGGTGACGTGGCTCTTCGGTGACCGCGGCATCCCGGCGACCCTGCGCCACATGAACGGCTACGGCTCGCACACGTTCCAGTGGAACAACGAGGCCGGCGAGGTCTTCTGGGTCAAGTACCACTTCAAGACCGACCAGGGGATCAAGAACCTCACCCAGGACGAGGCCAACAAGCTCGCCGGTGAGGACCCGGACAGCCACCAGCGCGATCTGCGCGAGGCCATCGAGCGCGGGGACTTCCCGTCCTGGACCGTGCAGGTGCAGATCATGCCGGAGGCGGACGCGGCGACGTACCGCTTCAACCCGTTCGACCTCACCAAGGTGTGGCCGCACGAGGACTACCCGCCGATCGAGATCGGCAAGCTGGAGCTCAACCGCAACCCGGAGAACATCTTCGCCGAGGTCGAGCAGTCCGTCTTCAGCCCGGCGCACTTCGTGCCCGGCATCGGTCCCTCGCCGGACAAGATGCTCCAGGGCCGGCTCTTCGCGTACGGCGACGCCCACCGCTACCGCGTCGGCATCAACGCCGACCACCTGCCGGTGAACCGTCCGCACGCCACCGAGGCGCGCACCAACTCCCGTGACGGCTACCTGTACGACGGCCGGCACAAGGGCGCGAAGAACTACGAGCCCAACAGCTTCGGCGGCCCCTTCCAGACCGACCGCCCGCTGTGGCAGGGCAGCCAGGTCACCGGGGTGACCGGCACCATCGCGGCCCCCGTGCACGCCGAGGACAACGACTTCGTGCAGGCCGGCAACCTCTACCGGCTGTACTCGGAGGACGAGAAGGCCCGGCTGATCGACAACCTGGCGGGCTTCATCGCCAAGGTCTCGCGCGACGACATCGCCGAGCGCGCTATCAACAACTTCCGCCAGGCGGACGGTGACTTCGGCAAGCGGCTCGAAGCCGCGGTCCAGGCCCTCCGCGGCTGATACGCGGTCGCCTGCCGAAGGTGGACAGAAGGCCGGACTCCGTCGTGGGTCCGGCCTTCTGGCGTGCCGGGCCGCGGCTGCCCCGGTCGCGGGGGTGGCCTCAGCCGGCCAGTGCGCTCTCGCGGCGGGCCGGGGCCCAGCAGCGGATGATGTCGCGGACCGAGACGACACCGACCGGTCCGTGGTCGTCGAGCACGATCAGGTGCCGGAAGCCGCCGTGGGTCATCGCGTCGGCGGCCTCGGCCAGGGTCCAGGACGGCGCCGCGAAGACGACGTCGGTGGTGGTGTGCTTGCTGGCCGTCTCGTGGTCCGGGTTCTGACCCAGGCCGACGGAGTTGAGGATGTCGCGCTCGGTGAGGATGCCGAGCCCGCTGGTGTCGGGGTCGAGCACGACGGCCGCGCCGACCCGGCGTGCGGACATCAGCCGGGCTGCTTGGCGGAGGGTGTGGGCGGGACCGATGGTGAGGACCACCGTGCTCATGGCGTCACGGACGAGCATGAAGGGAGCCACCTCCTTGGTGGATTCGTCTCCCGGCGCGGCGAACCGAGCCCGCTCCGGAAGGAATTCACAAGTTCACAAGTGGGGGAACTCCTAGAGTTGCATCCGGACCGCCCGTCAACAAGGGGCTGGTAGAGGCCAGTTGAGGGGCGCGTAAAAGTACGACTCACGCCCCTCGTGCGCCTCAGTGATGAGGTGTGCCTGCCGCGACGAGGTCCAACTCGGCCCCGGCGTACGCCTGATGACGACTCGTCAGGACTGCGGGGCGTCCCCGAGGTAGCCGATCAGTTCCTCGTGGAGCAGACCGTTGGAGGCCGCCGCGTTGCCGCTGTGCGGGCCCGGCCGGCCGTCGAGGCCGGTGAAGACGCCACCGGCCTCCTGCACCACGATCACGTTCGCCGCCATGTCCCACAGGGACAGCTCCGGCTCCGCGCAGAAGTCCACCGAGCCCTCGGCGACCATCATGTACGGCCAGAAGTCGCCGTACGCCCGGGTCCGCCAGCACTCCCGGGTCAGGTCCAGGAAGTCGTCCAGCTTGCCCCGCTCCTCCCAGCCGCCGATCGAGGAGTACGCGAACGACGCGTCGGCCAGCTTGGAGACGCTGGAGACCTTCAGGCGGGTCGCCGAGGTCAGGCTGCGACCGGTGAACGCGCCGTGGCCCTTCGCGGCCCACCAGCGCCGGTTCAGGGCGGGCGCGGAGACGACGCCGACGACCGGCTGGAAGCCGTTCTCGCCCGCCTCCATCAGCGAGATCAGGGTCGCCCACACCGGCACGCCCCGGACGTAGTTCTTGGTGCCGTCGATCGGGTCGACCACCCAGCGCCGCGGGCCCGTGCCCTCCAGGCCGTACTCCTCGCCGAGGATCGCGTCGCGTGGCCGCGCGCGCTGGAGATGCCCCCGGATGACCTCTTCGGCCGCCTTGTCGGCCTCGCTCACCGGTGTCATGTCCGGCTTGGTCTCGACCACCAGGTCGAGTGCCTTGAACCGGTCCATGGTGGCGGCGTCGGCGGCGTCCGCGAGGACGTGGGCGAGACGCAGATCGTCGTGATAGTCGGGCATGGTCACCACCGTAGCGACCGTCCGCGGTGCGGGCCACGGCGCCCGCACTCCGGAACGCCCCCGCGCCCGCCCCCGGCGCCCCTTGACACTCCCGCCGGGCACGTCAACTCTGAACGCGGAGCCGCTCGCAAGGCCGCGGGGGCTCGGGAGGCGACCATGCCCACAGCGCGGGAATCCTTGCTGGACGCCGCTCTCTCGGCGCTCGCGGGGCTGCCCTGGTCCGGAGTCAGGATGGTGGACGTGGCGTCCGCCGCCGGGGTCTCGCGGCAGACCCTCTACAACGAGTTCGGCAGCAAGGAGGGCCTGGCCAGGGCGCTGGTGCGCCGGGAGGCCGATGTCTACCTGCGGGGCGTCGACCGGGCGCTCGCCGAGCGGGGCGGCCCCGCCGAGCGGATGGTCCAGGTCGCGGAGTGGACGCTCGGCTCGGCCCGCTCCAGCGCTCTGGTGCGGGCGCTGCTCACGGGCTGCTGGAGCGAGCGCCTCCCCGCGCCGTCCGACCGGGCCGTCGTGGCCGTCTCGCCGGTACCCGCGCAGCGCCGCGCCGACGCCGGGGTGCCGGGCCCCGGCGAACTCGTGGCCGTCGTACGGGACCGGGCGCTCGCGGCCCTGGAGCAGCAGGTGCCGGGCGCGGACCCGGTGGAGCTCGGCCGGTACTGCGAGACGGCGGTGCGGCTCGGCCTGTCCTGTGTGGTGGCCCCGCCCGGGCGCGGCGAGGGGCACGCCGGATACATCCGCGCGGTGCTCGCGCGGCTCCCGGTACGTGCGGTGGGGTAGCCGACTACGGGATCTGACGCTCCCTCAACTTGCTTGAGGGGGCGGATCAGTGGGCCGAGCCGGAGATCTGGAGCCCGATCACGCCAATGATGACCAGCGAGATGGACACCAGTTTGAGGGTGGAGACCACGTCACCGAGGAAGACCATGCCGTAGATCGCGGTACCGGCGGCGCCGATGCCGGTCCACACCGCGTACGCCGGACCCACGTCCAGTTTCCGCAGCGACAAAGTGAGCAGACCGAACGAGCCGAGCGCGAACGCGGCGAAGGCGATCGTCGGCCACAGCCGGGTGAAACCGTGCGACAGCTTGAGGCAGACGGCGAAGCCCGTTTCCAGGATTCCCGCCACCACGACCAGCAGCCACGCCATGTCCAGGGCCTCCACAACGCATCGTCGTCGCTGACTGCATGGTCAACACTTGGTGCGATTATGCAACGGAGGCCCTGCCCACGCCCCTGGAAACGGGTCAGTCGCCCTCGCGTCGCTCCCTCGTGGCGAGCAGTCGGCGCAACGAGTACAGCCGGGCCGGATCGGCGTGGCCGTCCGCCACCCACTGGTCGAGCGCGCACTCCGCCTCGTCGTGGCTGCACGCGCGCGGGCAGTTCTCGGTGCCCGGTACGAGGTCGGGGAAGGCCAGGATCACCCGGGACGGGTCGACGTGGTGAAGCCCGAAGGACCGCACGCCCGGGGTGTCGACGACCCAGCCGCCGTCCGCGCTGTCCAGGGGCAGCGCGAGTGCGGACGTGGTGGTGTGCCGGCCGCGCCCGGTGACCGCGTTGACATGGCCGGTGATGCGCCGCCGCGCCTCCGGGACCAGCGCGTTGACCAGGGTCGTCTTGCCCACGCCGGAGTGGCCCACGAACGCGGTGACCTTGCCGTGCAGTTGCTCCCGCACCCGGTCCGCCGCGTCGCCCTCGTACAGCTCCTCGCGCGAGGTGACCACGTACGGGACGCCCAACGCCCCGTACATCTCCAGGAGTTCGTCGGCCGGAGCCAGGTCCGACTTGGTCAGGACCAGGAGCGGGGTGAGCCCGCCGTCGTACGCGGCCACCAGGCAGCGGTCGATGAGGCGGGGGCGCGGCTCGGGGTCGGCGAGCGCGGTGACGATGGCGAGTTGGTCGGCGTTGGCGACCACCACGCGCTCGTACGGGTCGTCGTCGTCGGCCGTGCGCCGCAGGACCGAGGTGCGCTTGCCGATCCGTACGATCCGCGCGAGCGTGTCCTTCTTGCCGGACAGGTCGCCCACGATGTCGACCCGGTCGCCCACCACCGCCGCCTTGCGGCCCAGCTCGCGGGCCTTCATGGCGTGGATCGTGCGGTCCCCGACCAGACAGGTCAGCCGGCCCCGGTCGACGGTGAGGACCATGCCCTCGGCCGCGTCCTCGTGCTTGGGGCGGATGCTGGTGCGGGGGCGGTTGCCCTTGGGGTTGGGGCGGACGCGGATGTCGTCCTCGTCGGGGTTCTTGCCGTAGCGGCGCATGATCTTAAGTCCCGCTCAGCTTCCGGACCCCGCCAGCATGGAACTCCACATGTCGGGGAAGTCGGGCAGCGTCTTGGCCGTGGTCGCCACGTTCTCGATCTGGACGCCCTCGACGGCGAGGCCGATGATCGCGCCGGCGGTGGCCATGCGGTGGTCGTCGTAGGTGTGGAAGACACCGCCGTGCAGCGGGCGGGGGCGGATGTGCAGACCGTCCGCGGTCTCCGTCACATCGCCGCCGAGCTCGTTGATCTCCTTGGTGAGCGCGGCCAGGCGGTCCGTCTCGTGCAGCCGCAGATGGGCCACGCCGCGCAGCGTCGAGGGGGAGTCGGCGAGAGCCGCGACGGCCGCGATGCCCGGGGTCAGCTCGCCGACCTCGCTCAGGTCCACGTCGATGCCGTGGATGCGCCCGGAACCGTTGAACACGAGCCCGCGGTCGGCCAGTTGGCAGGTGCCGCCCATCTCCGTGAAGATCCCGCGCAGCTGGTCGCCGGGCTGGGTGGTGCGGGCCGGCCAGTCGGGGATGACGACCGTGCCGCCGGTGACGAGGGCCGCGGCCAGGAACGGCTGGGCGTTGGACAGGTCCGGCTCGACGGTGAGGTCGCGGCCGAGCAGCGCCGAGTGCGAGACCCGCCACACGTTCGGCTCACCGCCCGTCTCCGGCTCGTCGACCTGGGCGCCCACGCAGCGCAGCATGTCGACCGTCATCCGGATGTGCGGCAGGGAGGGCAGCGTGGCGCCCACGTGCCGGACCTCGACGCCCTGGTTGAAGCGGGGCGCGGAGAGCAGCAGGGCCGAGACGAACTGGGAGCTGGAGGAGGCATCGATCTCCACCCGGCCGCCTTCGAGGGCGCCCGCGCCGTGCACGGTCATCGGGAGCGCGCCGCGGCCGTCGTCGTCGATGCGGGCGCCGAGCGCGCGCAGGCCGTTGATGACACCGCCCAGCGGGCGCTCGTAGGAGCGCGGGTCGCCGTCGAAGCGGACCGGGCCGTCGGCGAGCGTCGCGACCGGGGGCAGGAAGCGCATGACCGTACCGGCGTTGCCGACGTCGACCGTGGCCGGGCCGTGCAGGCCGGCCGGGATCACGCGCCAGGCCTCGCCCGAGCCGTCCGGGCCCACGCCCTCCTCGATGCCGACGCCGAGGGTGCGCAGCGCCTCCGCCATCAGCAGGGTGTCGCGCGAGCGCAGGGGGCGGCGCAGCCAGCCGGGCTCGGCGGCAAGCGCGGCCAGGACGAGCCCGCGGTTGGTGACCGATTTCGATCCGGGCACGGTGACCGTCGCGTCGACGGTTCCGCTCGCGAGGGGGGCGGGCCAGAGGGCGGGGTGCACGGGCGTTTCGGTCATGGCCCTTACTTTAGTGGGGCCGCGCACTAGAGGCCGAGCAGCCAGCGGCCGCCGCCGATCAGGGAGCACACCGAGACGGCGTGGAAGAGGAAGAGCCAGAGCGCCGGTGGTACGTGGGTGAGCCGGGCGAGCTGGTCGGCGTCCGAGTCCCCGTCGTTGTACCGGCGCCGCTTGCGCTGGAGCTCGAACGCCGGGCGCACCCCGCCGAGCAGCAGGAACCACACGGCGGTGTAGGCGAACGCCGACTGGACGTCCGGTCCGGTCAGCCACGAGACGAGCAGGAACGCGGCGCCGGTGAGTACCACGGTCAGGACGCCGTACGCGTTGCGGATCATCACCAGCATGGCCAGGAGCAGCGCGGTGGCCAGCCACAGGAAGAGCGTGACGTGGTGCGCGGCGAGCAGCCAGGCGCCGCCGAGGCCGAGCAGCGGGGGAGCGGTGTACCCGGCGGCGGCCGTGAGGATCATCCCGAGGCCGTGCGGCTTGCCCCGGCTCACGGTCAGGCCGCTGGTGTCGGAGTGCAGCCGGATCCCGTCCAGGCGGCGCCCGGTGACCAGGGCCATCAGGCCGTGGCCGCCCTCGTGGGCGATGGTGATGGCGTTCCGCGAAAGCCGCCACAGGCCGTGCGGGACGACGAAGACGAGTGCGGCTATGCCGGTCGCGACCACCAGCCACGGGGCCGGGGCGCTCTGGGTGCCGAAGAGCTGGAAGTCTTGCAGGGCGGACATGTCTGGGACGGCTCCTCACGGGGGACGGACGCCGTGGCAGTCTGGCACCGGGCACCGCGCTGGCGTGTGGCGAGTAGGACGAACGGTGCGGTGCCCGGGGTTCCCGCCGTCGGCCCCCGGCCCCGGTCTGCCACCCTGGGACGTGTCCGGGCCGGCCCAGCGGCGCGGACGGGCGACACGGCGACACGGCCGCACGACCGAACGGGACGCGGCCCGGAGGGGAGAAGCCCCAGATGTGCGGCAGGTATGCGGCGAGCCGGAGTCCCGAGGACCTCTCGGGCATCTTCGAGATAGAGATGGGGGTCCCCTCTGGCCGGGCGGAGCCGAGCCCTGGGGGGAGGGAGCCGGCCGAGGCCCTGGAGCCCGACTTCAACGTGGCTCCGACCAAAGAGGTCTACGTCGTGCTGGAGCGTCCCCTCAAGGACGCCGACGATCCCCGTCCGGTGCGCCAGCTGCGCAGGCTCAGGTGGGGGCTCGTCCCCTCGTGGGCGACATCACCCGAGGGTGCGGCCCGGCTGATCAACGCGCGGGCCGAGACGATCCATGAGAAGCCGTCCTTCAAGAAGGCCTTCGCCGCGCGCCGCTGCATCATCCCGGCGGACGGCTACTACGAATGGGTCACCGGCGCCGGGGAGCGCGAGCTGGAGGTCGAGGGGAAGAAGAAGCGGCCCCGCAAGCAGCCGTACTTCGTGACCCCGGCCGACGGATCGGTCTTCGCGATGGCGGGTCTGTACGAGTTCTGGCGCGACCGGACCCTGCCCGACGACCACCCCTCCGCTTGGTGGGTGACCTGCTCGGTGATCACCACCGAGGCCGAGACGGGCCCCTTGGCCGTGGCGCCCGCCGAGGGCCCGGGTTCCCTCGCCGAGATCCATCCCCGGATGCCGCTGATGCTGACGCCGGACCGCTGGTCGTCGTGGCTCGACCCGGCCCGGGTCGACACCGAGGAGCTGCGCGGACTGCTCGCGCCGCCGCCCGAGGGCCTCATGCGGGCCTACCCCGTCTCGACGGCGGTCAGCAACGTCCGCAACAACGGGCCGGAGCTGTTGACGGAACTGGCGGGCCCGGAGGAGGGCACGCTGTTCTGACCGCCCTGCCCGGGCCCGGCTGTCGCGCGGGGCAGGATGGCCCCGTGACCGACAGCGAGATCATCGAGACCGGCGCGGGGGACGCGCGCATCACCTGGCACCCCGCGAAGAAGGCCCGCCTCGTGCTGGCCGTGAGCCACGGCGCGGGCGGCGGCATCGAGGCCCGTGACCTCCAGGCACTGGCCGGCGCGCTGCCGCCGCTCGGTGTGAGCGTGGCCCTGGTGGAGCAGCCCTGGCGGGTGGCCGGCAAGAGGCTGGCCCCGGCCCCGAAGACGCTGGACACCGGGTGGCGGGAGCTGTGGCCGGCCGTCGCGAAGAAGGGCCTGCCCGTCGTCGCGGGCGGCCGCAGCGCCGGGGCGCGGGTGGCCTGCCGCACCGCGGCGGAGCTGGGCGCGGCCGGGGTCCTCGCCCTGAGCTTCCCGCTGCACCCGCCGGGCAGGCCGGAGAAGTCCCGGGCGCCCGAGCTGCTCGGCGCGGGCGCGCCCACCCTCGTGGTGCAGGGCGGCAACGACCCCTTCGGGAAGCCCGCCGAATTCCCCGAAGGGGCGTACGGGCTCGTGGAAGTGCCGTTCGCCGACCACGGGTTCGCCGTGCCCAAGCGCGCCACCCTCACCCAGCGGGAAGCGCTGGACGTGATCACCGGGTCGGTCGGCGCATGGCTCGCCGGTCTGCCCCTCTGACCCTCCGTCGGCCCCGGGAATGCGCGGTGCGGGGCCGCTGTTATGGCGGACGTAAGGGATACGCAGACCAGCTGTGGAGAGGGAGTCCGTCGCATGGGTTCGACCATCTGCCCGAGCCGCAAGGCCGCCTCTGACCTGGAGTGGACGGTGCTTTCCGCGGCCAGGACCGCTCCTGTTCGAGCGGCGGGCGGAGCGGATCGTCGTCTATCCTCCGATTCGAGTGGGTCCGCATTCGGACCCGTCACACCGTTCGAGGAGGTGGGTCCGGTCACAGGGACCGACGACGGCCACGTGGAAGAGACCACCGCCGAGCGCAACGCGCGCTTCGAGCGGGACGCGCTCGGCTACCTCGACCAGATGTACTCCGCGGCCCTGCGCATGACGCGCAACCCGGCCGACGCGGAGGACCTGGTCCAGGAGACGTACGCCAAGGCGTACGGGTCCTTCCACCAGTTCCGCGAGGGCACCAACCTGAAGGCTTGGCTCTACCGGATTCTCACCAACACGTTCATCAACTCCTACCGGAAGAAGCAGCGCGAGCCCCAGCGCAGCGCCGCCGAGGAGATCGAGGACTGGCAGCTCGCACGCGCCGAGTCGCACATGTCCACAGGTCTGCGCTCAGCCGAGTCGCAGGCACTCGACCACCTGCCCGACTCGGACGTGAAGGCGGCCCTCCAGGCCATCCCGGAAGAGTTCCGCATCGCCGTGTATCTCGCGGACGTAGAGGGCTTTGCGTACAAGGAGATCGCCGACATCATGGGTACACCCATCGGTACGGTGATGTCCCGACTGCACCGGGGCCGCCGCCAGCTGCGCGGAATGTTGGAGGACTACGCCCGTGACCGCGGGCTCGTCCCGGCCGGCGCCGGCGAGTCGGACGAAGCGAAAGGCTCGGGCTCATGAGCTGCGGAGAGCCGCACGAGACGGACTGCTCTGAGGTCCTGGACCATCTCTACGAGTTCCTCGACCACGAGATGCCCCCCACGGACTGCGACAAGTTCGAGGTGCACTTCGAGGAGTGCTCGCCGTGCCTGGAGAAGTACGGTCTTGAGCAGGCCGTGAAGAAGCTGGTGAAGCGCTGCTGCGGCTCGGACGACGTGCCGAGTGACCTGCGGTCCAAGGTGATGGGCCGGATCGATCTGATCCGCTCCGGCCAGGCCGTGCCGGAGCAGGACGTCGTCACCGGAGAGGTTCCGACGCTGCGTCCCGAGTGACCCGGGTCCCGAGTGCCCCGGCCGTCCGCCGCTGTGACGCGGACGATCAAGAACGGTGAACTGCCGCCCCCGGCAGGACAGTTGAGAGCGGCCCCGGCCATCGGCCCGGGCCGCTCTCCGCTTTCCCCGCGACGCGTCACCCGAAGGTGCTAATCCGGGTGGCCCGAAACGGCCTATTCCGACCATGCGCCTGAACGCCGCCGCCCACGGGCCTATCCTCGCGAAGCCGTACGCAATGGACTGCCCGGGCGGATGGGGAGGTGGGGGCCATGGCGGAGTCGAGGGGACTGCGGGACGTTCCGGTCGGCGCGCGCCTCGCCGTCGCCGGCGCAGCCGTGGGGGCGGGCGCCTGCGCCCTGCCCGTCGTGCGCGGGGACGTGCCCTGGGCGGCCGTCGCCCTGCTCGCGGGCCTGTACGCGCTCTGCGAATGGCCGGCCCGCTGCCCGATCCTGGCCGGCCGGGTCAGTGTGCCGATCGCCTCCGGCTCGTTCTTCCCGGTGCTGCTCGCCGCCGTCTTCCTGCTCCCGCCGCCCGCCGCCGCCCTCGTGGCGGTGCCGGGTGCGCTCATCGCGTACGTCGAGGACGAGCCGCGTCGGGTGCGCCGGGCCTGGCGGGCCGCCGAGCTCGCCATCGCCGCCGCCGCGGCGGCCCGCACCCATCAACTCCTCGGCGGGCGTGAGGCGTTGGGCGGCGGCAGCTCGGCGGCGGCCCCCGACTTTCCGTACGCCCTGCTGCCCGCGGCCGCCGCCGCCCTCGTCTTCTGCCTGGTCCTGACCGCGCTCGACGGCCTCATCCTGGCCACCGCCGAGCGCCGCCCGGTGCGCACCGCCTGGCGCGGTCTCCTGCTGCGCTCGCTCGCCCCGCACTGTGTGCACGGGCTCGCCGGACTGATGATGGCGGTGCTGTGGCGCAGCCGCTTCGGGCCGCCCGCGGCGCTGTTCGTGCTGCTGCCGATGTACATCTCCTGCTGGGTCTTCGCCCAGTACCAGCGCGAGCGCGCCGCCCACCAGGCCACCATCCGCGCCCTCGTCCAGGCCGTCGACATCAAGGACCGCTACACCCGCGGCCACAGCGAACGCGTGGGCCGCGCCTCGGAGATGATCGCGCGCGAACTCGGCATGGAGGAAGGGCGGTTGGAGGTCATCCGGTTCGCCGGGATCCTGCACGACGTCGGCAAGCTCGGGGTGCCGACCCGGGTCCTCAGGAAGGACGGGCCGCTCACCCCCGAGGAGCGGGCGGTGATCGAACTGCACCCCGAGTACGGCCACGAGATGGTGCGCGGCATCGGCTTCCTCGGCGAGGCCCGCGGCGCGATCCTGCACCACCACGAGCGGCTCGACGGCAGCGGCTACCCCTACGGCCTGGCCGGCGGCCAGATCCCCGAGGCCGCGCGCGTGGTGGCGGTGGCCGACGCGTTCGACGCGATGACCTCCACCCGCTCCTACCGGCGGGCCAGGCCCGTCGCCGCCGCCGTCACCGAGCTGGAGCGCTGTGCGGGCGCGCAGTTCGACCCCCGGATGGTGGCGGGCCTGGTGCGGGCGCTGTCCCGGTACGGCTGGCACGCGGAGGTGACCGCGGACCGGCCCGCACCTTCGGCCGCGCGCGGAAACGTGCCTCCACCCCGGCCGGCCCACGCCCCCGAGGCTGACCCGGGTCCGGGTCCAGGTCCGGACCGCCCCGCCGGACCCGCGCGGCGCCCCGAGCCCCGCCCCTCCGACGTCCGGGGGGCCTGACATGGCGCCCCGGCCGCCGGCCACCGCGCTCGCCGTCCACGCCCTCGCCGGGGCGCTCGGCGTCTGGGCGATCTGGGCGACCCTGCGCGACGGGCTCGCCGACCCCGGCACCGCGGCCGCCTTCGGCACGCTCATCGCGGTGGGCGAGCTGGCCCGCTGGGGCGCGCGGGAGGGCGAGCGGGATCCGGCGCCGCTCGCCTCCGCGGGAGCGCTCGGCTACGCGCTGCTCGGCGAGAACGCCGGGCGCGCCAGTGGGCACGGGGTGCTCCAGGTGATCGCCGTGGTGGTCGCCTCCGCGCTGCTGGGATCCGTACCGCACGTGGCCGCCGGACGCGGGCCGCGCCCGGACCAGGCGGCCCGGCGGGTGCTCACCGTCGCGTTCGCCGCGGTCTGCTTCCAGCCGCTGTACAACTCCGGACTGCTCGACGACTGGTTCGGGCGCGGCCCGTACTTCGCGTTCGTCCTCCTGCTGCTGCTCCTGCTCACCGCGCTGTGCGACGCGGTGGTGGCCGCGCTGCTCCTGCGCGCCCGTACGCGCTACCCCTTCGGGCCGCTGCTCCGGGACGAGCTGCGCGGACTGCTCGGCATCGCCTCCGCGGTGTGTGCGACCGGCACCGTGATCGCCCTGGCGGTCGCGGTCGCCGGGCTGTGGGCGCTGCCGGTGTTCTGTGTGCCGCTGCTCCTCACCCAGCTGGCCTTCCGGCGGTACGCGGCCGTGCGGACCACCTACCGCCAGACCATCACCTCACTGGCCCGCGCCACCGAGATCGCCGGGTACACCGAGCCGGGCCACGCCCGCCGGGTCGCGGAGCTCAGCCGGGCCGTCGGACGCGAGCTGGGCCTGTCCGAGGGCGAGCTGACCGTCCTGGAGTACGCGGCCCTCATGCACGACATCGGGCAGCTCTCGCTGCTCGACCCGGTCCCCGCCGGGGCCACCGCCCGGCTTCCCGCGGCCGAACAGCGCCGGATCGCGCTGCTCGGCGGCGCGGTGGTGCGCCAGACCGGGGTGCCGTCCGACGTGGCCCTCATCGTCGAGCGGCAGGCCGACCCGTACCGGGAGCAGCCGCTGCCCGCCCGGATCGTCCGGGCGGTGAACGCCTACGACGATCTGGCGGAGGGTGCGGAGGGGCCCGGCGGGTCCCTGAACGCACTCGAACAGCTGCGTCTGGGCACCGGCCACGACTACCATCCCCAGGTTGTCGAATCCCTGGCACGCGTGCTGGCCCGAGGCTGTCTGACCCGGGTGCCTCCTGGGTAACCCAGGAGTAATGAGCGGCCTTCCGGCCGGGCATGGTTGGATGCGAAAAGAACCCAGAAAACTGGGAGACCGTAAGACCGACCCGGTAGTCGGGGCCGGTCTGGGCAGGCGGGAATCGTGAGGATCTTCGGCAAGGGACGGCACCGGCCCTCCGCCTCGTGGCGGCAGGCCACAGACCGTGCGTTCACGCTGATCGGCGACGGCCGGTACGAGGACGCAGGGGCGCTGCTGACGCGCGCGGCGGACCTGGAGCCCTGGCTGTCCGAGTCCTGGTTCAACCTGGCGCTCCTGCACAAGTTCCGGCACGACTGGGAGCAGGCACGGGCCGCCGGGCTGCGGGCCGTGGCCCTGCTCGACAAGGAGAGCGGCGCCCCCGACTGGTGGAACGTGGGCATCGCGGCCACCGCCCTCCAGGACTGGCCGCTGGCCCGCCGCGCCTGGCAGGCCTACGGCCTGAAGGTGCCGGGCGAGGCCACCGGCAGCGGCGAGCCCGTCGGCATGGAGCTGGGCAGCGCCGCCGTGCGCCTGTCGCCCGAGGGCGAGGCCGAGGTGGTGTGGGGCCGCAGGCTGGACCCGGCCCGGATGGAGGTCCTCTCCATCCCGCTGCCCTCCTCGGGCCGCCGCTGGGGCGAGGTCGTGCTGCACGACGGCGTCCCGCACGGCGAGCGCGTCACCGCCGCCGGGCCGTCCTTCCCGGTCTTCGACGAGATCGAGCTGTGGGCGCCCTCACCGGTGCCGACCTGGGTGGTCCTCCTGGAGGCCGCCACCGAGACCGACCGGGACGCCCTGGAGCGCCTCGCGGCCGACGCCGGCTTCGCCGCCGAGGACTGGTCCTCCTCCGTACGCCTGCTGTGCCGGGCCTGCTCCGAGTCGGAGATGCCCAGCGACGAGGGCGACGGCGAGCACCTCGACCCGCACGACCACAGCGAGCCCGGCCACCCCGGACCGCTCGGCCACCGCACCAACGGCGACCTGTGGGTCCCCGAGCGCGAATGCGGCATCGCGGCCCCCGCGGGCCTGGTGCGCGGCCTGCTCGACGGCTGGGTGGCGGACAACCCGGACAGCCGGGAGTGGCGTGATCTGGAAGAAGTCTGCTGAACCGGCCTTAGGCTTGTACGGATCGAATCGGGTTTTCAGGAAGGCGTACGGCGGACATGGCGCAGCAGGAGACGGACCAGCAGGTCGCGAACGACGGGTTCGTCGTGGACACGGAGGACTGCGAGGCGCGTGAGCTGGCCTACCGCGAGCGCGGCACCGCCCGCCCGGTCACGGTCGTCGGCAACCCGGTGCTCCACAAGGAGTGCAAGGACGTCACCGCCTTCGACGGCGAGCTGGCCCGGCTCATCGACGACATGTTCGCCAGCCAGAAGGCGGCCGAGGGCGTGGGCCTCGCGGCCAACCAGATCGGCGTGGACCTGAAGGTCTTCGTGTACGACTGCCCGGACGACGACGGCGTGCGGCACGTGGGCGTCGTCTGCAACCCGGTGCTCGAAGAGCTCCCGGCCGAGCAGCGCGTCCTGGACGAGTCCAACGAGGGCTGCCTGTCCGTGCCGACCGCGTACGCCGAGCTGGCCCGCCCCGACTACGCGGTGGTCAGCGGCCAGGACGCCGAGGGCAACCCGATCAAGGTGCGCGGCACCGGCTACTTCGCGCGCTGCCTCCAGCACGAGACGGACCACCTGTACGGCTACCTGTACATCGACCGCCTCTCCAAGCGCGACCGCAAGGACGCGCTGAAGCAGATGGCGGAGGGCACCCCGCGCTACGAGACCGTGCCCAACGACTGACGTACACCACCAGCGCGTCGAGGCCCCGCTCCCCCCGAGGGAGCGGGGCCTCGCACGTGATGGGCCAGGAGCCTAGAACTCCTCGTCGAAGCCGACCGAGCCCTCGACCGCGACCTGGTAGGCCGACGGGCGGCGCTCGAAGAAGTTCGTCAGTTCCTGGACGCCCTGGAGCTCCATGAACGAGAACGGGTTCTGCGAGCCGTAGACCGCCGGGAAACCGAGGCGGGTCAGCCGCTGGTCCGCGACGCACTCCAGGTACTCGCGCATCGACTCGGTGTTCATGCCCGGCAGGCCCTCGCCGCACAGGTCGCGGCCGAACTGGAGCTCGGCGGCGACGGCCTCCTTCAGCATGTCGGTGACCTGCTGCTCCAGCTCGTCGTCGAAGAGCTCGGGCTCCTCCTTGCGGACGGTGTCCACGACCTCGAAGGCGAAGTTCATGTGCATCGTCTCGTCGCGGAACACCCAGTTGGTGCCGGTGGCGAGGCCGTGCAGCAGACCCCGGCTGCGGAACCAGTAGACGTAGGCGAACGCGCCGTAGAAGAACAGGCCCTCGATGCACGCCGCGAAGCAGATCAGGTTGAGCAGGAAGCGGCGGCGGTCGGCCTTGGTCTCCAGCCGGTCGAGCTTCTCCACCTCGTTGATCCACTTGAAGCAGAACTGCGCCTTCTCGCGGATGGAGGGGATCTCCTCGACCGCGTCGAACGCGGCCGCGCGGTCCTCCGGGTCGGGCAGATAGGTGTCGAGCAGCGTCAGATAGAACTGGACGTGCACGGCCTCCTCGAAGAGCTGACGGCTCAAGTAGAGCCGCGCTTCGGGGGAGTTGATGTGCTTGTAGAGCGTGAGCACCAGGTTGTTGGAGACGATCGAGTCACCGGTCGCGAAGAACGCGACCAGCCGGCCGATCATGTGCTGCTCGCCCGGCGTCAGCTTCGCGAGGTCGGCGACGTCGGAGTGGAGGTCGACCTCCTCGACGGTCCAGGTGTTCTTGATCGCGTCCCGGTAGCGCTCGTAGAAGTCCGGGTAGCGCATGGGGCGCAGGGTCAGCTCGAAGCCCGGGTCGAGCAGGTTCTTGTCGGTGGTGCTGGACATTACTGGCAGGCCTCGCAGGACTCGGGGTTTTCCAGGGAGCAGGCGATCGCGTCGGCGTCGGCGTCGGGGGCCGCCTGCTGGACGGGGATGGTGGCGGCCTGGGCGGCGCGGGCGATCCGGGTCGCCGGGCGCGAGCGCAGGTAGTACGTCGTCTTCAGGCCCTGCTTCCAGGCGTACGCGTACATCGACGACAGCTTGCCGATGGTGGGCGTCTCCAG
Organism: Streptomyces sp. NPDC006691; assembly: GCF_042869955.1. NCBI lineage: Bacteria > Bacillati > Actinomycetota > Actinomycetes > Kitasatosporales > Streptomycetaceae > Streptomyces > Streptomyces sp. NPDC006691. The sequence goes on from NZ_JBIAGW010000007.1 coordinate 300,755, forward strand.
GAACAGGTTGAGCGACTGGGACTGGTCGAGGAAGGGGGTGCGGGCCGCGGCCATGTCGATCAGGCCGCGCTGCGGGATCTCCCACGCCGTGCGGTACAGGGCGCGCACGTCGGCCGGGATCCAGCCGAAGTCCTGCACCGAGCCGCTGGCCTCGCGCAGCGCCTCGCGGGACTGCGCGTCCCACACGCCGAGCTTCTTGAGCTCTTCCACCAAGTAGCCGTTCACCTGGAGGAATTCACCGCTGAGCGTCTCGCGCTTGAAGAGGTTGGAGACCTGCGGCTCGATGCACTCGTACACGCCCGCGATGGAGGCGATGGTCGCGGTCGGGGCGATCGCGAGGAGCAGCGAGTTGCGCATGCCGACCTTGGCGATACGTTCCCGCAGGGCCGCCCAGCGCTCCGGCCAGGTCAGCTCGACGTCGTAGTGGTCGGGGTGCAGCACACCGCGCGCGGTGCGGGTCTTGTCCCAGGCAGGCAGCGGCCCGTTGCGCTCGGCCAGGTCGGTCGAGGCCTCGTAGGCGGTCAGCATGATCCGTTCGGACAGCTGGGTGGAAAGGGCCCTCGCCTCGGGGGAGTCGAAGGGCAGCCGCAGCTTGAAGAAGACGTCCTGGAGACCCATCGCGCCCAGGCCCACCGGCCGCCAGCGGGCGTTGGAGCGGCCGGCCTGCTCGGTCGGGTAGAAGTTGATGTCGACGACCCGGTCGAGGAAGGTCACCGCGGTGCGGACGGCCTGGTCGAGGCGCTCCCAGTCGATGCCGTCGCCGACGACGAACGCGCCCAGGTTCACCGAGCCGAGGTTGCAGACCGCCGTCTCGCCGTCGTCCGTGACCTCCAGGATCTCGGTGCAGAGGTTGGAGGAGTGGACCGTGTGGCCGGGCTCCGCCGTCTGGTTGGCGGTGCGGTTGGAGGCGTCCTTGAAGGTCATCCAGCCGTTGCCGGTCTGCGCGAGGGTGCGCATCATGCGGCCGTACAGGTCCCGGGCCGGCATGGTCTTCCGGGCGAGCCCCGCGGCCTCGGCCTTGCGGTAGGCGGCGTCGAACTCGTCGCCCCACAGGTCGACCAGCTCGGGCACGTCGGCCGGCGAGAACAGCGACCACGTGCCGTCGGCGTCGACGCGGCGCATGAACTCGTCGGGGATCCAGTGCGCGAGGTTCAGGTTGTGCGTGCGGCGCTGGTCCTCGCCGGTGTTGTCGCGCAGCTCAAGGAACTCCTCGATGTCGGAGTGCCAGGTCTCCAGGTAGACCGCGGCCGCGCCCTTGCGCCGGCCGCCCTGGTTGACCGCGGCCACCGAGGCGTCGAGGGTCTTGAGGAACGGGACGATGCCGTTGGAGTGGCCGTTGGTGCCCCGGATCAGCGAACCGCGGCCGCGGATGCGGGAGTACGAGAGGCCGATGCCGCCGGCGTGCTTCGACAGCCGGGCCACCTGGTGGTAGCGGTCATAGATCGAGTCGAGCTCGTCGAGCGGCGAGTCGAGCAGGTAGCAGGACGACATCTGGGGGTGCCGGGTGCCGGAGTTGAAGAGCGTGGGGGACGACGGCAGGTAGTCCAGGCGGCTCATCAGGCCGTACAGGGACGCCACTTCGTCCAGGGCGCGCACCGACTCGTCCTCGGCGAGGCCGGACGCCACGCGCAGCATGAAGTGCTGGGGGGTCTCGACGACCTTGCGGGTGATCGGGTGGCGCAGCAGGTAGCGGGAGTAGAGGGTGCGCAGGCCGAAGTAGCCGAAGCGGTCGTCGGCGCCGTCGGCGAGGGCCGCGTCCACCAGGGCGTTCACACGGTCCGCGTGCGCGCGCACGAACGCGACGGTCCGGTCGGCGATCAGGCCCTCGCGGTGGCCGACCTCGACCGAGTCGGAGAAGGACACCGCGCCCTGGGTGGCGGCCTCTTCGGCGATGGTGATCGTCAGGAGCCGGGCGGCGAGCCGGGAGTACGCCGGGTCCTCGGAGATGAGCCCCGCGGCCGCCTCGGTGGCCAGCTCGCGCAGCTCGCCCTCGTCGGAGCGGGCGTTGCGGCCCCGCAGCGCGGCGGCGGCGACCCGGCCGGGGTCGGTGTCCGCGAGATCGGCGGTGAGCTCCGTCAGGGTCCGCAGCAACGCGGTCCCGGGGGCATCCGCGAGCTCTTCGGTGATCGCTGAAGCGGGATCCGCTGGGGCGATGGTCACGTGGGGGCACTCCCTCGCTCGGCACGGGGCCTACGGGGGAGGCGTCGGCGCGCGTCGGGGCAGCCCGCAGCGCGTCGTCCGCCGGCCCAACCGCGAGGCCCGGACGTCTGGCATCCGGTTCGGACGACCCGGACGCACCGTCGGCAGGTGCTCGGACTCGACCCGTACAGATACGTACAGGTCATACCGTTGCGGGACAGTTCCGGATTCCCACCGGATTCCCCTGCGGCGACAGCGAGGACGAGCATACATGTGGGGGGTGCTTCATGAAGCACCCCCCACATGTTGTGTCGCCATGCGGAAGGGCCGCCGCACCCTGGTGGATGCGGCGGCCCTTGGCCGTACTGGCTGCGGCCCGGGATCAGTGGGCCGAGCCCGCTGTCGCCGGGGGGAGCTCGACGGCGACGCCCGGGTCGCCGGCATCCGCCGTGTAGTCGGCGGGGGACGTCTCGTCGATGCCGTCGGGGGCCTTCACGGCGCGCAGGACGAAGGTCAGGACCACCGTGACGACGACGTTCATCACGAAGGCCGTCAGGCCGATGTAGCCGATCTCGCCGATGCCGGGGATCTCCTTGGAGGAGCCGCCGAAGTGCTTCTGGGTGGGCGAGGCCACCCCGTACGCGGCGAGCGTGCCGTAGACCATGCCGACCGCCCAGCCGGCGAGCAGCGCCCAGCGGTGGAACCAGCGGGTGAACAAGCCGCCGACCAGGGCCGGGAAGGTCTGCAGGATCCAGATGCCGCCGAGGAGCTGGAAGTTGATCGCGACCGTCTTGTCCATGGTCAGGACGAAGACCAGCGCGCCGACCTTCACCACGAGCGAGACCAGCTTGGAGACCTTGGCCTCCTGCGCGGGCGACGCGTCCGGCTTGAGGAAGTCCTTGTAGATGTTGCGGGTGAAAAGGTTCGCGGCCGCGATCGACATGATCGCCGCCGGGACCAGCGCGCCGATGCCGATCGCCGCGAAGGCGACGCCCGCGAACCAGTCCGGGAACATGTCCTCGAAGAGCTGCGGGATGGCCAGCTGGCCGTTGCTCACCTTGACGCCCGCCGCGATCGCCATGAAGCCGAGCAGCGCGAGCAGCCCCAGCATCAGGGAGTACAGCGGCAGGATCGTGGTGTTGCGGCGGATCACGTTGCGGCTGCGCGAGGACAGCGTCGCCGTGATCGAGTGCGGGTACATGAACAGTGCGAGGGCCGAGCCGAGCGCGAGCGTGGCGTACGTCCACTGGCTCGACGCTCCCGGTGCGAGGGCCCCCGTAGGTTTGCCGCCGGGCGGACCCGCGAACTTGTGCTGCGCGGCGCTGAAGATCGCGTCGAAGCCGCCCAGCTTGATCGGGATGTAGATGATCGCCACCGCGATGACGAGGTAGATCAGGCCGTCCTTCACGAACGCGATCAGTGCGGGGGCGCGCAGGCCCGAGGAGTAGGTGTACGCGGCGAGCACCGCGAACGCGATGAGCAGCGGCAGGTCCTTGACGAACCAGTTGCCGGACTCGCCGCCCACGCCCATGACGTCCAACACGGCCTGGATACCGACCAGTTGGAGCGCGATGTACGGCATCGTCGCGAGGATTCCGGTGATCGCGACCGCGAGCGAGAGACCCTTGGAGCCGAACCGGCCGCGCACGAAGTCCGAGGTGGTGACATAGCCGTGCTTGTGCGACACCGACCACAGGCGCGGCAGGAAGGTGAAGATCAGCGGGTACACGAGGATCGTGTAGGGCACCGCGAAGAACCCGGCCGCGCCCGCCGCGTAGATCGCCGCGGGCACCGCCACGAAGGTGTACGCGGTGTAGAGGTCGCCGCCGAGCAGGAACCAGGTGACCCAGGTGCCGAACGACCGCCCGCCCAGGCCCCATTCGTCCAGGCTCGCCTCGTTCTCGGCCTTGCGCCAGCGGGCGGCCATGAAGCCGATGACCGTGACGGCCAGGAAGAAGAAGATGAAGACGCCGAGTGCGACGCCGTTCACGCCGTCCTTCACTGGGACGCACCCCCCTTGGTGTCGTCGGAGGTGCCGGAGGCGGACGCGGTGCGCGAACGCTGATCGTGCTGCCACAGCTTGTACGCGATCATCGTGAGCGCCGTCGAGATCAGCACCCAGAGCATCTGGTACCAGTAGAAGAACGGGATGCCGCCGAGCGCGGGATCCGTCTTGGCGTACGAACTCACCCACAGCATGGCCACGAAGGGCGCGATCAGGCAGAGCGCGATGACCACGCGCAAGGGCGTGATCACCGGTCTCTTCACTTCCGTCGATTCCGGCATGGGTGGTTCCGTCCCCTCACGATCACCTGCGCGGTGGATCTCTCGGCATTGCGGATCACTTGGCAATGCGCAGGAAATCTAGGGGAGAGACCCGGCCAAGGGAACCCCCGTCCGGAATCCGGACGGGGTGCGAGCGCGTTCGTCCTGACCTGACGGAGTGTCAGAGCCAGCCCTCCTTGGCCGCCCGGACGCCCGCCTCGAAGCGGCTGCGGGCACCCAGGCGGGACATGAGCTCCGAGCTCATCCGGCGTACGGTCCGCAGCGACACCCCGAGCCGCCGGGCGGCGATGTCGTCGGTGCAGCCGATGCCGAGCAGCAGGAGCAACTCCCTTTCCTGGGGCGAGAGATCGTGCTCGTTGCGGCGCGGGGCCTCCCCGAACGGGGTGCCCGACTCCCACAGATGGTCGAACAGGACGACCAGTGCGTTGACCAGTCCCCGGCTGCGCACCTCCAGCGCGCCGGCCCGGGCATCCTCCGGGTCCACCGGGACCAGGGCGGCGCTGCGGTCCACGATCACCATGAGCATCGGGACGATGGGCACCGTACGCGCCTCGCCGCCCAGATCGCAGTACCAGCGCACGTATTCCAGGGTGGGCGCGTCGTTGCGGAAGCTCTCCTGGTAGATGCTGCGGATCCGCACTCCGCGTTCGAGGGCCAACTGGTCCAGGGGCTGGCTCGCGTCCATGGTGTCGGGCAGTTGGGCGCCGCCGGGCAGCAGCGAGAGGCACTCGGCGCGGGCGCTGGAGGCCAGGTCCTCCAGGCGTTCGCGCACCGCGTCCACTCCTTGGATGCGGTCGACCACGTCGTGCCGGAAGGTGCCGCGCTCGCTGAACTTGGCGAGGATCGCGGCCACCGCCTGCTGGGCCACCTCGACCTGGCGTCTGCGCTTGGTCAGTTCGGCCTCGGCCCGCGACAGCAGGAACGCGAAGCCGACGTCCGGGTTGAACGGGGCGACCGGCTGCGAGGCGTCGTCCATGAGGACGAGCCGCAGATCGGCGAGCTGGGCGAGGGCCGACCGGACCTCGCTCTCGGACCACCCCAGCTGCCCGGCCAACTCCGGTATGCCATACGTGGGTTGCTCAAGCAGGAGCCGGTAGACGGTTTCGGTGGACTGCTGGATTCCGAGTGCCTCTAGCATGCGGGTTCCCCCAGGTTCGCGTATGCCGTGATGTCACTGCGCGTGGTCCGACGGTTCGGCCAGGGGGATCGTATGGCCGAGCGGCAATCTAGGTCTAGACCAATAAGGTGACGCCGGGATGGCCGGAAGGGCACCGGCGACGGGTTCCGCGGACCGTTCGCCTCCGTGTGGACGTGGCCTTGCGGGCAGCGCCGCGAGGGCCCGGAGCAGCACAGTGCTCAGCAGCACGGCTCCGCCAAGTCCCGTGGCCAGAATGGCCAGTTCCACTTGCGGCCCGAGCCCGATGGCCAAAAGTGACAGGGCCGTCACCGGGCCGAGGCCGGCCCGGACGCGGGGTCCCGCGCCGGACGTCACGGACCGGTCCAGCGCGTCGAGGAACGCCAGGGCACCCGCCACCAGCGGAATCCACCCGGTCACCGCCCCCGTCGCCGCGACCCCGCCGAGCAGCCGGGCGACGGGACCGTACTGCCAGACGAGCACCAGGAGTCCGTTCACCGCGAGCGCCGACACCAGAGCGCACACCACCGCCCGCACGGCCGCCCCGGCGGACCGCAGCCGGGCGGCCACGGCGAAGCCGAGCAGGGCCATGACCGCGAGGGAGAACGGAACCAGGCGGTACACGCCCTGGACCAGGTCGAGTTCGGGCATCCCCGAGCCGCCGATCCGCGTCCCCGTGCCGGCCGGCGCGGACCGTAGGTCCGTCATCGCGCGGCGCCCGGAGCCGGTCATGGGCTCGCCGGACGGGACCACGGCGATCAGCGCGGTTCCCCCGCGGTGCCACGCGGCGGCATCGGGTGCGGCGGCCGTCACGACTCCGGGAACCCGGGCCGCCCTCGACGCCACCCCGGCGGGATCGACACCCGAAGGGACAAGCACCTCAAGGGGGTTGAGGACGCCGGCCGGGAACCCGGCGGCGGTCAGCTGGTCGAGCCCGTCCCGGGCCGGGCCGCCGCGCACCAGCGCCTCGGCCCGGGGATTCCCTGCCGTCAGGAACCCGGCCGTGCCGGTGAGGAGGGCGACGGCGACAAGGGCGGTGACGGCAAGCAGGCGCGGTGCGTGGGGAAGTGCGGCCGTGGCGTCCAACCTCCCGGCGTAGACAGCCAGTTGGAGCCGAGCCCGTCTGCCCGTCCGCTGCTCCCGGGGCCGGCCGGGTGCCCACGACAGGAGCGCCGGGCCCAGCGTCAGGGTGGCCAGCGTGGTGGTGAGGCAGACCGTGGCCCCCGCGATGCCGACCGAGCGCAGGAAGGGGGCGGGGAACAGGGCGAGTCCCGCCAGGGCCGCCGCCCCGGCCAGCGCGCCGGCCGTCGCGGGGCCCGCCAGCACGGATCCGGCCAGCAGTGGGGCGAGCCGGGTGTCGCGGCCGTGGGAGAGTTCCGCGCGCCAGGCCGTCACCAGGGTCGCCGAGCGCCGCACCGAGAGCGCGAGGGCCGTGACCGGGATCAGGTACACCACGAAGAAGCTCAGCTCCATGGAGCCCGCGAGCGCGACGACCACGGTGAGAGCGGCCACCGACGACACGGCCGTCAGGACGAGCGGGAGGAGCGAGAGCAGCGGCCGGAAGGTCCGCAGAAGCAGCAGGCCGGCCGCCAACGCGCAGGCCGTCCTGGCCAGTTGGAGCAGCAGGCCCGGCCGGGAGGCGGCGCTGTCCTCTTGCAGCGGCAGCACGCCCGTCACCTCCACCCGCGCTTGGGGCAGCGCCGCACGCAGCCCCGTGCGCAGCCGCTCGGTGGCATCCCGCACGGCGGAGAGCCCGGCCAGGTCCGGCTTGCCGGAGCGGGGATAGACCAGGGCGTACGTGGTGCGGCCGTCGGGCGAGAGGAACGCCGCGTCGCCGGTGTCGGCGTACGAGAGGACCCGGGTGCCGGGTGCCGTCGCGGCGGTGAGGCCGGACTTCAGACTCGCCACCGCGCCGGCCGAACGGCCGCTGGTGCCGGCCGGCCAGGTGACCACGGCCACCAGCGGGGCGACGCCCGCGCCGGCCCCGTACCGCTCGGTGATCGCCGCGTTGGCCCGGGAGCCGTCCTGGCCGGAGGCCGTGAAGCTCTGGTCCAGGCGCCCGAGGTTCGCCGCCGTCGCGGCCCCGCCCGCCAGGAGCACCGCCAGCCACAGCAGGCACACGAGCCTGCGATGACCGACGGAGCGGCGGACGAGACCGACGGCGTACCGCTCAACCCGCCGCATCGAACCCCGCCGCATCGGGCCTCGCGGTGTCGAACCCCGCACGGTCGAAACTCGCCGCATCGACACCCGCCGCGTCCAGTCGGGCCCTCACCTCGTCGGCCAGGACCAGGTCCACCGCGTCCAGGGACTCCTCCAGCTGACCCACCGAACTCGCCCCGATCACCGGCAGGACGGGCAGCCGCCCGCCGAGCGCCCAGGCGAGCACGACCTGCCCGGGAGTCGCCCCGAGCTCCTTGGCTACCTCGCCGAGCACCGCGAGCCGCCGGGCGGAACCGGCGTGCCGGTACTGCTCGGGGATCTCCTTCGCGGGGTTGTTGTAGGCCCCGGTCAGCTGGGTGGTGTAGGCGACGAAGGTCAGCTCCGGCCGGGCGGCCAGATGGTCGAGGAGTTCCTCGGAGGCGTGCGGGTTCACCCCGAACTCGGCGCCGGGGCGCGGCTGGAGGTAGGTGTAGCGCTGCTGCACCGCCGCATGGGCCGGACCGCCCGCCCGCTCGGCGGCGGCGCGCGACTCCTCGATGCGCCAGGCCGCGAAATTGCTGCACCCGGAGAGCGAGATCTTCCCCGCGTCGGCGAGGTCCGCGAAGGCGCCCATCGTCTCCTCGACCGGCGTCTTCCGGTCGTCGATGTGCGCGTAGTAGAGGTCGATCCGGTCGGTGCCCAGATTGCGCAGGCTGGCCTCCACCTGGCGGCGCAGCACCGGCGCGGACAGGCCCTCGGCGGCCTCCGGCCACGGCGCGTCCAGCGGCTCGGGCAGTGCGCCGACCTTGGTGGCCAGGACGATCTCGTCCCGGACGCCCCGGCTGGCCAGCCACTTTCCGATGACCAGCTCGCTCTCGGCACCGGTCGCGCCCGGCTCCCAGAAGGCGTACGTGTTCGCGGTGTCCAGGAAGGTGCCGCCCGCCTCGTAGAAGCGGTCCAGGACGGAGAAGGCGGTCGCCTCGTCGATCCGGGTGCCGAAGGGGAGGGTGCCCAGGCACAGGGTGCTCACCCGCAGGCCGTCCTTGCCGCCCAGCTGTCGGTACTGCATCAACGGTTCATCTCCTCGATAGCGGTGGTGGTGATCGTGACGTCCTGCGCCAGGTGGTCGGAGAGACCGCCCGGGTCACGGAACGCGTACTGCTCGGCGCGGACCCCGGTGCTGGTGAACACCCAGTCGATGCGCCAGAGCCGCAGTCTCCATCGAGCATGCCAACTCACCGGAAAGAGCGAGCGGTTGGCCCCGATGGCGTCGTGCGCGGTCCTCGGCATCCGGCGGATGTCGCCGATCGCCGCGCTGGTGTTGAAGTCCCCGGAGACCAGGAACGGATGGGGGTTGGCGCGCAGATCGGCGACCAGCGCGTCGTACTCGCGCCGCCGCGCCTCGTGCCGGCGCCGCATGTCCGCGAAGAACGCCCGGCTCAGCGGGTTCATCACCGTGAGCTGCACGGGGATGTGCACGTTGTACGTGGACAGGATGCCGTCCGGGGTGCGTACATCGACCCGCAGCGAACAGGCGCCGACCGGCACGGGGGGACCGGCTGGCGGGAACCGGGACAGGGTCACCGAGTTGTTGTCGACCGACAGGTGGTGGCCGGGGAACTCCCGCCGCAGCCGCTCCTCGTCGTCGATGTCCCACACCTCGCCGCCCTCGAACCCGTTCAGGTACTCCTGGAGCAGGTAGACATCGGCGGGCAGCGAGTGCAGGAAGGCGTAGAACCGGTCGGGTTCGCGGCCCTGGTTCCAGTGCTGGGTGTTCCACGACACCACCCGGATCCCCGCCCGCCCCGCCGAACCGCGCCGCACAGCGGACGGGTTGACGCCGCTCTGCCGCCACCCGGCGAGCAGGCACCCGGCCGCGAGCACCGCCCCGGGCACGCTTCCCGAGGCCGCCGCCGCGAGGAGCAGGGCGAGCGGGGCGGCGGCGAAGAGCGGCGGGGGCAGCAGGGACACGGCCAGCCAGGGCCACCAGCGGCCGTTGAGGGCCAGATGCGCGCCGAGGAAGACGGCCCACGCGAGGGCGCAGAGGGCGACGGCGGTAGCGGGGGACACGGTGGACTTACCTTTCGCTCTTGGTCTGTGACGTGTTCGGGGGGCCCGATGCCGCCTTCGGCCGGGCCGGCCCCGCCGGTGACGCGTCCGTGGGACCCGGCGGCGGCGGCACGGTCACCCAGAGGTCCTGCACCGCGTGGTCGGACAGCTTCTCCGGCGGGTCGAAGGCGTACTTGTCCGCCGTCACGCCATGGCCGGTGAACGCCCAGTCCGTACGCCAGAAGGGCTTCCAGCCGCCCTCCTCCCAGCTCGTCGGGTAGAGGTCGTCGCTCGCGCCCACCGCGTCGGTGAGCCGTGACCGCATCCCGTCGAGCTCCGACATGGCGGCCGTGGTGTTGAAGTCCCCGGCCACCACGACCGGGTTGGGGTTGTGGGCCACATCGTCCTCAAGACCGGCGTACTGCTCCTCGCGGGGGGCGAAGCCCTCCCGCATGTGGCGGTAGAAGGCGCCCGAGAGCGGGCCGTCGGTCATGCTGTTCCAGACCGGCATGTGCAGGTTGTAGAACGACACCGTCCGGCCCTTGACCAGCAGATCGGTGCGCAGCACCTTGGCCTGCCGGTAGCGCGTGTCCCAGTCGGCGTCCGGCGCGATGGCGCGAGCCGGCCCGACCGCGGGCTTCGCCACGACGGGGAAGCGGGAGACGGTGACCAGCTCGCCCTGGACGGCGACCTCGTACCCGGGGAACTCCGCGTGCAGCCGTGCGAGATCGTCGACGGGCTGCCGGTTCTCGCGGTCCGGGGTCAGGTGCTGGTACTCATGCAGCAGGTACACATCCGCCTTCTTCGACTTCAGGAAGGCGTAGAAGTGGTCCTGAGTGCCCAGGAGTTGGTTCCACGAGTTGGTGTTCCAGGCGACCACGCGCACCGAGTCCGGGCCGGGCTCGTGGTCCGGGGACCACAGGGCACCGAAGTTGATCCCCGACTGGCCCGTACCGACCACGAGGGCCACGGCCACCGCCGCCCCCGTACGCCACCGGTCGGCGCCGCGCGCCAGCGGGATCAGCGCGGCGAGCAGCAGCGGCAGCAGCACGAACAGGAAGGGGGGTACGGCACCGGCCAGTTCACCGAACCAGTACCGGCCGTCGACGCACCACTCCAGCACCAGGTACACCAGCCAGCCGAGCGCCGCCCAGCAGACCAGGCGCCCCGCCCGGCGCCGGGCCTGCCGGACGGGTGCGGCGCCGGCGGGGGCCGGCCCGGTGAGGGGTTCGGCGGACGCGGTCCGCAGGTCAGACACCGGGAACACCGACCGCCGAGCCGAGTGCCGCGCTCTGCGACGGCCGGGGCCGGGGCGCGTAGAGCCGCCGGAAGCGGGACGAGAACAACCACTGCACCCCCGCCACCCCGATGGCGGCGAACACCGTCAGGTTCACCAGGAAGTTGACGGCCACGAAGTATCCGAGGAAGAGGCGCCCCCGGTGTCCGCGGACCACCCGGTACATGTCGAGATCGCCCAGGACGGACAGGGCGAACAGGGCCGCCGGGAGCCAGAACCACACCGCGCCCCACAGCGGCGGCGCGGCCAGGGCGGCCACCGCGAGCGGCGCCGCGAGGCTGGCGCCCGCGCGCGGACCGGTCACGAAGCCGCCCTGAAGGGCACGGCGGCTCAGGATCAGCGGCACCGCGAGCCGGGCGCGGCTGAACACCTTGTCCAGGACGATCCGCACGGTGTCGTCGTGGTCGTGCCGGCCGCGCACCTCAAGGGAGCTGAGCACCTTGTGGTGCTCCGAGATCCGGCGCCCGTAGTCCTGGTCCTCGGTGTGCCGCAGCAGCGGGTTGAACGGGCCGACCTCGTCGTAGACCGCGCGCGGTATCGCCAGGATCGCGGTGTGCACGGTGTCGATGACACCCTCGGACCTCAGCAGCAGGTAGTACTGCTGGAGCGAGCGGTACTCCTCGATCAGGCTGTCCCGGATCAGCGGCTCGGGCTCGTAAGTCCCGCACACCGCACCGTACTTGACGCCGTCGAGGCCATCGGCGAGCAGGGCGACCGAGCGCTCGACGGCGTCCGGGTGCATCGCCACGTCGGAGTCGAGGAACACGAGCACCTCGCCCCGGGCGAGCTCCGCCCCGAGGTTGCGGGCCACCGCGACCCCGCTGTTGCGGCCGGTGCTCACCACCCGGGCGCCGAGGGCGGCGGCGATCGAGGCGGAGTCGTCGGTGCTGCAGTCGTCGATGACGATGATCTCGGTGTGCGGGTACGTCTGGTTCTGCGCGGCTTCCACGCACAGGCCGATCGAGCGGCCGTAGTTGTAGTTGGGGATGATGACGGAGACCAAGGGCTGGTGGTCGCTGGACACGGTCGTTACTCCTCGGATCGTTTAGAACAGCACCTTGGCCAGGGAGAGGGCTCCCTGCCGCCACGGTTCGACACTGGTGACGCCCTGCCCCTTGGCCGGGGCGCGCTTCGTCCGCCGCTGCTCCCGCCACCAGGCGTAGGTGCGCAGGATGGCGTCCTGGTTGGAGTGGCGCGGGCTGAAGCCGAGCTGCTCGCGGGCCCGCTCGGTGCTCACGTACGAGTCGTCGAGCAGCTTGTGCAGCAGGCGCCCGTAGACCGGGGAGAGCCGGGTGCGCTGGAGTGCGTTGAGCGTGGCGAGCGCGGGCCTGGCGGGCAGCGAGCGGACCCGCTTGCCGTGCCCGGCCGCGTCGAGCACGGCCTGGAAGTCCTCCCGCAGGGTGCCGAATCGCGTGGCGCCCAGGTTGAAGGTGCCGTCCGCGCGCTCGGCCGGCGCCTCCATCGCGGTGACGACCGCGTCCACCAGGTCGTCCACGTCGAACATCTGGATGCGGACGTCGCCCTTGCCGAGGACGGGGAAGTGTCGTCCCTCCTCGGCCCATTCGAAGAGCATCGCGAACAGGCCCATGCGGCCGGGCCCGAGGAAGGTCTTGGGCCGCAGGATCGGCAGACACATCTCCCGGCCCCGGAACCGCTCGGCCACCTCCTCGGCCTCCGCCTTGGCCGCGCTGTAGGTGTCGACCGGTTCGCGCGGATAGTCCTCGGGGGTGGGCACCACCTTGGGGAGCCCGTACACGGCCGTCGACGATATGTGCACGAAGCGCGGTACGCCGTTGGCCTCGGCCGCGCCGAGCACCGACTCGGTGCCGCCGACTATCACCGAGCGGATCTGCTCTGCCGGGTAGCTGGGCAGCGCGGCCGCGCAGTGCACCACCACGTCCGCATCGGCCGTCGCGCGCTTCATGGCGACGGCGTCCCGTACGTCCGTGACCGTGTGGGTGAGGCGGTCGTGCGGAGTGGCCGGCGCCCGCAGGTCTACACAGTGCACCTCGTGCCCGTCGGCGAGCAGCCGGCGTACGAGCGTCGAACCGAGCATCCCGGCACCGCCGGTCACGACTGTCCTGGTCACCACAGCGACGACACCTTCTCCTTGACGAAACGGGTGAGCAGACGCGGCAGGCCCTGCGCGAGGGTGGCGTCCAGGGACTCCAGGAAGTACTCGACCTCGTGGTCCTCGGTGATCAGCGAGGGGGCCGCCATCAGCGGGTTGTCGCCGTTGAGGGTGTAGTAGGCGTAGATGCCGTGGTCGCGGTAGAGCGCGTTCACCACCGAGGAGGTGATCAGCTTGGTGCGGAAGCGCGGGTCCTTGGTCATCGCGCCCGGCACCAGCTTGGTCGCCAGCTCCAGGACCTTGGGTCCCTTGTGCAGGAACACCCCGTGCAGCGCGCCCGCGCCGCGCACCTCGGACACCGTGTCCGGGTGCTCCTTGGCGATGCGTTCCAGGCCGGGCCCGAGGATGCGCTCGATGGCCCGGGCCCGGGCCGGATAGTCGTCCTCGACGGCGATGTTGACCGCCTCGATGGCGGTGACCGCCTCTTCGCCGAAGCCGTAGTAGGTGGTGCTCGTCGACTGGAGCAGGGCGTCCGTGAGGTTGTCGTACGCCTTGCGGAAGACCGGCTCCCGGGCGATGAACGCCGAGATGGAGGACTTGCCGCCGCCGAACGACTTGGACGTGGTCAGGATGTCCGGGACCAGACCCTCGTAGCGCATGAAGTAGAAGAGGCTGCCGGTCTTTCCCCAGCCGGTGTAGATCTCGTCGAAGAGCAGCACGATGTCCTCGCGGGTGCACAACTCCCGCAGTCCGCGCAGGAATTCCTCCGAGCAGACGTTCATGGTGGAGGCGCTGAGCGGCTCGATCAGGATGCAGTAGACGTCCGAATCCCCTTTCGCCGTACGGGACTTGGCGACCTCGCGCTCGACGGCCGCCAGGTCGCCGTACGGGAAGACGCCGACGCCGGGGATGCCGGGGAACTGGAAGGTGGACTGGTTCTGCCCGGTCAGGCTGCCCGAGCCGAGCAGCTTGCCGTGGAAGCTGATGTCGGCCCGCAGCACCCGGGAGCGGCGTCCGCCGTGGTACTTGTACGCCAGCTTGACCGCGCCCTCGACCGCCTCCGCACCGGAGTTGGGGAAGAACGACATGGTGAGGTCGCCGGGCAGCAGCTCGGCCAGGTTGTGGCCGAGGGCGGCGATGTAGGGCGAGAAGTAGGTCTTGTGGACCTCCATCCGCCGCTCGGCCTGGAAGCGCTGCCGGGCGGCCAGGATGCGGGGGTGGTTGTGGCCGTGGTTGAGGACCCCGACCCCACCGGTGAAGTCCAGGACGCGGCGGCCGTCGCGCTGGTGGATGTAGGCGCCCTCGGCGCGCTCCACGAGCTCCTGGCCGAAGCCGAAGGAGGTCATGAGCGAGACCTGGCTGCGGTTGACGTGGTCCTTGTACAGGCCGTGGACCTGCTTGGTGGTCAGCGACTCGCAGTCGTCGACGGAGTACAGCTGGGGCATGTGATCGGTCCCTCTTCGTGGAGGTTCATGAGGTTCGTGACGTTCAGGGAGCTGGGCGGCGGCGGGGGTCAGGTGGACGTGGCCAGGGCGGCGGGCCGGCCGGAGGTGCGGGTGAGGAGCAGCGCGGCCCCGCCGACCAGGACCTCGCTCAGGGTGCAGACGACCCGGCTCGCGACGGCCGCGGCGGCGGCGGCCTGCCAGGGCAGCACCGCGGAGAGCGCGAGCATCAGGACGGCCTCGCGGGCGCCCCAGCCGTCCGGCAGGACGACCACCAGGCTCGCGGCGGCGGTGGCGAGCGCGAACCCGCCCACGCACACCGGCAGCGCCTTGGCGGCGGGCGCGCCGAGCATCACGGCGAGCGCCCACAGATGCAGCCCGGACACCGCCCAGGACGCGGCCGCCGAGGCCATCGCCCGGCGCATCCCCGCATCGCTCGCGGTGGCGGTGGGTGCGGGGCGCCGGGCGAGCCTGGCACCCAGCGCGGCAAGGGAGTTGATGAGGCCGGGCCGGGCGGCGCAGGCGAGGGTGACCGCGACCGGGAGCAGCAGCCACCAGGCGTCGCCGCCCAGCGTCCAGGGCGCCGCGACCGGGCCGATGGTGAGGCCGGTGAGGACGGCCGCCATCAGGTTGAGCAGGAACACGGCGACGACCACCGGCCCCGGCACGCCCACCGCGCGGCCCATCCTGACCTGGGCGAGCACCCCCCACACCGCGCCGGGCAGGTACTTGCTGAGGAAGGACGTGAAGAAGATCCGGGTGGCGACCGGGCCCGGAATCCTCGGGCCGAGGTCGCCGAGCAGGGTGCGCCAGGTGGCCATGGACAGGAGCACGGCGCCCGCGTTGGCGGCGAGCGCGCCGAGCAGATAGGGCACGGCCCCGGGGCGCACCACCAGGTCGGCCAGGTCGCCGATCCGGTCGTGCAGGGCGAAGCCGATGCCGGTGGCGACGGCGAGCGGGAACAGGACGGGCACGGCCCGGCGCAGCGGGCCCCGCGGGGCGGCGGGGGCGAGTTCGGCGGCCGTCATGACGCGGTGTGCACGAACAGGGCGGAGCCGCCGACCAGAGCGGACCACAGCAGCGCGTTGGACACCGTCACGCGGTCCCGGAACAGGGCCCGGGACGGGTTGCCGCCGCCCGAGTCGACCATGAGCAGCTGGAGGTAGCGGGCGAGCCCGAACAGGGCGAACGGCGCCGTGAGCATCGCGACGGCGGTGCCGTGGTGCCCGAAGATCGCGCTGCCCTGCACCTGGAGCACATAGCTGATGGCGGTCAACACGGCCGCGAATCCGAGGAGTTGGTCGAGGAAGCCGACCGTGTAGCCGCGCAGCGCCGGCCGGTGCAGCACGCCGCCCACGGTCATCTCGTGGCGCCGCTTGCCCAGGATCAGCATCAGGCACAGCGAGAACACGCACAGCACCAGCCAGTTCGGCACGGGCGAGGACGCGGCGAGCGCGCCCTGGACGAGTCGCAGGACGAAGCCGAGCGCGACGATGAAGACGTCGAGCAGCGGCACGTGCTTGAGGCCCCTGCTGTACGCCGCGTTGAGGCCGAGGTAGGCGACGACCGGCCACCAGGCGGCGACCGGGGTCACGCCGAGCAGCGCGCAGCCGGTGACTGCCGCACCGAGCAGCACGACCAGCGCCGCGGCGAAGGTGACGGCCGTGCCCACCCCGACCCGCCCCGCGGCGATGGGGCGGTTGCGCTTCTGCGGGTGGCTGCGGTCCCGGTCCCGGTCGCTGATGTCGTTGACCAGGTAGACGAGCGCGGACGCGAGGGTGAAGGCGAGGACGGCCGCGGCGGCGCCGCCGAGCAGTTGCCCGGCCGGGCGCTGGGCGCCGAGCAGTCCGAACGGCACCACCACCAGGTTCTTGGACCACTGGCCGGGCCGGACGAGGGAGAGGAGATCACGGAGGAGGCCGGGAGGCCGGGCCTGCTGGGTGCGGGCCGGCTGCTGGGCGAGCGTGGGGCCGAGAGTGGCCATGGACAGGCTCCAGTTGCTGACGGGCGGTGGCGGGGGGACGCCGGGTGGGGAGGCGGACGTGACGCGCGGGGCGGTCGCTCACCTGCGGCCGGCGGCGGGGACCGGGGTCCGGCGGCGCACGGTGGGCCCGAAGTCCGGTTCGGTGAGCCAGCGCACGACCCCGCGGGCCGCGCCGAGGACCAGGGCGAGGTGCAGTACGAAGTGGACGCCGGTGAACCACAGCAGGAACCCGGGCCCCTTGGTGCGCAGGACGAACCGGCTGAGCCCCGGGTCGGCGCAGGCGAAGACCAGGACGCACAGGGCGGGCACGAGCAGCAGCCACGGCGACAGCAGGCCGAGCGGCAGCGTGGGCGGCACGAGGGCCGTGGCGAGCACGCCGAGCGGCCGGTTGGCGCTGAGCCCGCCCGCCCGCATCTGCCCGACGGCCGCGACCAGGAGCTGGGAGCGCCGGTACTGCTCGCTCAGCATCGGCCCGAGCCGGTCGACGTCGTCGTGCCGCCCGGTGACGGTCTCCGACATGCGGATGCGGTACTTCTCGACGAGCCGGCCGCTGTACTCGACGTCCTCGGAATCCCGCAGGTTCTCGTCGAACGGCCCGATCTCCTCGAAGACGTGCTTCCAGATCGCGCCGAGCGCGAAGAACGCGGTGCGCACTTCCCCCGCGCCGCGGCGGCGCCAGAAGTGGGCGTGCAGGGCGTGGTAGCGCTCGACGGGGCCGTCGTCGAAGAGCGGCTCGGGGTCGAGCACCCCGTGCACACAGCCGAGCCCGGGGTCGGCCTGGAGCTGGTCGACGGCGTTCGCCACGGCGTCCGGGGCGAGCGCGGTGTCGGAGTCGAGGAAGAAGAGGACCTCGCCGCGGGCGGCCGCCGCGCCGAGGTTGCGGGCGGCGGACACGCCTCCGTTGCGCGGACTGGCGATGAGCACGCAGGGGAATTCCCGTGCGATGTCGCGTGACCGGTCGGTGCTCGCGTCGTCGACGACAATGACGTCGAGCGGCGCGCAGGTCTGGGCGAACACCGATTCCAGACAGGCCCGCAGGGTCTTCTCGTAATTGAAATTGGGGATGATGACGGACACGCTCGGGCGGGCCCTGGGCATGGCGATTCCATTTCCGGAGTACGGGGAGGGTACGGAGGCGCGGGGGATACCGGGTGCCGTATTTCTGAGGCGCCGGCGATACGGCGGTGTCAGAGGAGCCTGAAGTCCGTGATGTGGAAGCGGGCGAACTCCGGCGACGCGGTGAGCAGTCGGGCGCAGATGTCCAGGGCGCGGCTCACGGCCTCGCTCTCGTCCGGACTCCTGAGGTAGAGGGCCAGCCGGATCGACCGCCCGATGACGAGCGCACGGGCCGGCCCGTCGTGTTCCCGGGGCGGGTCGATGCGCCGGAGCGTTTCGATCACCTGTGACTTCGTCGGGGGTTCCGCGTCGTCCCCGGGAGCGGCGGTCATCGAAATGCCGACGAGATAGATGGGTCAGCCCCAGGAGAATCCGTCGCCGGAGTCACCGGACGGAACGGGCGCGGGGGCGGTGACGGCGGTGGCGGCGGGATCGGCGATCTGGTGGGCCGGCCCGGAGGTGTTTCCCTGTGCGGTCAGTACGCAGGCGACCGAGGCGGCGACCGGAAGGAGAAGAGCCGCGATCGAACGGAATCTGGCACGCATGAGGACCACCTTTTGGTGAGGGTTTCGGCGGGAGTTTCGGGCCGATCGGATTTCCTTTGGCGAGTTCAAGACTGGCCGACACCGGGCGGGGTGTCATCGGAAAACGGGTGGCCACATCCGCGCGGCAGGACGGTGCCAGCACCCCCTGCCCCCTCCGGCGCCGCGGGCCCCGCGCCGAGCAGCGGATATGCCCGTGCGGGCACCTTGCTGCCAGGCACAACGTGCCTGAGACGGGCTGGAGTTGGAGCCGATGGCTCCGGAACGCCGAACGGCCACGCCCCGGGGGGCGTGGCCGTTTTCCGCGGTGCTCGGCGGGTCGGTGCTTGGCGGGTGGCTCAGTCGGTCGGGCGCTTCAGGCGGGCCACGAACTTGTACCGGTCGCCGCGGTAGACCGAGCGCACCCATTCCACCGGCTCGCCCTGGCCGTCGAGCGAGTGCCGCGACAGCATCAGCATCGGCAGGCCCACGTCGGTGCCGAGCAGCCCGGCCTCGCGCGGGGTGGCGAGCGAGGTCTCGATGGTCTCCTCGGCCTCCGCGAGATGCACCCCGTACACCTCGGCGAGCGCGGTGTAGAGGGAGGTGTACTTCACCAGGGAGCGGCGCAGCGCCGGGAAGCGCTTGGCGGACAGGTGGGTGGTCTCGATGGCCATCGGCTCGCCGCTCGCCAGGCGCAGCCGCTCGATGCGCAGGACCCGGCCGCCCGCGCCGATGTCGAGCAGCCCGGCGAGGGTGTCGTCGGCGGTGACGTACCCGATGTCCAGGAGCTGGGAGGTCGGCTCAAGGCCCTGGGCCCTCATGTCCTCGGTGTACGAGGAGAGTTGGAGCGGCTGGGAGACCTTGGGCTTGGCGACGAAGGTGCCCTTGCCCTGGATGCGCTCCAGGCGGCCCTCGACGACCAGTTCCTGGAGGGCCTGGCGCACGGTGGTGCGGGAGGTGTCGAACTCGGTGGCCAGCGTCCGCTCGGGCGGCACCGGGGTGCCGGGCGGAAGGGTTTCCGTCATCTCCAGCAAGTGGCGCTTGAGGCGGTAGTACTTGGGCACGCGAGCGGTCCGGGCGCCGGCGCCCGCGTCCGTCTCGTTCCCGCCCGCGTCGGCGGCCATGGTCTGCCTTCCCGAGTGCTGCGCTGCTGCCGTCACCGGCTCCTCCGTCTGTCGCGGCTCACATGGTGGCACGGACCGGTCACGGGTCGTCGCCCTCCGTCAGGGTGTCGGTCCGGTAACGCGATCGACAAGCCCTTCTTATACACCGCCGCGCGGCGGACGTGCGGGGAAGTGTGCAAGTTGGTCTAAACCATTAAAGCCCAGCCGGCTCTCCGGGGCGGCCCGCGGTGGGGCCGATCGGGCGCGTGGGGGCGGAGTTGAGGGGCGTCCGGGGCGGTGAGGTGTCGGTCCGATAACGGACGGTCTCAGCGTTCTTATCGACTCTTGACACCCCAATAGGTCTAGGCCAAGCTCCCGGTACTGGTCTAAACCATTAAAGACCAGATCCCAGCCCCACGGGCAGTACTCGTCGTATGTGGCATCGCGGTGGGCGGGGGGTTTCAGTCATCCCTGAGGAGAGTGGCGTGAAGCGCAAGCTCATCGCGGCGATCGGCGTCGCGGGCATCATGATCGGTGCCGCGGCATGCGGCGGCAGTGACAAGAAGGACGGCGCCGCGGGGGGCGACGCCAAGGAGCTGACGGTCTGGCTCACGGTCGACGCCCAGAAGAACTGGCCCGAGCTGGTGAAGGCGGCGGACGACGCGATCGTCGCCAAGCACCCCGGCCTGAAGATCAACCACGAGTACTACGGCTGGCCGGACAAGAACGCCAAGCTCGACGCCGTCCTCGCCACCGACAAGGCGCCGGACGTCGTGGAGATGGGCAACTCCGAGATGCCGTCCTACACCGGCAAGGGCGCCTTCGCCGAGGTCGACCCGTCGAAGTTCGACAACTCGGCCACCTGGCTCGACGCCCTCAAGGCGTCCGTCACGTCCAACGGCAAGACCTACGGCGTCCCCTACTACGCCGGCGGCCGCACGGCGACCTGGCGCAAGGACATCGCCAAGGACGCGGGCATCACCGCGACGCCGAAGACCTACGCCGAGCTGACGGCCGACCTGGACAAGGTGCAGGCCAAGGAGGGCGACAAGTTCAGCGCCTGGTACCAGCCCACCCGTGACTGGTACGCGGCCATGTCCTTCGTGTACGACGCCGGCGGCTCCATCGCCAAGCAGGACGGCGACAAGTTCAAGGCCAACCTGTCCTCGCCGGAGTCCATCAAGGGCCTCACCGAGTTCAAGAACGTCGTCGACAAGTACATGAAGGGCGACAAGACCAAGGACGAGGCGGACCGCCCGATCGTCTACGGCCAGGGCAAGTCCTTCCTCGTCTTCAGCCCGGCCTGGGAGGGCGCCAACGCCGCCCTGCCGGAGAACGACAAGGTCGGCAAGCTCGCCGACAAGATCGAGTCCTTCGTGATGCCGGCCCCGTCCGGCAAGGCCATGCCGGTCTTCCTCGGCGGCTCGGACCTCGCGGTCCCGGTCAAGTCCAAGGCGCAGGCGCTCGCCGCCGAGTGGATCAACGCGTTCACCGGCACCCAGGGCCAGAAGGGCCTGATCGCCAAGGGCAACCTGCCCAACAACAAGACGGACCTCGCACCGCTGAAGTCGGACCCGAAGACGGCCGTCCCGGCCACCGCGGCCGAGTCCAGCTGGTTCGTCCCGATGGCGGCGGGCTGGGGCCAGGTCGAGAAGGCCAAGATCCTCCAGGACATGCTCCAGGCCATCGGCACCGGTAAGAAGACGGTCGAGGCCGCCGCGAAGGACGCGGACGCCGCGATCGACAAGGTCATCAACAACAAGTGACCTTTGGGCAGGGCCCCGTCACGGTGACGGGGCCCTGCCTGGCCAGTTCCAGAGAGGGATCACCAGGAGCGCGCGATGAGTGCCGCAGAGACAACCACCGCCAAGGTGCCGCCGGCGCGGCGCGACCCACTACCGGGTGCTGGATCCGGTCATCCCGGCAAGCCGGGGAAGAAGCGCGGCACGGGCGGAGGAGCGGCGGTGCCCTGGGCACTGCTCGCGCCCTGTCTGATCGTCCTCGCGCTCGTCCTCGGTTATCCGCTGGTACGGCTCGTCACCCTGTCCTTCGAGAAGTTCGGGCAGCCGCAGCTGTGGGGCTTCCAGGCCGCCGAGTCGGTCGGCCTCGACAACTTCACCAACGTCCTCGGCGACAGCGAGTTCTGGCGCGTCGTCGTGCGCACCGTCGTCTTCGCCGCCACCGCGGTCGTCCTGACCATGGTCATCGGCATGTTCATAGCCCTGCTGCTCCAGCGGGTCTCGGGCTGGGTCAAGACCCTCATCAACATTGCCCTGGTGGCGAGTTGGGGCATGCCCATCGTCGTCGCGATCACCATCTTCAAGTGGATGTTCGACAGCGACTACGGCGTGCTGAACTGGCTGCTCAGCCAGTTGCCCGGGGTCGATGTCACCGGACACAACTGGTTCATCAGCAGCACCCAGGGCCTCGCCGTGATCATGCTGCTCGTGGTCTGGGGCGCGGTGCCGTTCGTGGTCATCACCCTCAGCGCCGGTCTCACCCAGGTCCCCAAGGAGCTGGAAGAGGCCGCCAGGCTCGACGGCGCCGGCTCCTGGGGCGTGTTCCGGCACGTCACGCTGCCGATCCTCAAGCCCATCATCGTGATGCTCGCGACGCTCTCGGTGATCTGGGACATGGGTGTCTTCCCGCAGGTCTTCGTGATGCGCGGCGGCCACCCCGAGCCGGAGTACCAACTCCTCACCACGTACTCGTACGACAAGGCCTTCGTCGTCAACGACTACTCGCAGGGCTCCGCGATCGCCCTGCTCACCGTGCTCCTGCTGCTCGGTGTGATCGCGGTGTACATGCGCCAGATGCTCAAGATCGGGGAAGTCGAGTGAGCATCGCGAACGGACAAGACGGAGTAACGATGGCTGCCTCGACCGCCACGGCGCCCGCCGCGCTGCGCGCCAAGCCCACCCGCAAGAAGACCAGGCTCGGCTGGAACCTGCTCGGCCTGCTCGTCTTCGTCACCGCGGGCTTCCCGGTCTACTGGATGCTGAACACCGCGTTCAAGCCCGCCAAGGAAGCGATCGACCCCGATCCGCACCTGTTCCCCACGCACTTCACGCTCGACAACTTCAGGCGGGCGCTCCAGATCGGCGACTTCTGGGGTTCGATCGGCCGGTCCCTGATCGTCTCGGTCGTCGTGGTGCTCATCGGGATCGTCGTCGGGCTGCTCGCGGCCCTCGCCATCTCCCGGTTCGCCTTCCGCGGCCGCAAGATCGTCATCATCGGCATCCTCGCGGTCCAGATGGTCCCGCTCGTCGCCATGATCATCCCGGTCTTCCTGCTGCTCAACGACCTCGGTCAGTACGACAAGCTCTCGGGCCTGATCATCACGTACCTGACCTTTATCCTCCCCTTCACGGTGTGGACGCTGCGCGGTTTCATCGTCAACGTCCCCAAGGAGCTGGAGGAGGCGGCCATGGTCGACGGCTGCACCCGCACCGGCGCCTTCCTCCGCGTGGTCTTCCCGCTGCTCGCCCCCGGCATGGTGGCCACCTCGGTCTACGGTTTCATCCAGGCCTGGAACGAGTACCTCTACGCCCTCATGCTGATGAGCCAGAATCATCAGACGGCGACCGTGTGGCTCTCCAACTTCACCACCCAGCACGGCACCGAGTACGCCCCGATGATGGCCGGATCGACCATGATGGCCGTCCCCATCGTGATTCTCTTCCTCCTCGTCCAGCGCAAGATGGCCGCGGGTCTGACGGCCGGCGCAGTGAAGGGATAACCCCGCCCCATGACGACTATGACCACGGGTTCCGACACTCTGACCCGCGACGCCCTCGCCGTGCTCCAGCCCGGGTTCGTCGGCACCACCGCGCCGGACTGGCTGCTGCGCCGCATCGACGAAGGCCTCGCCTCCGTCGGCCTGTTCGGCCGCAACATCGTCTCGGCCCCCCAAGTGGCCGCGCTGACCGCCCAGTTGAGGGGCGTGCGGGACGACCTCCTGGTAGCCATCGACGAGGAGGGCGGTGACGTCACCCGCATCGAGGTGCGCACCGGCTCGTCCTTCCCCGGCAACCTGGCACTCGGCGCGGTCGACGACCTGGACCTGACCCGCGAGGTCGCCCGCGAACTGGGCCGGCGGCTCGCGGAGTGCGGCGTCAACCTCAACTGGGCCCCGTCCGCGGACGTGAACTCCAACCCGGACAACCCGATCATCGGCGTCCGGGCCTTCGGCGCCGACACCGAGCTCGTGGCCCGGCACACCGCCGCCTACATCGAGGGCCTCCAGGCGTCCGGCGTCGCCGCCTGCACCAAGCACTTCCCCGGCCACGGCGACACCAACGTCGACTCGCACCACGCGATGCCCCGCATCGACGTCGATCTCGACACGCTGCACGCTCGTGAACTGGTGCCTTTCCGGGCCGCGATCGCCGCGGGCTCCAAGTCGGTCATGAGCGCGCACATCCTTCTTCCCGCGCTCGACCCCGCCCGTCCCGCCACGCTCAGCCCGCGCATCCTCACCGGACTGCTGCGCGAGGAGCTCGGCTACGACGGGCTGATCGTCTCGGACGCGGTGGAGATGCAGGCCATCGCGGGGACGGTAGGCATCGAGCGAGGCTCGGTCCTCGCGATCGCGGCGGGCGCCGACGCCCTGTGCGTCGGCGGCGGCCTGTCCGACGAGGGCACCGTACTGCGGCTGCGCGACGCGCTGGTCGCGGCGGTACGCGACGGCGAGCTGGCCGAGGAACGCCTGGCCGACGCCGCCGCACGGGTCCGTGCGCTCGCCGCGTGGGCCCAGCGGGCCAGGGGGGACGTGACGGCTCCGGGCGCGGCGGTGCAGGAGGGGACCGCGCCCGGCACCGGCACCGGTGTCTCCGGTGACATCGGCCTGGTGGCCGCGCGCCGGGCGGCCAAGGTCACCGCGTCGCCGTCGTGGCGCCCGCTGGAGCAGGCCCCGTACGTGGCCACGTTCACGCCCGTCATGAACATCGCGGTGAGCAGCGAGACCCCCTGGAGCATCGGCGCCGAACTCGACGGGCTGCTGCCCGGCACCGAGAGCGGCACCTTCGGCACGGACGCCGGCGCGGCCGACGTGCTCGCGGCCGCGGGGGAGCGCCGCATCGTCGCGGTCGTCCGTGACGAGCACCGCCACCCGTGGATGGCGGCGGCCCTGGACGCGCTGCTCGCGGCGCGCCCGGACACGGTCGTGGTGGAGATGGGCGTGCCGCGGGCGACCCCGCGCGGCGCCCTGCACATCGCCACGCACGGCGCGGCACGCGTGTGCGGACGGGCGGCGGCGGAAGCCATCGCGGGAGTCTGACACGCCCCACGATCACGTGGCGGGGTGACGGCCGGCGGGCCGTCACCCCGCCACGTTTGCATGTGCGGGTATGGCCAAGGCCGCGTGGAGGAGGTGTACGAAGGGGCCGAGTTCCGATGTCCGGGAGGGCCGACTTGTGCCAGCACCCCGGAGTGAGGAACTCCGCTTGGCCCGCCCGACGGGCCTCAACTCGACTTTGGGGAGGTCTACTTGACAGTACGTATCCCTTGTGTGTCCGGTGCGTGAACCCGTCCCTTTTGCGCCTTGCACCCCGTCAACTTGGGGCTTGACACCGGAAGTTGGTCTAGTCCACCTTTGAGGTACGCAAGATCGGTGCAGGTGTCCCCGGCTCACGAGCGGCACCGGGTCCAAGGAGGTGGCAACCCCGGCTCAGTCTTCGTGGAGACGTACGTGCTCCACCGGTTGACCGGCCGGCGCGACGGTGCGCCGATGTCGCCAACTCCGTTCCCTCCGTGCCTCTTTGCCCTTGCAATGCCGGCCGAGAACCGGTCGGCGCAGGACCGTGCCGAGGGCGCCCCGCATCGCCCGGCACCCCGCACCCCCGGCCCCGGACGGCCGCACGGCGCAGCCGGACGCGAGCACCCCGTCCGCCGAACCCATCCGCCCGCAGCGTTTCGCCGCCGACCGTGACCTCACCCGGCCCGCGCGATCCGCTCCGGCGGCCGCACCCTTCCCGCACTCGCCCCCGTCCTCGGCACGCCCGCGCCCGGGCCGCCTCCCCGCGCCGCCGGGGACCCGCTCAGCCACCGGCCATCCTGACCCTGGAGTGATCGCATGACGGCCCCCGACCGATATCTGTTCCGAGCCGCCTCGGACGTCCCCTACTTCAGCTCGGACGGCGGCGAGACCTACCTCGCCCGCACCCCGCTGCGGGACATCGAGAAGTCCCGCCCGCTGCGCGTCCTGTCCGAGGAGGACTTCGCGTTCTGGCAGACGTACGGCTACGTCGTCGTGAAGGAGGCCATCCCGGCCGAAGCCGCCCGGCGTCTGCTCGACTTCACCTGGGACTTCCAGGGCCTGGACCCCGAGCGGCCCGAGACCTGGTACTCCGAGGACCGCGAGTTCGCCACCGAGCTCGAACAGCACCTGCACGTCTACGGGTTCGTCGAGGCCTACCACCACCAGCTCCTGTGGGACAGCCGTCAGTCGCAGCGGGTCTACGACGCGTTCGCCGACGTGTGGGACTGCGAAGAGCTCTGGGTCACCCTCGACCGGCTCAACCTGAACCCGCCCAACATCAAGGACCGCGACCGCGCGCTGATCGAACCCACCGACAAGGGCTTCGACATCGAGCTGCACTGGGACGTCGACACCACGCTCGGCGTGCTGCCCCAGCGCGTGCAGGGGATCATCGCGCTCAACGACACCCAGGACGACCACGGCGGCTTCCAGTGCTCGCCCGAGCTGTTCCGCCGCTTCGACGAGTGGAGGATCGGCCAGCCCGCCGACCGGGACCCCATCAGGCCCGACGCCGACCGCTCCGAGTTCCCGGTCGTCCGGCCTCGGCTCAAGGCCGGTGACCTGCTGATCTGGAACGGCCTGCTCGCGCACGGCGTGGCCCGGAACACCTCTGACAACGGTGTCCGCGCGGTCCAGTACCTCTCGATGATGCCCGCCCTGGAGTCGGACCAAGAGGTGCGCAAGTCCCGCGTCGAATCCTGGCGCAGCCTCAGCACCCCGGACTGGAACAAGACGCTGGTCGGCGACGCCCGGCGGCACGAGTCCCTCAGGTACCCCACCGCCACCCTGAACGACCTCGGCGCCAAACTGCTCGGCCTCGAATCCTGGCACGCACAGGACGCGGCAGGACAGGACACCGAGCGGCCGACCGGAGACCAGTCATGCGCGCAATCTGCCTGACCCTGCCCACCAACCGGCCCTGCGCCGCCACGATCACGGCACTCGCCGACGAGGCCGCGTACGCCGTCGAGCACTTCGACGTCGAGGTCCACCTGCTGGTCCTGGACTCGTGCGCGGAGTCGATACGCGCCGAACACGCCGCGGCCATGGCTCAGTTGACACCGCACGAGCGGATCGTCATGCACCACCTCGACGAGGCGCGGCAGCGGGACTTCCTCCAGCGCGTCATCGAACGCGCCGGTGTCACCAAGCCCGATCTGCTGCTCGATCTGATGCTGCCCGCCGAGGTGTCGTACGGGGCCTGCACCAACCGTGCGTTCCTCATCGCGAGCGCGCTCGGCTGCTCCTCCGTGCACCGCCGCGACTCCGACAGTGTCTACCAGGTCCTGGACGGCGAGCCCGTCCACCCCATTCACCACGAGCTCCTCTCGCTCGGCAAGCGCGCGGTGGACGCCGTCCCCGACGTGACCCGCACCCGGCTCGACCCGGCCGACATCCACAAGCCGGTGGCCATGGTGGGCAGTTCTTTCGTGGGCGAGCTGTCGGTGGACATCGGCGAGATACGCGAGCTCGACCCGGCCCTCTACTACGAGGTCGTCGGCCTGTGGGCCGAGGAGGGGGCGTCCGCCGAGGAGCGGCGCGAGCTGGTCGACGAGTCCTTCGTCGGGGCCGGCACCGACCCGTTCACCCACGACGAGTCGACCCTGGGCACCCCCGACATCTGGCGCATCGACATGTGCAACATCGGCCTCGACCACGAGGTCTACGAGCGGGTGCCGCTGCCGCCCGCGACCAGCACCATCGGCAGCGACTACTTCCTGCTGCACCTGGTGCGCGACGCGACGCTGCCGGGTGTGGTGCACAACCGGAACATCGTGAACTACTACACCCCCGAGCGCCGGACCGGTGCCGGGTTCACCGCCTACCAGCTGCGGTTCGTCAAGTTCCTCCTGTCGATGCTCTACCTCTACCCCGTCTACACGGCGATGGAGGAGGCCCGCGGGTCACTGCTCGACGAGAACCACCACGTACGCGCCGCCGCCATCGGCGAGCTCGTCGGGCGCAGCACGGGCACGGACCGGGCCGAGAACATCCGCAGGCTCGACGTGGTCGACCGTTGTTACCGTCAACTGGGCGGCAGATACGCGGAGTTCGCCGACCACATCCTGCCGCTGCGCGAGCGGCTGCTCGACGAGGCGCAGGCCGACATGGAGGACTTCGCGCTGCTCATCGAGGCATGGGGTCCGCTGGTGGCGGCCAGCAGATCCGAGAGCCCGGCCCGGGGTGTCGACGATGCCTGAGAGCGCGGCCCTCAGAGCGGCCCTGGCCGCCGCCACCGACGACCGGATCTTCTTCGACCTCAGCGGCATCGAGGCCCAGTACGCGGCCCTGTTGCGGCAACTGCCGGGCATCGCGGTCCGCTTCGCCATGAAGGCGTGCCCGGTGGACGAGGTGCTCGGCGCCCTGGCCCGCCAGGGCGCGGGCTTCGACGCGGCCAGCCCCCGCGAGATCGAACAGGCCCTCGGCACGGGTGTGCCGGCCGAGCGGATCCACTACGGCAACACGATCAAGTCGGACGAGAACATCGCCGACGCCTTCCGGATGGGCATCCGTGACTTCGCGACCGACAGCGTCGAGGATGTCGCGGCGATCGCCCAACACGCCCCCGGAGCAAGGGTGTTCTGCCGTCTCGCCACCAGTGGCGAAGGCGCGCTGTGGGGCCTCAGCCAGAAGTTCGGCTGCTCGGCCGACGACGCCGTACGCGTCCTGGAAGCGGCACGCGACGCGGGCCTGACCCCGGCGGGCCTGTCGGTGCACGTCGGTTCGCAGCAGATGACCTCGGAGGCCTGGCGGGGCGCGCTGGACGATCTTGTCGACCTGGTGGCGGTCCTGGGCGGCCGCGGCATCCTGCTCGACCACATCAACCTCGGCGGCGGGCTGCCCGCCCTCGGCTGTCTCGACAAGCGGGGCCGGCCGCTGGAGCCGCCGCTGGACAAGATGTTCGCGGTGCTCCGCGAGGGCATGCAGCGCCTGCGCGAGGAGTCGGCGTCACCGCTGGCCTTCCTCATGGAGCCCGGCCGCCATCTGGTCGCCGACCACGGCGCCATCCGCGCCCGCGTCTCCCGCCTCTCCACCCGCCGCCAGCGCGACGGCGAGCGGCAGAGCTGGCTCTACCTGAGCTGCGGCAAGTTCAACGGCCTGTACGAGATGGACGAGTTGCAGTACCGCCTGGAGTTCCCGGGCCACGCCGGGGACCGTCATGTGCCGGCCGTGATCGCGGGCCCCACGTGCGACAGCGACGACGCCTACGACCACGAGTCCGGACGTGTCCAGGTCCCCGCAGGGGCGGCTTCCGGCGATCCGGTCTGGATCCACTCCTGCGGCGCGTACGCCGTGGGCTACACCACCCAGGGCTTCAACGGCTTCGACCCGCTGCCCTACACCTGCATCGGAGGTGCGGAGCGGATGCCTCCGTCGAACACCGGGCTGCTGCCGGACACGGACGTCGTCGTCCGCCCACTGGCCGAGCGCGACTGGGACGCGATCGTGGCCCTGGAAGCGGACGCCTACACCGAGGACGGCCTGTCCGAGGGCAGTGAAGCCCTCAAGTCCCGTTATTTCGACGGTACTTGCTTCGTCCTTGAGGAGTCCGGCCGAGTCGGCGGTTACCTCCTGGCGCTGCCCTACCCGCCCTTCTCCAGCCCGGACCTGAGCCGCGCCGAGGGGTCGGGCCACCCCTCGCCGAACCTCCACGCACATGACCTCGTCATCGCCGAGGACCTGCGCGGCCGGGGTCTCGGCCCCCGCCTGCTCACCCATCTCCGCGACACCGCGCGGGAGTTGGGCTACGAGCAGATCTCCCTGGTGGCCGTCAGAGGAGCCCACGTCCTGTGGGCCCAGCTCGGCTACCGCGCCCACCCCGAGGTCGAACTGCCGGAGAGCTACGGCACGAACGCGATGTACATGTCCATGGAAGTAGGCTGAAACGCGCATGTATCGCCTTCGCGATGAATACCGGCGGTCACAGGCGGCGATCGCGGCACTGTTCTGCTGTCTCGGTTTCCAGTACGCCACCTGGGTCTCGCGGATTCCCGCGCTGAAGACGAGGCTCGACCTGTCTGAGGCGGAACTGGGCCTGCTCCTCATGGTCTGCGGGGCCGGCGCGGCCATCTCCTTCCCGTTGGTGGCGGTCCTCACCAGGCGGTTCGGCTCCCGCCGGCTCGCGGTCGGGTCCGCCCTCGCGCTCGGGGCGGTCCTGCTGGCCCTGTCGGTCACGCCGAACTACGCGGTGACGCTGTTGATCGTCTGCTGCGACGGGGTCGCGGTCGGCTGTCTGAACGTCGCGATGAACGCGCAGGCGGCGGCGCTTGAGGTGAAGTACCAGCGGACCACGATGGCGAAGATGCACGCGACGTTCAGCGCCGGGTCGCTGTTCGCCGCGCTGCTCGCCTCCGGCGTCACCTCGCTCTCCTCGGCGCTGCCGGCCCACTTCCTCACGGCGACGGCACTGCTCGCGGCGCTGGTGCTCGCCGCGCGCGGAAATCTGCTGACGGAGGATCAACTCTCCTCAGGTACAGCTGAATCGCCGAATCCCAGCCCGACCGGAGAGAAGCGGAAGGGCTTGACCCTGCCGACCCGGGTGACGATCTGGATGGGGCTGGCGATGGCGTTCGGCACGGTGACCGAGGGCGCCATGAACGACTGGTCGGCGCTCTATCTGAAGGACACGGCGGGTGCGGCGGCGGAGCTGGCTCCGCTGGGCATCGCCGTGGTCTCGGTGATGATGGTCCTGGCCCGCCTCTTCGCCGACGGCTGGCGCACGAAGTGGGGCGACGAGCGGATCGTGCGGGTCGGCAGCGTGCTGGCCGGCGCGGGCCTCGCCCTCGCCCTACTGGCCGGTGGGGTGGTCCCGGCCCTGCTCGGGTTCGCCTGCGTCGGGCTCGGCATCGCGGCGGTGACGCCGTGCGTGTACGTGGCCGCGGCCCGCCAGGGCTCGGACGCCCTGGCGCTGGTCGCCGCGATGGGCACGACGGGGCTGCTCGGTGGCCCCGCGGTGATCGGCTTCATCGCGAACGGTACGAGTCTGGCGTGGGGGATGGGAGCGGTGGCGGCCTCGGCCCTGGTCGTCGCCCTGTGCAGCACCCGGATCCGCTTCCCGGCCCTGACCACGGCGTAACGGCCCCGCCGGTCCACGGTTCCGGGCGCGCCTGCGGCCCGGCGTGGCCCGGCCACGCATTTCCCCGCACCCCTGGGATGCGCAAGCGCCCTGAAGGGGCGCGGGGAAGTGCGCGACCAGCGGCGCATGGTCCGGGGGCGGCATCGGGGCTTTGAGGGGCGCGAGGAACTGCGCGAGCGCCCCAGCACGGTCCGAGGTCGAAGTCGGGCTTTTGAGGGTGCGAGGAACTGCGCGATCAGCCACGCGCGGCCCGGGGATGAAGGCCTGTTTTTGGGGCGCGGGGAACTGCGCGAACGGCCCAGCACGGTCCGAGGTCGAAGTCGGGCTTTTGAGGGTGCGAGGAACTGCGCGATCAGCCACGCGCGGCCCGGGGAGGAAGGCCTGTTTTTGGGGCGCGGGGAACTGCGCGAGCGCCCCAGCGCGGTCCGAGGTCGAAGTCGGGCTTTTGAGGGTGCGAGGAACTGCGCGATCAGCCACGCGCGGCCCGGGGATGAAGGCCTGTTTTTGGGGGCGCGGGGAACTGCGCGAACGGCCCAGCACGGTCCGCGGGCGGAGTCGGGGCTTTTGGGGGCGTGGGGAACTGCGCGATCAGCCACGCGCGGTGCAAGGGTGAAGCCGGGTTCAGGGGCGCGGGGCCGCGCCTAAGGCGGCCCCGGGCCCGGGCGGGGGCTAGAGCCCCTGCCACACCGGCTTGTTCGTGAAGGTGTGCCGGAAGTACGGCGCGAGCTTCAGCTTGGACGCAGCCGCCTCGTCCACGACAACCGTCGCGTGCTGGTGCAGCTGGAGCGCCGAGGCGGGCACCACCGCGGCGACCGGCCCCTCGACGGTCTGCGCGACCGCCTCGGCCTTGCCCTCACCCGTCGCGAGCAGCACCAGGTGCCGCGCCTCCAGGATCGTGCCGATGCCCTGGGTGATCACGTGGTGCGGCACCTGCTCGATGTCGTCGTCGAAGAAGCGCGCGTTGTCGACCCGGGTCTGCTCGGTCAGCGTCTTGATCCGCGTACGCGAGGCGAGCGAGGAGCAGGGCTCGTTGAAGCCGATGTGCCCGTCCGTGCCGATGCCCAGGATCTGGAGGTCGACCCCGCCGGCCGAGGCCAGCGCCAGGTCGTACGCCTCGCACGCGGCCTGGACGTCCTCGGCGGAGCCGTCCGGCCCGATGAAGGAGTCCGCGCCGAGCCCGAGCGGCTCGACGACCTGGCGGATCACGGTGGCGCGGTAGGACTCGGGGTGCCCGGCCGGCAGCCCCACGTACTCGTCGAGCTGGCACACACGGGCCCGCGAAACGTCCACGTCACCGGCGGAGACCTTCGCGGTCAGCGCGTCGTAGATCGGAATCGGGGTCGAGCCGGTGGCCACCCCGAGCAGCGCGTCGGGCTTGCGGCGCCACAGGGCGGCGATCGACTCCGCGATGAGCTCGCCGCCTGCCTTGGCGTCCGGGACGATGACAACTTCCACGTGGGCCTGCCGATCTGGAGACGTGAAACTACAACGGGCGTGGTATAGACCAATCTAGCAGAGTGACGGCCCCGAGGAGCAGGCTGGCGCCTGCTCCCATGGTCGGCCGCCCGGGTTGCCGGAACGCATACGAAGACGGCCATTCGGAGGCATGGCACATGTCCGGAGTGCGGCCGGAGGGGCACCCCGGCGCCGGCCCGTCGGCCGGTGGTGCCCCCGGTCCCGCCGGCCGACGCACCCGGTCCTAGGCGATCACGCCACCGGTCGCGTCCAGCCACTGGCCGGTGATCCAGCGCCCGTCCGAGGAGGCCAGGAACGCCACGGCGTCCGCGATGTCGGACGCCTCGCCGACCCGGCCGAGCGGCGACATGGCGGCCGTCGCCGCCCAGGCGTCGTCGTTGCCGCGCAGCCAGCCCGCATTGACGTCGGTGTCGACGACCCCGGGCGCCACCGAGTTCACGGTGATCCCGCGCGGGCCGAGGAGCTTCGACAGGTTCCGGGTGAACACGTCGAGCGCGCCCTTGGTCATCGCGTAGGTGAGCGTCTCCGGCATCAGGGCCGCGCGCGAGAGCCCGCTGGAGATGTTGACGACGCGGCCGCCGTCGCGCAGCCGGGTCAGGCCGAGCTGCGTCACGAAGAACGGGGCCTTGGAGTTGACCGCGAAGAACCGGTCGTAGGCCTCCTCGGAGACCTCGCCGAACGGTATGGGGTACCCCACCCCGGCGTTGTTCACCAGGATGTCGACCCCGTCGGCCTGCCGGTCGAAGGCCTCCCACAGGGCGGCCGCGTCCCCCGGAACCCCCAGCTCCTGGCCGATCGCGAAGGCGGAGCCGCCCGCCTCCTCGATGGCGGCGACCGTCTCCTTGGCCGCCACCTCGTTCGTGCCGTAGTGCACGGCCACCCGCGCCCCGTCCCGGCCGAGGCGCTCGGCGATCCCCCGCCCGATGCCCCTGCTGCCGCCCGTGACCAGTGCCGTCTTTCCGTCGAGCGAGCCCATGGCCGCGCTCCTTCCACCCCGAAGATTTATGTAGCGGTCGCTACGGAAATGAACCTAGCACATTCTTTAGTGGGCGCTACAGAAGCGGGGTAGGATCGGCGCATGGCGACGAAACAGCGCGGCCGCCCCCGCTCCTTCGACCGGGACAAGGCCCTGGAGCAGGCCACGATGGAGTTCTGGCGGCACGGGTACGAGGTGACCTCGGTCGCCGATCTGACCCGGGCCATGGGCATCGGCGCACCCAGCCTGTACGCCGCCTTCGGCGACAAACGGACCCTCTTCGAGGAGGTCCTGACCGCTTACGGGGCGACCTACGGCGCTTTCTCGGCGAGGGCCCTGGCCGAGGAGCCGACCGCCCGCCGGGCCGTCGCCCGCCTGCTCCGCGAGGCCGCCGCCGAGTTCACCGACCCGGCGCACCCGTACGGCTGCCTGGTCATCAGTGCCGCGGCCAACTGCACCACGGACGCCGTCAGCGCGGGCCTGCGTGAGCAGCGGAACGCCAGTCTGGACGTCATCGAGAGCCGGATCGCCGCGGACATCGCCGCCGGGCACCTGCCCGAGGGCACCGACGCGCGCGCGCTCGCCCGGTTCAGCGGAGCGGTCTTCCAGGGCATGTCCCAGCAGGCCCGCGACGGGGCCGGGCGCGCCGAGCTCGAAGCCGTGGCCGAGGCCGCCATGCTGGCCTGGCCTTCCGAGCGGACACGGACGCACTGAGGGTTGCGGGAGGCGGCCCGGCGCGGAATATTGCGGGGTGCAGACGGATGGACAGGGCAGAATGGTCTAGTCCACAATGAACACATCGAGCTTCCGCCCACCCCGCACAGGCGGGCGGGACCGAGGCCCCGGCGCTCTCTGCCCTGACCGCGCCGTGACCTCTCTTGAGGCCGGAGGGACCGCACACCCGCCGGCCGGCAATCGGGCTGCGGTGCCCGGACGGGCTGAGGGTCCTGTCCTGGCGCCGCGGCCCGCAGTCATTTCTTGTCCTGGTACGCGGGTACGCTCACAGCGTGCCCTCCATGAATGACCTCGTACGCCAGCACACCGCTCTGAGTGAGTCCGACCTGGAGTGGCTCCATCTGCTGGTCTCGGAGTGGCAGCTGCTCTCCGACCTCTCCTTCGCCGACCTCGTCCTGTGGGTGCCCACCCTGGACGGCACGCGCTATGTGTCGGTCGCGCAGATGCGGCCCAACACCGGCCCCACCTCCTACCAGGACGACATGGTGGGCCACCTGGTGCCGCGCGGCCGGCGCCCGCTCCTGGACGCCGCGCTCGACGAGGGCCGCATCGTGCGCGAGGGCGACCCGGAGTGGCGCGAGGAGGTGCCGGTCCGCGTGGAGTCGATCCCGGTGCGCCGGGAGGGGCGGGTCCTCGGCGTCATCGCGCGCAACACCAACCTGCTCACCGTGCGTACGCCCTCGCGCCTGGAGCTCACCTACCTTCAGTCCGCCTCCGACCTCGCGCAGATGATCGCCGCCGGATCCTTCCCGTTCCCCGGCCAGCAGGTCGACATGGACGCCTCGCCGCGCGCCGGCGACGGCCTGCTCCGGCTGGACGCGGACGGCATCGTCCAGTACGCCTCGCCCAACGCGCTCTCCGCCTACCACCGGCTCGGCCTCGCCTCCGACCTCGTCGGCCAGCACCTCGGCCAGCTGACCTCCGACCTCGCGCCCGCCCGCGGCCCGGTCGACGAGGCCATCGTCAAGCTCGCCAGCGGATACGCGCCGAGGGAGGCCGAGGTCGAGGGCAACGGCGGGGTGATCCAGCTGCGCGCCATCCCGCTGAAGCCCAAGGGCACGCGCATCGGCTCCCTCGTGCTGCTGCGCGATGTGACCGAACTGCGCCGCCGCGAGCGGGAGTTGATCACCAAGGACGCGACCATCCGGGAGATTCACCACCGGGTGAAGAACAACCTCCAGACGGTCGCGGCCCTGCTCCGCCTCCAGGCCCGCCGGATGGACTCCGACCAGGGCCGCGAGGCCCTCAACGAGGCGGTCCGGCGCGTCGGTTCGATCGCCATCGTGCACGAGACGCTCTCGCAGAACCTGGACGAGCGCGTCGAGTTCGACGAGATCGCCGACCGGGTCCTCGCCATGGTGGCCGAGATCTCGCCCGGCAAGGTCAACTGCCGCCGCACCGGCCGCTTCGGCATACTCGACGCCGAGGTCGCCACCCCGCTGGCCATGGTCCTGACCGAGGTGTTGCAGAACGCGCTGGAGCACGCGTTCGCGCCGGGGGAGCAGGGTTCGGTGGAGGTCTCGGCGCTGCGCGGCGGCACCCGCGAGGAGTCCCGGCTGCTGATCACCGTGCGGGACGACGGCCGGGGACTGCCCGACGGATTCGACGCCCAGCGCACCGGCAATCTGGGCCTGCAGATCGTACGGACGCTGGTGGAAGGGGAGTTGGGCGGAAGTTTCGACATGGTGCCGGCGCCCGACCGCGGCACGAAGGTCGTGCTCGACATCCCGGTGGGCCCCGAGAAGTAGCGGGTACCCCGCGCCCCACGGCGTACACCCACCGGCTCACCCGCACCGGCGTGCACACAGCAGCGAGCCCCGAACCGTGAGACACGGTTCGGGGCTCGAATGCTGTGGGTTACTGCTGCGCGCTGCGGCTCGGGGGGCGGTGAGTGCGTACGCTCTGTACGCGCCGCGCGTTGCTAAGGCGGGAAGTGGGGGCTCAGGCGGTCGCGTTGCGCGCCCGGTTGCGAGCGGCACGGCGCTTCATCGCGCGGCGCTCGTCCTCGCTGAGGCCACCCCAGACGCCGGAGTCCTGGCCGGACTCAAGCGCCCACTGCAGGCACTGCTCCATGACGGGGCAGCGGCGGCAGACGGCCTTGGCTTCCTCGATCTGCAGCAGCGCAGGACCGGTGTTGCCGATGGGGAAGAACAGCTCGGGGTCTTCCTCACGACAAACGGCGTTGTGACGCCAGTCCATGGCTGCTACCTCTCTTGGTGTTACGTGCAGGGGGGTGCTTGTGAATGTGAACGCTTTCACGAATCCCTCAACAAGGGAAGGGCCATCTTCCAGTTGGACTGGTGGTGGTCCTTGATTGAGGAGGGGTTCTGGCTTTCAGTGGAGGCCGGTGTTGCGGGCCGTCCCGATCGCCATGTAGAGATTCGCAAACCTCGGCGGCGGATACAACCCCTTCAGGAAAGTTTTTTTGGATTCCTCGGTGTCGACTGGGTCACAGTCGTACTTCCATGGGGTGGATGCCAGCCTAAACGTTCGAGTGAAAGGACTTTGGGCCCTTCCACTCACACAATCACACGCAGTGCACGGCGTACGCCTGTGAACGCCACGCTCGTACGCAGACCAAGGTGGTCGCCGTCCATCTGGAAGGGGAGCGGGGCCTTGGAATGCAAGGTGAAGTCCGTCAGGTCGTGCAGTGATACGGCGTGCTTGCCGTGCGGACCCCGATCGGGGGTCGAAGTGAGCAGCTGGGTCGCGTAACGGGTCGCCGTGGGCGTGGTCATCTTCGTCAGGGCCAGGACGTCCAGGGCCGCCTCGAAGGAGGCCTCGGGGGACGCGTACAGCGGACGATTGCCCAGGTAGGTGTAGGGGGAGGTGTTGCAGACTATCGAGAGGACAAGATCCTCGACGGGCTCGGCGCCGGGCCGCTCCAGCGTGATCTGGCCGTGTCTGCGATGGGGTTCGCCGAAGAACTGGCGCGCCACCTGGCGCAAATAGAGCGCGTGTGTGGAGCGCTTGCCGCGCTCCCTCTGCTGTTCGACCCGGCCCACCACACCCGCGTCGAATCCGAACCCGGCACAGAAAGTGAACCAGCGTTCCGGTACGCCCTCGTCGACGGTGCCGGCCACTCCGGATGCGAGACCCAGACTCACCGTGCGGCTGCGGTCCTCGCGCAGCGCGTCGAGAATGACACCGGTCGACTCCACAGCGTCATTGGGCAGACCGAGTGCCCGCGCGAACACATTCGTCGACCCGCCGGGAACCACGGCGAATTCGGGGAGTTCGGGGCTCGGCCCGTTGTGCAGCAGACCGTTCACGACCTCGTTGACCGTGCCGTCACCACCGAGCGCCACCACGAGATCGATGTCATTGCTCTCGGCGGCCCGCCGGCCGAGGTCCTTCGCGTGCCCGCGGTACTCGGTGGTGACCGCTTCCAGCTTCATCTCGCTGGCCAGCGCGTGGATCAGGACGTCACGCGTACGCGCACTGGTGGTGGTAGCCGCCGGGTTGACCACGAGAAGTGCACGCATGGGCGCCAGACTACCTACCGAGGGGTACCGAGGCGCACCTGGGCCGGACCGCCCGCCCCGGGGCGGGCCCCCGCGACCGGGCTACCCTGGCCGGGTGAGTACTGAGCAGACCCCCGAAGCCCCCGCCGAACCGCGCCCCGGCCGGCTGACCGCCGCGGCGGCAGTGTCCGCGCTGGAAGGGCTCGCCCTGGTCGCCGGTGGCCTCTTCATGCTCGTGCTGGGCCTGACCGGCAAGCCCGACAAGCCCACCCAGGCCGAAATGGGCGGCCTGACGCTGGTGGTGCTCGGCCTGATCCCGCTGATCGCCGCCCGCGGGCTGCTGCGCCGTCGCAGCTGGAGCCGGGGCCCCGCCATGATCACCCACATCATGGCGCTGCCCGTGGCCTGGATGTTCCTCAACTCCGACGGGGCGCCCTGGATCCCGGCCGGCATCGCGCTCGCCGCTGTCGCCGTCACCGGTCTTGTGCTCCTGGTGAACCCGGCGACCACGCAGGCGCTGGGCATCCGCGGGCCGATGCGGGACGCGTAGCACGGAGGGGTCCGCGGGCACGCCCCCGGACCCCGGCCTCTCCCGGTGAAGGAGCGGTCGGCCGCGCCCTGCACGAGAAGCGCCGCGCCCTTCATGAGGAGCGGCCCGGAAGCCGCCGCTCCTCCACGGCAAGCTGCTCCGCGACAAGCGGCTACTCCTCCACGGCAAGCTGCTCCACGGCAAGCGGCTACTCCTCCACGAGGAGCCTCTCCCGCAGCTGGGCCAGTGTGCGGGCAAGCAGTCGCGAGACGTGCATCTGCGAGATGCCGACCTCCTGCGCGATCTGCGACTGGGTCATGTTGCCGAAGAACCGAAGCAACAAGATCCGCTTCTCTCGCGGCGGCAGGTCCTCAAGCAGCGGCTTGAGGGACTCGCGGTACTCGACGCCTTCGAGCGCCTCGTCCTCCGCGCCGAGGGTGTCCGCGACCGCGGGCGACTCGTCGTCCGTGTCCGGCACGTCGAGGGAGAGCGTGGAATAGGCGTTGGCCGACTCCAGGCCCTCCAGGACCTCTTCCTCCGAGATGCCGAGCCGCTCGGCCAGTTCGTGCACCGTGGGCGAACGGCCGTGCTGCTGGGACAGCTCCGCCGTCGCCGTGGTGAGCGCGAGCCGCAGCTCCTGGAGCCGGCGCGGCACCCGCACCGCCCAGCCCTTGTCGCGGAAGTGCCGCTTGATCTCGCCGACGACGGTGGGGGTCGCGTACGTCGAGAACTCGACGCCCCGCTCGGGGTCGAACCGGTCCACCGACTTGATCAGACCGATCGTGGCGACCTGCGTCAGATCGTCGAGCGGCTCACCACGGTTGCGGAAGCGCCGGGCCAGATGCTCGACCAGTGGCAGGTGCATCCGTACCAGCTGATTGCGCAGTTCCGCCTTCTCGGCCGAGCCGTCGGGCAGCTTGCGCAGCTCGATGAACATCGCCCGCGCCCCGCTGCGATCGTGGGGATCGTGATGCCTGTGCTCGATGTGCTCGCTCATAAGGGCCGCCCGCTCTGCCTGCTCCGCCGCGTACAAAACGCCATCTGGGCCATCCACAGGGCTGTCCACCGGGTGCGGCCGGGCCTGCTGCTCCGGAATGCCCACGGGGCGTACCGCTTCCGGAGTGCGCTCGCCGTCCCGCACCGGACCCTCCCCGCTCACGCCGGTCCGGGTCCCGCGCCGCGCTGTTTGTACAGGCTGATGGAGACCGTACGGTCCTCGGCCACGGTGGATTCGACCTTGCCGGCCAGGGCGGAGAGCACCGTCCACGCGAAGGTGTCGCGCTCCGGGGCCCGGCCGTCGGTGGTCGGCGCCGAGACGGTGACCTCCAGGGAGTCGTCCACGAGGCGGAAGACGCAGCTCAGTACGGAACCTGGAACGGCCTGCTGGAGCAGGATCGCGCAGGCCTCGTCGACCGCGATGCGCAGGTCCTCGATCTCGTCGAGGGTGAAGTCCAAACGTGCCGCGAGTCCGGCCGTGGCCGTACGCAGCACCGACAGGTAGGCACCCGCGGCCGGCAGCCGGACTTCCACGAAGTCCTGATTCCCGGGCTCGCCTGCGATCTGGGACACCCTCACCTCCAAGGTGGCACAAGCTCTGTCGAGGCCCAAGGAGGGGGGAGGTCCCGGGGCCGTGGGTACGGGGTCCGTACCTGGACTGGCGACGCTATCGCGATCCATGGTGCCCTGTCGCCGGGAGCTCTCCCGGCGGCTGTCACTCATGGTAAGCCTATGAGTACGGACAGTGGCTAGAGGTTTGCAGTGCCCAATTGCGGTGAAGCGGGACCGGGTTGACGTACCCAGGCGCCGGGCGCTTCGAACCTTCCCGCACGTCCCTCGCGCATCGGACGTGGAACGCGGGAGGTCACTCTCACACCAGCAGGCCGTCCACGAAGCACCAGCGCCAGCTCTCGCCGGGCTCGAAGGTCCGCATCACCGCGTGACCGGTCTCCTTGAAGTGGCCCGTGGCGTGCTGGTGCGGCGAGGAGTCGCAGCAGCCCACGTGCCCGCAGACCAGACACAGACGCAGTTGCACGGGGTGCGTACCGTCCTTCAGGCACTCCGGGCAGGTGTCGTTCAGCGGGGCCGGCTCGGGGCGCGGCAGTTCTGCAACGTGCGGACACTCGCTCATGATGGCCAGGTTACGACGGAGCGCGGGGCGCTGGTGGACGGGGACGGACGGATCTGATGGATGCATTGCCGCTGGTGGGGCTGATCGCGGCGAGCGCGGCGGTCGCGGGGGCCGCCCGCAGGACGCCGGTACCCGCGCCCCTGCTCCTGGTGGCGGTGGGACTGATCGGGGCGTACGTGCCCGGGGTGCCCGCCTACACCCTCGACCCGCACGTCGTGCTGCCGCTCGTGCTGCCGCCGCTGCTGCACACGGCCGCCCTGGAGAGCTCCTACCTCGATCTGCGGGCCAACCTGCGGCCGGTGGCGCTGCTTTCGGTCGGCTACACGCTGTTCGCGACGGTGGCGGTGGGGTATCTCGCCTACCTCCTCGTGCCCGATCTGCCGCTGACGGCCGCGCTGGTGCTCGGAGCGGTGATCGCGCCGCCGGACGCCGTCGCCGCCACCGCCATCGCGCGCCGACTGCGGCTGCCGAGCCGCATCACCACGATCCTCCAGGGCGAGTCCCTGGTGAACGACGCGACCGCGATCACCGCGTACAAGGTGGCGCTCGCGGCCGCCGTCGGCGCGGGCGCCACCTGGGGCGGCGGGATCAAGGAGTTCGCGCTCGCCTCGATCGGCGGCGTCGGGGTGGGGCTCGTCCTGATGCTGCCGCTCCACTGGCTGCGCCGCCATCTGCGCGAGGCGCTCCTCCAGAACACGTTGTCGCTGCTCATCCCGTTCGTCGCGTACGCGGCGGCCGAGCAGGTCGGGGCGTCCGGGGTGCTGGCCGTCGTGGTGGTCGCCCTCTACCTCGGCCACCGGTCCTGGCAGGTGGACTTCGCCACCCGGCTCCAGGAGGAGGCGGTCTGGAAAATGGTCTCCTTCCTCCTCGAATCGGCGGTGTTCGCGCTGATCGGACTGCAAATGCCGGTGGTTCTCAGGGGACTTGGGGAGTACGGGGTCGGCGAGGCGGTCTGGTACGCGATCGGGGTGTTCGTCCTGGTGGTGCTGGCCCGCTTCGTCTGGGTCTTCCCGGCGACGTTCCTGCCGCGCGCCCTGTCCGAGAAGATCCGGCGCCGAGAGCCGGAGACGGA
Organism: Streptomyces sp. NPDC006691; assembly: GCF_042869955.1. NCBI lineage: Bacteria > Bacillati > Actinomycetota > Actinomycetes > Kitasatosporales > Streptomycetaceae > Streptomyces > Streptomyces sp. NPDC006691. Next base: position 341,756 of record NZ_JBIAGW010000007.1, read on the forward strand.
CTGGACGGCGCCGGTGATCGTGGGGTGGGCCGGGATGCGCGGGGTGGTCTCGCTGGCCATCGCCTTCTCGATCCCGCTGACGACGGCGGACGGTTCGGCCTTCCCGGCTCGCAATCTGGTGCTGTTCCTGACCTTCACCACGGTCATCGGCACGCTGGTCGTGCAGGGCCTCACCCTGCCGCCGCTGATCCGGCTCCTGAAACTGCCCGGGCGGGACACCCAGGCCGAGACGCTGGCCGAGGCGCAGGCCCAGAGCGAGGCGTCCCAGGCGGCCGAGGCGCGCCTGGACGAGCTGCTCGCCGACCCGCGCAGCACGCTGCCGCCGCCGCTCGCGGACCGGCTGCGGACGGTCCTTGAACGGCGACGCAACGCGGTGTGGGAGCGGCTCGGGGCGGTCAATGAGGTGACGGGGGAGTCGGCGGACGCGACGTACCGGCGGTTGTCGCGGGAGATGATCGAGGCGGAGCGGAAGGTGTTCGTGGCCCTGCGGGACGATCGCCGCATTGACGACGAGATGATGCGGACGCTGCTGCGCAGGCTGGACCTGGAAGAGGCGGCGGCCTACCGCGACGCCGACACCTGACCCCCCTGGGGGTGTCTGCGCACCCGCCCGCCAGTTGCCCGGCGACGCATGGGGGTCACCTACAGGGGCGCGGGGAACAGCGCGACCAGCCACGCACGGTCCGCGGCCGAATTCGCATCCCGGCCCGCGCATCCCGGCCCGGCCGGGTGGGGCGATTCACGGGCGGCCAGTGATGACCGCCGCCAGCGTCGTGCCCGGGGCGAAGACCCCCTCCTCCGTCAGCGCGAGCAGCGCGAACAGCAGCTTCGCCACATACACCCGCTCCACCCCCACCCCGTGCCGCCCCTCGAAGTCCCGCGCGAACGCGTCGAGTTCGGGGGGTACACGCCCGTACCCCCCGAAGTGGAAGCCGTCGGCCAGGCTCCAGGCGCCCCGGGGCCCGCCGAAGGCCGCGTGCTGGAGGGCGCGGACCTCCGCATCGAGGAAGCCGCCCTTCAGGACCGGCACGCCGATGGCCCGCTGGGCGGGGGCGAGGCCCGCGGCGAGGCCCGCCAGGGTTCCGCCGGTGCCGCAGGCCACCGCGGCCACGTCCGTCAGACCGCGCAGCTCCGCCCCCAGCTCCGTACAGCCCCGCACCGCGGGGGAGTTGCTGCCGCCCTCCGGCACGACGTACGCCCGGGGCGCGAGGAGGTCCAGGAGGCCCGCCAGGACCGCCGGGTCGGACTTGCGGCGGTAGGTCGCGCGGTCCACGAAGTGGAGCCGCATGCCGTCCGCCGCACACCGTGCGAGCGATGCGTTGAGCGGCCGGCCGGCCAGCTCGTCCCCCCGTACGACGCCGAACGTGGGGAAGCCGAGGAGCCGCCCCGCCGCGGCCGTCGCGCGGAGGTGGTTGGAGTAGGCGCCGCCGAAGGTGAGGACCGGCCGGCCGGCCGCGGCGCGCAGGTTCGGCGCCAGCTTGCGCCACTTGTTGCCGATCAGATCGGGGTGGATCAGATCGTCCCGCTTGAGCAGCAGCCGCACCCCGTACCGGGCGAAGCGCTCGTCCGTCACCTCCTGGAGGGGGGAGGGGAGGCGGGGGGTGAGCGCTTCCGGGGTCATGCACCCATTGTCACGTCAGCCACCCGCTGTCATGGCAGTCGCTCACTGTCACATCAGTCACCGGCTGTCACGGCAGTCATCTGCCGCCACTCCAGTCAACTGCCGCCACTTCGGTCGACCGCCCGTCACCTCAGTCACCTGCCGTCACTTCAGACGCTCGTGCACACGCTCCCGCAGCCAGTCCATCGTGAAGCCGCGCGGGTCGATCTTGCCGACCTGCCACTCCTTGTGGCCGATGACCGAACGCTCGGTCCAGCCGTAGTGGCGGCATACGGCCGCGGCCGCCTTCTCGACGGCGTCGAGCTGGGCCGCTGGCCACGGGTCCTCGCCGTCGCCCAGGTTCTCGCACTCGAACCCATAGAAGTGCGTGTTCCCGTCGGTGTCGTTGGTCAGCGGCGGCGGCAGCCGCTTCTCGGCGATCACCGCGCGCAGCACGTTGCCGTCGCCCGCGCCCGCGTGGTTGGCGCGGCCGTTGCCGACGAGGTGGACCGTGCCGTCCTTGGTGATCACCCCGTGGCAGAGCGGGCCGGGCAGGGAGTCGTAGCCGTCGTAGCAGATGCGGACCGTGGCGTCGGCGCCGCTGGTCGCGGTGTGGTGGATCACGACGCCGTTGACCGGACCCCAGCCGCCGTGGCCGGCCCGGTTGTGGGTGCGCCACTGGCCGACCTCGACGACGCGGAGGCCCTCGGCGCGCAGGGCGGCGAGGAATTGGTCTGCGGACATGGGTGGGGCCATGGCCGGCTCCTTCCAGAGCGGTGCGGAACATCTCGTACCGCTTGTACCCCAACTCCCGCTATGGGGCGATCTGTTCGGTTTGCCGTGCGATCCGATCCGGACAGTCCCGCGCACCCTCCCGAAGGCGGTCAGTCCTGGGCCGGCCACAGGTCGGGGCCGAACACCTCGTAATGGATGTCGGCCGCCCGGACCCCCTTGGCGAGGAGCTGGGTGCGGACCGCGCGCATGAACGGGAGCGGCCCGCAGAGGTAGGCGCGGGTCCCCGGCGCGACCGGCAGCCGCGTCAGGTCGACCAGGCCCGTGCGGTCGGCCGGATGGCCCGGTTCGGGCGTCTCGTACCAGAAGTGCGCGGTGGCGTCCGGGAGTTCGGACGTGAGCGACGTGTGGGCCTCGCGCAGCGCGTGCTCGGCGGGGGAGCGGTCGGCGTGCACGACGGTCACCGGGGCGCGGTGGCCGTCGGCCGCCAACTGCTCCAGCATCGCCACCATCGGCGTGCAGCCGATCCCCGCGGAGGCGAGCAGCAGCGGGACCCCGTCCGCTTCGAGGACGAGATCGCCGTACGGCGCCGAGACGCGCAGCCGGTCGCCCTCGCGGAGGTGGGTGTGCAGGTGGCCGGAAACCTCACCGTCCGGGTCGCCCTTGACGCGCTTGACGGTGATCGAGCGGAGCTCGCCCCCGGGTGCCGAGGTCAGGCTGTACTGGCGTATCTGGCGGGCGCCGTCGGGGAGTTCGACCTGGACGGAGACGTACTGGCCGGGCTTGAAGGCGGGGGCCGGGAACCCGTCGGCGGGGCGCAGGCGGAAGGTGGCGCAGTCGGCGGTCTCCTCGGTGCGGCGGGTCACCGTCCACTCGCGCCAGACGTCCCCGGCGAGCACGCCCCGCTCCGCGTGGAGCCGGGCCTCGATGCCGATCAGGGCGTTCGCCATCAGCCAGTACACCTCGTCCCACGCTTCGGCGACCTCGGCGGTGACGGCCTCCCCGAGCACCTCGGCGATCGCGGCGAACAGGTGCCGGTGGACGAGCTCGTACTGGTCGGCGGTGACGCCGAGCGAGGCGTGCTTGTGGGCGATGCGGTTCAGCATCACGTCGGGGCGGTCCTCGGGGTGGTCCACCAGGTACGTGGCGAACGCGGCTATGGAACCGGCGAGTGCCTGCTTCTGCAGGCCGGCCGCCTGGTTGCCCCGGTTGAACAGGTCGCGAAGGAGCTCGGGCCGGTCCGCGAAGAGGCGCTCGTAGAAGCGCTCCGTGATGGTCCCGATGGCCGCCCCCACGGCGGGCAGAGTGGCGCGGACGGTCGCGGTCGACTTTTCGGACAACATCGAGGGGCTCCTCTTGGTCAACATCTCTGGTGCTGGGTACGTCTCTGATGGATCCGCTTAATATGCATATCGGATGCGTATTTAAAGACACAGGGACGCGCGGCGCCGCCCCTGTCCGGCGTGCTGTCAGCGTCTGGTGATGCCGAGCAGCAGCGGGCCGGTCGGCGCGGTCACCAGGTCGTCCACGGTGAGCTCGTCCAGGGATTCGTAGAACGCCTCCTGCGCGCGGTGCAGGGCCCGGCGCAAGCGGCAGGCCGCGGCCAGCGGGCAGGGCGTGGCCCCCTCGCACTCCACGACGTCGCCCGGCCCTTCGAGCTCGCGCACCAGGCCGCCCACGGAGGCGAGATGGCCCGCCGCGGTGACCGCGAGGCCGCCGCCCCGGCCGCGTCGCGCCTCGATCAGACCCAGGTGCTGGAGCCGCGCGACGACCTTCGCGGTGTGCGTGTACGGGATGCGCATCGAGTCCGCCACCTCGCGTGTGGTCGGCGGGGCCTGGTCGGCCGCGTTCTCGATCACCGCGAGACGCATCAGGACGCGCAGTGCCAGGTCGGTGAATCTGGTGAGCCGCATGCCCCGAACCGTAGATAACTGTCATCCCTGATGCAAGTTAAGCGGGAACGACTGCCCGGACTGTCGATGTTCTAATCCCACTCATTTGAGTAATGGCGCGGGGACTCTCCGTGCTGGAAGTGTTCTCGGCGCAGTCAGCTTGAAGATCGTGAGAGCGCTCAGAAGGAGTCACATGTCGGTCGAGGCAGGTCCCGAGAACCGCACCCAGCAGAGTCTCGGCACAGCCGCCGCGCGGAACTTGGCGACCACCACCAAGTCCGCCCCCCAGATGCAGGAGATCACCTCCCGTTGGCTGCTGCGGATGCTGCCATGGGTGCAGGTGCAGGGCGGTACGTACCGGGTCAACCGACGCCTCAGCTACTCGGTGGGGGACGGCAGGATCACCTTCGTCCAGACCGGTGAGCGGGTCGCGGTCATCCCCGCCGAGCTGGGCGAGCTGCCCGCGCTGCGGGACTACGAGGACGAGGCGGCGCTGGGCGAGCTCGCCAACCGGTGCGAACAGCGCGAGTACGCGGCGGGCGAGGTCATCGCCACCGCGGGCGATGCGACCGACCGGGTGTACCTGCTCGCGCACGGCCGGGTCGAGAAGATCGGCACCGGCCAGTACGGCGACGAGACGGAGCTGGGCTTCCTCGCGGACGGGGCGCACTTCGGCGAGGACGCGCTCGTCTCCGGCGACGCCGTCTGGGAGTGCACCTACCGAGCCACCACCGGGTGCACCGTGCTCGTCCTGAGTCGGGCCGACGTGCTCAACCTCGCGGAGCGCTCCGAGTCGCTGCACGATCACCTCGCCTCGGTCTCGGGGCTGCCCGAGCAGCGCACCAACAACTACGGCGAAGCCGCGATCGACCTGTCCGCCGGCCACGTGGGCGAAGCGATCATCCCGCACACCTACGTCGACTACGAGGGCTCGCCCCGCGAGTACGAACTCTCCGTCGCGCAGACCGTCCTGAAGGTCCACAGCCGCGTCGCCGACCTCTACAACCAGCCGATGAACCAGACCGAGCAGCAGTTGCGGCTCACGGTCGAGGCGCTGCGTGAGCGCCAGGAGCACGAGCTCATCAACAACCGGGAGTTCGGCCTCCTGACCAACTGCGACTACGAGCAGCGGCTCCAGCCGCACGACGGCGTGCCCAGCCCCGACGACATGGACGAGCTGCTCTCGCGGCGGCGCGGCTCCAAGCTCTTCCTCGCCCACCCGCGCGCCATCGCCGCCTTCGGGCGCGAGTGCAACAAGCGCGGCCTGGTGCCCGAGTCGGTGGAGGTCGCCGGCCACCACGTCCCGGCCTGGCGCGGGGTGCCGATCTTCCCGTGCAACAAGATCCCGGTCAGCGACGCGCGGACGACCTCGATCATCTGCATGCGTACCGGCGAGGCCGAGCAGGGCGTGATCGGACTCCAGCAGTCCGGCATCCCGGACGAGATCGAGCCGAGCCTGTCGGTCCGCTTCATGGGCATCGACGAGCAGGCGATCATCTCGTACCTGGTCACGGCGTACTACTCGGCCGCGATCCTGGTGCCCGACGCGCTCGGTGTCCTGGAGAACGTCGAGGTAAGCCGCTGGCGGTGAGCCCCGGTCCGGGCGTGCCGACCCCGGTGCGCCCGGTGCCGACGTCAACTCCGAGGAAAGGCAACCTAGTTGGCCATGCCGGAAGCCATGGAGGGCCGCGAGGCCGGCGACCTCCTGGAGCGGGCCCGTACCGTCGTCAACCCCCAACTGCGCGCCACCGTCGAGTCGTTGCCCGGCTCCATGCGACGGGTGGCGATGTACCACTTCGGCTGGGAGCACGCGGACGGGACCCCGTCCGGCGGCCAGTCGGGCAAGGCGATACGCCCGGCCCTCGTCCTCGCCGCGACCACCGCGCTCGGCGGCCGCCCGGAGGCCGCGGTACGGGCCGCTGCGGCCGTCGAGCTCGTCCACAACTTCACGCTGCTGCACGACGACGTCATCGACGAGGACGCCACCCGGCGGCACCGCCCGACCGCCTGGACCGTCTTCGGCACGCCGGACGCCATCATCGTCGGGGACGCGCTGTTCGCCCTCGCGCTCCGGCTGATCGCCGACGACGGCCACCCGGCCTCCGGGGCGGCCTCCGCGCGGATCGCCGCCTGCGTCATCGAACTCTGCGCGGGCCAGCAGGCCGACTGCGCCTTCGAGGGGCGCGGCCCGCAGGACGTCTCGCTCGACGAGTGCCTCGCCATGGCGATGGCCAAGACCGGCGCCCTGCTCGGCTGCGCGTGCGCGCTGGGCGCGCTGTACGCGGGCGCGGGCGACGAGGAGGTCGCGGCGATGGACGCGTTCGGCCGGGAGGCCGGGCTCGCCTTCCAGCTCATCGACGACCTCATCGGCATCTGGGGCGACCCCGGGCGCACCGGGAAGCCCGCGGGCGCGGATCTCGCCGCGCACAAGAAGTCGCTCCCGGTCGTCGCCGCCCTCAACTCGGGTACTCCGGCCGCGGCCGAGCTCGCCGAGCTGTACCGGGGCCCGATGGGGGCCGACGCGGTGCGCAGAGCGGCTGACGCGGTGGACCGCGCCGGCGGCCGCGACTGGGCCCAGATGCATGCCGCGGACCGGATGGCCAGGGCCGTCGACCACCTCTCGCGGGCGGTGCCCGACCTCGCCGCCGCGGGCGAACTGCTGGCCCTGGCCGAGTTCGTGACCCGCCGGACCCGCTGAACCTCCGAAGCGGGCGATATCGCGGCCGTCTCGCGAGCGGGATGAAGCGGCCGGTCTCGCGGGCGGGGTGAAGCGGCCCGCTGGAGGCCGGAGGCGGCCTCCAGGAGCCGAAGGCGGGCCACCGGAGCCGAAAGTGGCCTGCCCGGAGCCGGAGGCGGCCCGCCCAGGTCGGGAGCGGCCCGCCGGAGCCGAAAGTGGCCCACTGAACCCGATGCCAAGTGGCCCCACCCGTGGGCCATTGGGCTTGGTTTGATGAGCACATGACCTCCCGCCTCCTTCCGCCCGCAGGCCCCGCCCGCGGTCTCGCCGCGGCTCAGCTCGTCAACTCCCTCGGCGACGGCGCCTTCCTGGTCACCTCGGCGCTGTACTTCAGCCGGATCGTCGGCCTTCCGGCCACCCGCATAGGCCTCGGCCTGACCCTCGCCTGGGCGGTCGGTGCGCTCGCCGGGGTGCCGCTCGGGCAGCTCGCCGACCGGCGCGGCCCGCGGGGCGTCGCCGTCCTGCTGGCCGTGGCCACGGGCGCCTCGGTCGCGTCCTTCCTGTTCGTCCGCGGCTTCCTCCCCTTCGTCCTTGCCGCGTGCTGCTACGCCACCGCGCAGACCGGGCTCTCCGCCGCCCGCCAGGCGCTCCTGTCCGCGGTCGTCGACCGCCGGGACCGCACCCGGGTCCTCGCGCACCTCCAGTCCACGCTGAACGCCGGGCTCGCCGTCGGCGCCGCGGTCGGCGGGGTGGCCCTGCATTACGGCACCCGCACCGCCTACCTCGCCGTGTTCGCCCTGGACGCGGTGGCCTTCCTGTTCTGCGCCCTCGCCCTGCTGCGGCTGCCCCAGGTGCCGCCCACGCCCGTGGCGCCCGGCGGGAGTCCGCGGTTCGCCGTGCTGCGCGACCGCCCGTACGCCGTGATCACCCTCCTGAACACCCTGCTCCTGCTGAGGATGCCGCTGATCAGTCTCGCCGTCCCGCTGTGGACGGTCACCCGGACCGACGCCCCGGGCTGGCTGGTGTCCGCGCTGCTCGTGCTCAACACCGGTGCGGTGATGCTCTTCCAGGTGCGGACCGCCTCCGCCGTCCGCGACCTGTCCAGCGCCCGGCGGACCGTCGCGCGCGGCGGAGTGCTGATGCTGGCCTCGTGCGCGGTGTTCGCGCTCAGCGCCGCCGGGGCGTCCCCCTGGGGCGCCGTGGCCGTGCTCCTGGTCGCGGGCGGGCTCCAAGTGGCGGGCGAGATGATGCAGTCCGCGGGCGCCTGGCAGATCGGCTTCGACCTCGCCCCGGCCGACCAGCAGGGCCAGTACCAGGGCTTCTTCGGCATGGGTGTGCCGCTGGCCAGAATGCTCGGCCCGCTGCTGCTCACCGCGCTCGTCATCGACTGGGGCGTGCCGGGCTGGCTGCTGCTCGGCACGCTGTTCCTCGGTGCCGGCCTCGCGCTGGGCCCGGCCGTGCGGTGGGCCGAAAGGTCCAACTCCGTTCTTGTGACGGTGGGTTGAGGCGATGCCGCTCGCCGGGGGCGGCGGAGACGGGCATGCGGAGCGAGTGAGCCGGGCGGACGCGGCGGCGTACGGCTGCTCCCCTTCGTGCGGCGCGAGCCCGAATCTGGCTGTGCGGTGGGGGCAGCCTCGCCGGGCGGCTCGCCGAGGAGATCGACGAGCTGGTCATCAAGGCATACCCGGTGCCGGCAGGTGTCGGAATCCCGGTCATCTCCGCCGAATTCGTCCCTCGGCGCTTCGAGTTGACCGATACCCGTTCGTTCGACAACGGGGCGGTCGTGTCGAAGTGCGCAAGGAAGCGGTAACACTCATTTCGGTCACCCCCTGTGACGAACAGCAGGGTGCGCCGCTAATCTCCGCCCATGACACCACAGTCATGGGCGGGTTGGTATCGAGACCGCCTAGGATCAGAAGCGCTGACGATCACCACTGACGGGACGCAACTGCGGACCCGCATCAGGGGGGTCGACTTCGCCGGAGCCAGCTTCGACTCGCTCGGCCAGGTGCCGGGGATACCGACGGAGAGCGGCACGTTCGCGCTCGACGGCGGGAACCTCCGTGACTTCGTACTCGAATGGGACATGCCCGTTCCCATCGCCTCGGACGACGGCGCCGTCCAGGAGGCCACCCTCAGCTGCCTGCTCTCCCTGAAGCCGCCGGAACCCGACCTCGGGGTCGCCCTGCACTTCGGGGGAGCGGTGTACGCCAGCGGGCGGGCCGAAGTCGACTTCGGCTCGGTGCTCGCCGACATCCGGCGCCAACTCCCGTCCGGTTCAAGCCTCCAGCCGTCCGCCCTGGACGCCATATAGCCCCACCCACTCGTCCCTTCTCCCGCGGCCGCCGCGCATCGGGGAGTCCGTCCGACTCCCCGGTGCACGGCGGCCGCTCCCATGGTGCGGGGTGTTCCGTCAGGACCCGGATCACGGCGGGTCGGGGTCCGTGCGCGCTCGCGCATTGTTCTACTGTTATGCGAACAAGGAGGCCTCGATGAACCGTGTCCGCCACCGCCTGATGGCTCTCGCCGTGCTGCCGTTCCTGCTCGCCCTGGCCGTCGACCTGACGCTGTACGCACTTCTCCGGGACCGGCTGCCCGACCCGCTGGCCAGTCACTTCGCCGCGAACGGCAGCTCCGACGGCACCCAGAGCCGTGGCTCCACCGTGCTCTTCGTGTGCGTGCTGCACCTCGGGCTCGGCGCGCTGTGGGCCGCCCTGATGGCTGCCGGGGAGCCCGCCGTACGCCGGCTCCGGTGGCTGAACGCCGCCGGGTACGCGGTCGCCGGGCTCGTGGGTTACCTCCTGGCCGCCACGCTCCTCGCCAACGTGGACGCGACGGACCCGACGCGGGTGCGGCTGCCGCTGTGGCAGCTCGCCGTCGGCGTGGGAGTGGCGGCGCTCGCGGCGGCTCTCGGGCGGCTGCTGCCCGTGCCCCTGCCCCCGCCGGGCTCCGCGCCTTCCTCGGGTCCGTCCTCCGTGCGGGACGCGGCCCCGGGCGGGGCCCCGCGCCTCGACCTCGCCGAGGGTGAGGTGGCGGGGTGGATGCGGCGGGCGCCCTCGCGCGTGCTGCTCGGCTGCGGGGCGGTGCTGCTCGTCGCGGGAAGCGTCCTGCTGTACGCCGGTGGCTGGAGCCATGCGGTCGGCGCGCTCTTCGGCGCCGTGGTGTGCCTCGCCTTCTCGTGCCCGTACGTCACGGTCGACCGGCGCGGCCTGACCGCGCGGCCCACCGTGCTGCCCTGGCCGCGGATCCGGATCCCGCTGTCCGACGTGACCCGGGCGGTCAGCCGCGAGATCAAGGTCACGGCGGAGTACGGGGGTTGGGGCTACCGGATGCGTCCGGGCAAGTCGGGCCTCATGCTGCGCTCCGGTGACGCGATCGTCATACGGCGCACGGACGGGCGGGAGTTCGCGGTGACGGTGGACGACGCCGAGACGGCCGCCGCCCTCCTGAACACACTGGCCCGGCGCGAGAGGGCGAGTGGCTGATGCTCTTCCGGGTGGACCCCGCATCGCCCCAGCCGCTCGGCGACCAGATCGCGGCCTCGGTGCGCGGGGCGATCGCCGAGGGCAAGGTGACCCCGGGCGAACGCCTGCCCTCCGCCCGCTCCCTCGCGGACTCCCTGGGCGTCAACCTCCATACGGTGCTCAGGGGTTACCAGCGCCTGCGCGAGGAGGGGCTGATCGAGCTACGCCGGGGCCGTGGCGCGGTCGTCGTCGACGACGGGGGCGCGCGGCGCCGGGCGGCGCTGATGCAACAGGTACGGCAACTGGTCCAGCAGGCAAGGGAGTTGGGGCTGACGGAGGAAGAAGTGGTGGGTCTGGTGCGGCAGGGCCTTGCCTGAGGGGCGCCCGCCCCGCGCCGGTGTCCCGCCGGCGCGAGGCGGTCAGTACGTCTGGAGCTCCACCAGGTTCCCGGCCGGGTCCAGGACATGAGCGGCACGCATTCCCGGGCCCCACTGCGGCAGGTCGCGGGCGGGGGCGGCCACGGTGCCGCCCGCTTTCGCGCACAGCGAGACCGCGGCGTCGAGGGCGTCCCGCGTGGCCACGTGGATCACCAAGGACGCGCCCCCGCCTGGCACCCGGTCCTCGCCGAGGGCGTCGACCATCGCCGAGCGGGTGAACAGAGCGAGCGCGGTGCGGCCGCCGGGTGTGTCCCAACTGGCGTAGCCGGAGACGGAGTTGCCGCGGGCCAGGGTGCAGCCGGTGAGGTCCGGCAGCACGGCCTCGTAGAAGCGGAACGCCGGCTCGTAGGGATCGACGAGAAGCCGGGGGTACGGAGGCTCCAGAGGGTCCATGCCCTCGAACCTAACCCGGAAGACGACCCTCCGCGGTGTGCCGGTGGTCACGCGTCCCGCACGCGTACGCGTGCGCCCCGAAGCGTACGAAGACACAGCCCGCGAGGGAGACCGGGGGGTGTCCTCCTCGAAGGCGAGTACGCGCAACTCGGCGGCGGCCACGCCCTCGCGGCCCACCACGGGCTCGCCGAACCGCACCTCCTGGACCGTTCCCCCTCGAACGGCCGGCGCGGATGGGCGGCCGGCTCCGGCAGGCCCCGGTGCGGCGGCCGGAACGGCAGGGAGGTGTGGACGATTCCCTCGGAGCGCAGGGCCAAGGCGGCGTCCACGTCGTGCCGGGCCCAGCCCGCTTCCCAGGCGCTGACGAAGCGCCGCGCCACGGCGGCCGGATCGAGGCTGTCCCTGGCGTCGACCATCCCTGAGCCCGCGCGGCGGACTCGGCGGACTCGGTGGCTGACTCAGGTGTGCCGGGCGTACCGATCGGCGATCAGCAGGGCGCACGCCATGGACTCCGCGCCCGCCGAGTCCACCTCGATGTCGTACCGCACTCCCACATGCACCAACTCGGCCTGGCCGCGGGCCATGCCGGGGACGCGGTCACCGCGGGCGGTCTCGCGGCCGGCGGCCGTATCGGGGTCGCAGCGCACCCCGACCCAGAGCACGTCGAGTCCGTCCAGGGCTTGCTGCCAGCGCTTCTGGCCGTCGGCGCCGTCCAGGAAGACCTCGTCGAGCACCACCTGGGCGCCGGCCCGTACCATCGCGGCCACCCCGCGCGCCCAGGCGTCCGAGAGCCTGCGGTAGTCGGGGCCCACGGTCACCGTGCCGTCCGCGCCGATCTCCAAACCGCCCTCGCCGCGGAGCGAGGCGGGCATGGCCGCGTCCACCGAGTCCACGCCGAAGGCGAGCCAGGCGCCGGGCAGCACGGCCTGGAGGCACCGGACGATCCCCGACTTGCCGGAGCTGGACCCGCCGTTGAGCACGATCACCCGGCACCGGGGCGTACGCATCTGATCCGTCACGCGCGCCACAGTAGGCGCGGGCCCCTCCCCGGCCAACCGAATTCCGCGCGGGATAGCCTGCCCCGATGCGGCGCGTTCTCGTGGTCGGCAGCACCGGAGCCGGCAAGTCCACCCTGGCCCGCGCCCTGGGCGAGCGGCTCGATGTGCCGTACCACGAGTTGGACGCGCTGCACTTCGCCGGCCCGGGCTGGGCCGAGGACCCGCACTTCGCGACCCGGGTGGCCGAGATCGCGGCCACCTCGGCGTGGGTGCTCGACTCGTACGGCACTCCCGAGGTCCGCCCCCTGCTGTGGGAGCGCGCCGACACGGTGCTCTGGCTGGACTACCCCAGGCGCGTCGTGATGCTCCGCGTCCTGCGCCGCTCGCTGCGCCGGACCGTACGGCGCGAGCGCATCTTCAACGGGAACCGGGAGACCCTGACGGAGTGGTTCCGCCCCGACCACCCGGCCCGCTGGGCCTGGTCCCAGTACGCCCCCCGCAGAGCGACCCTGACCGCCCTGACCACCGACCCCGCCTTCACCCCGCTGCACACCCTCCGCTTCACGGAGCCGCGCGAGACGCGGAGGTGGCTGAGCACGCTCGAAATCCGCTAGGCGGTGCACTGCGTGCCGCCTACGATGCCGATCAAGGCGGGGTCGTAGCACAGAGGTAGTGCGCCTGCACATCATGGAGGAGGACGCCGGTTCGAATCCGGCCGCCCCGCCCCCCCCCGCACACAGCGTCCCCCCCCACCGGCCGGCGGACACCGAAAGGGCCCGCCCGGGCAACCCCGGTCGGGCCCTTCTCGATTCGCCGGTGCTCGGGTGCCCGAAGGCGCCCGGTCCGCGAACTCGGCCTGGATCAGGCCTTCTTGGTCTCCCAGAAGATGCGGTCGATCTCGGCGATGAGGTCGAGCGCCTTCTGGCCGGTCGCCGGGTCGGTCGACGCCTTGGCGGCCGAGAGGGCCTTCAGGGTGTCGTTCACCAGCTGGTGCAGCTCCGGGTACTTCTCGAAGTGCGGCGGCTTGAAGTAGTCGCTCCACAGCACCGACACGTGGTGCTTGGCGAGCTCCGCGCGCTGCTCCTTGATGACCACGGCACGGGCACGGAAGTGCGCGTCCTCGTTGGCCTGGAACTTTTCCTGCACGGCCTTGACCGACTCCGCCTCGATGCGGGCCTGGGCCGGGTCGTACACGCCGCAGGGCAGGTCGCAGTGGGCGCTGACCTTCACCTTGGGGGCAAACAGGCGGGAAAGCATTGAGCTGTCCTTCCTCGTGATCGTCTTCTCAGGTGGGACATTACTCGGTGAGAGGCGGTATTTCGCGGGTGCCCCCATGGGCTTAGGTCAAAAGTCCAGGGGCACCCCGGGACTCGTGGCGGAACGTACCGTGGGATCGGCGGAGGGGTGCCGGTGGCCTGGAGGTGGGTGAGGTATGACGGATGAGGGGCGGGAGCCGAGGGTTCCGCTGGGGATCGCCGAGGTGCTGGGAACCTCGATGGTTCCCACGCTGCTGCACGGGGATCAGTTGCTCGTGCACTACGGCGCGGAGCTGCGGACCGGGGATGTGGCCGTGCTGCGGCACCCCTTGCAGCAGGATCTGCTCATCGTCAAGCGGCTCATGGAGCTGCGCGAGAGCGGCTGGTGGGTGCTCGGCGACAACACGGACGACGAGGTCGTGGACAGCCGTGCCTTCGGCGCGGTGCCGGTCGACCTCGTGCTCGGCCGGGTGCGCGGGCGCTACCGGCCGATGACGGCGGGGCGCCGGCGCACGGTCGGCTACCTGGCGTCCTGGGTGGTCTCCTCGGTGCGGCCGGTGCTGTCCGACCGCTCGGTCTCCAGACGCTTGCGGGCCCGGTAGGCGGCCACGTTGGCGCGGGTGGCGCAGCGGTCCGAGCAGTAGCGGCGCGACCGGTTGGTCGAGGTGTCCAGGTAGGCGTTGCGGCAGGGCGCCGCCTGGCACAGGCCGAGCCGGTCGACCCCGTACTCCGTGAGGTGGAAGGCGAGCCCCATGGAGGCGATCGCGGCGTACCCCGCCGTCGCGTTCGAGGGGTGGTCGGCGAGGTGCATGTGCCACAGCGGGCGGTCGTCCTCGTCGCGGTGCTCGTGGCCGGACACCTGCGGGCTGACCGGGAATTCGAGCAGCAGCGAGTTCAGCAGGTCGACCGCCTGGACCTCCTCGCCCCGGTCCGCCGCCTCGAAGACCGCCCGGAGCCGGGCCCGTACCGAACGGAAGCGCGTGACGTCCGCGTCCGTCGCCCGGCGGGCCGCCGACTGGTTCCCGCCGAACAGGTCCCGGACCGCCTCGACCGAGGTCAGGGCGTCCTTGTTGCGGGCCGGCTCCTCGGTGTTGACCAGGCGCACGGCGTAGTCCGAGTAATAGGCCAGTTCCACTTGTAGTCCTTACGGCGGCGGTCTAGGGTCTGAGGTGTTCATAAGTAACGACTGGATACCCTTTGAGGGTATTACAGACTGGCTGTATGGGAGGGATCGCGGTGTCGGAGACTGTCACTGGGGCCGGTACGGGCACCGACTGGCGGGGCTGGCAGAACAGCTGGGACCGGCAGCAGGAGTGGTACATGCCGGACCGCGAGGAGCGCTTCCGGGTCATGCTCGACATGGTCGAGGCCTGCGTCGGTCCCGCGCCGCGCGTGCTCGACCTCGCGTGCGGTACGGGGAGTATTACGGACCGGCTCCTCCAGAGGTTCCCGGACGCGGTCAGTACCGGGGTGGACCTCGACCCCGCGCTCCTCGCCATCGCCGAGGGCACCTTCGCGGGCGACGGCCGGGTCACCTTCGTCACCGCCGACCTCAAGGATCCGCACTGGATCGCGCAGCTCCCGTACGACTCCTATGACGCCGTTCTCACGGCGACCGCCCTGCACTGGCTGCACGCCGAGCCGCTCGCCGCGCTCTACGGGCAGATCTCCGGGCTCGTCCGGGACGGCGGCGTGTTCATGAACGCCGACCACATGATCGACCCCGCGACCCCGCGCATCAACGCCGCCGAACGCGCCCACCGGCACGCCCTGATGGACCGCGCCAAGGCCGGGGGCGCCCTCGACTGGGCCGACTGGTGGGCGCGCGCCGCCGAGGACCCGGTGCTCGCCGGGCCCACCGCCAAGCGGTACGAGATCTACGGCGAGCACGCCGACGGCGACATGCCCGCCCCCGGCTGGCACGCCGAGACCCTGCGTGCGGCCGGCTTCGCCGAGGCCCGCCCGGTCTGGGCCTCGCCCTCGGACACCTTGCTGCTCGCCCTGAAGTAGCGCACGGGAAAGGGGGGTTGCGGGCATCGGCCCGTAACCCCCCTTGTCCATGGGCTGGTTACAGCACCTTCGACAGGAACGACTTCGTCCGGTCGTGCTGAGGGTTCGTCAGGACATCGCGCGGATTGCCCGCTTCGACCACCACGCCGTCGTCCATGAAGACCAGCGAGTCACCGACCTCGCGTGCGAAGCCCATCTCGTGGGTGACCACGATCATCGTCATGCCGTCCTCGGCGAGGCCGCGCATGACGTCCAGGACGTCGCCCACGAGCTCGGGGTCGAGCGCCGAGGTCGGCTCGTCGAAGAGCATCAGCTTCGGGTCCATCGCCAGTGCGCGGGCGATCGCCACGCGCTGCTGCTGGCCGCCGGAGAGCTGCGAGGGGTAGTTGCCCGCCTTGTCCGCGAGGCCCACCCGGTCGAGCAGCTTCAGGGCCCGCTCGCGGGCCACCGCCTTCGGCTCGCGCTTGACCTGGACCGGCGCCTCCATGACGTTCTCGACGGCCGTCATGTGCGGGAACAGGTTGAAGCGCTGGAAGACCATGCCGATGTCCCGGCGCTTCAGGGCGACTTCGCTGTCCTTCAGCTCGTAGAGCTTGTCGCCCTTCTGGCGGTACCCGACCAGCTCGCCGTCCACGTACAGACGACCGGCGTTGATCTGCTCCAGGTGGTTGATGCACCGCAGGAACGTCGACTTGCCGGAGCCGGAGGGGCCGATCAGGCAGAACACCTCGCCCTCGGCCACCTCCAGGTCGATGCCCTTGAGGATGTGGGCGGGGCCGAACGACTTGTGGACGCCCTCCGCCTTGACCATCGGTTGTGCAGTCATGGGGTCACCGCCGCCAGTGGGAGAGGGAGAGCAGGTTCGACTTGATGCGCTGCAACGGCGTGGGTGGCAGGGCGCGCAGCGAACCACGGGCGAAACGGCGCTCCAGGTAGTACTGGCCGACGCTGAACACACTGGTCAGGGCCAGGTACCAGATCGATGCGACGAAGAGCATCTCCATCACCGCGAACGAGGTCGCCGCGACGTCCTGGGCGCTGCGCAGCAGATCCTGGTACTGGACGGCGACGACCAGGGACGAGGTCTTCAGCATGTTGATGAACTCGTTGCCCGTCGGCGGGATGATCACCCGCATCGACTGGGGGAGCACCACGCGGCGCATGGTCTGCATCTGGGTCATGCCGAGCGCGTGCGAGGCCTCGGTCTGGCCCTCGTCCACCGACTGGATGCCGGCCCGGACGATCTCCGCCATGTACGCGCCCTCGTTGAGGCCGAGGCCGAGCAGGGCGGCGAGGAACGGAGTCATGACCGCGGTCATGTAGTCCTTGTAGAACCCGAGGTTGAGGATCGGGAAGATCAGCGCCAGGTTGAACCAGATCAACAGCTGCACGTAGACCGGGGTGCCGCGGAAGAACCAGATGTACAGCCAGGCGACCGAACTGGTCACCGGGTTCTTCGAGAGCCGCATCACGGCGAACAGCACGCCGAGGACCAGACCCACGGCCATGGAGACCACGCTGATCAGAATGGTGTGCCAGAGGCCGGTCAGGATGCTGCCGTCGAACAGCTTGTCCGTGACGGTCGCCCAGCGGACGTTGCCCTGGGCGAACGCGTAGACCAGTGCGCCGAGCACGGCGACGACGACCACGGCGCTGACCCAGCGGCCGTAGTGGCGCACCGGGATGGCGCGGATGATGTCCGGCGGGACCTGCTCCGGGGCGGCGTCCGCCGGGCCCGGAGTCTTGTCGAGCTTGTCAGTCACAGCGACTGCCCTTCAGTGGTGCGCGGGTCAGGAGCCGCCGTTGATGGCTGCCTTGGTGACGGCGCCCTGCGCGCCGCCCCACTTGTCGATGGCCGTCTTGTACGAGCCGTCCTTGATGATCGCGTCGAGGGCCTGGGAGAGGGCGTCGCGCAGCTGGGTGTTCTTCTTGTCCACCGCGATGCCGAAGGGGCCCGCGTCCGAGGGGTTGGCCACCGACTCGAAGTCGGCGCCGCCGCCCGCGGTCTTCGCGATGTACGCGGCGACGGGGGAGTCGTTCAGGTCGGCCACGGCGCCGCCGGCCTTGACGCGGGTCTGCGCCTCGGCGTCGCTGGCGAAGGCCTCGACGGTGAGCTTGCCCTTGCCGTCCTTCGCGCACTTGGCGACGAGGTCCTTGGCGGCCTGCTCGTAGGTGGTGCCGCGCTGCACGGCGATCGTCTTGCCGCACAGGTCGTCGGTGGACTTGATGCCCTCCGGGTTGCCCTTCTTGACCAGGATGCCGGTGCTGGCCGTGTAGTAGTCGACGAAGTCGACGCCCGTACCGGTCTTCTTGCCGCTGTCGTCAAGGCCCTGCTGGCGCTTCTTGGTGTCGCTCACCGAGGACATGACCGCGTCGTAGCGGCCGGTCGGCAGCGCGCCGAGCAGGGTCTCGAAGGTGCCGCTGGTGAACTCGAACTTCACGCCGAGCTGCTTGCCCAGGGCCGCGGCGATGTCGGGGTCGATGCCGACGATGGTCTCGCCCTGCTTGAACTCCATGGGCGCGTACGTGGCGTCCGTACCGACCTTGATGACGCCGGCCTTCTGGATGTTCGCGGGCAGCTTCGAGAAGAGCGGGGCGGAGCTGGAGCCCGAGGACTCGGGGGCCGAGCCCTTCTTCGTCTGGTCACCGCAGCCGGTCACCAGCAGGGCGCCCGCGACCGCGATCGCGCCGACCGCGGCAATCCGGGACTTGGAGGCGGTCGTACGGCGGGTGGTGCTTGCGGTCATGGTCGGGTTCCTCCGGCAGGTGTTGAGTGGAGTGGCCATGGAGTGCGTACGGACAACGAACGCACAGGTCCTGGGCGGTGGTCGTGCACGCATCCTCGGGTGTCGCGACCGCGGTGTGAACCGCGTGTGAAGTCGCATCTTGCCATTCGGACCTCTGAATTCAGGGTCGCAGCCATGTCAAAATCGGATAACGGGTCACCCCCCGAAGCCCACAAGCCCGCTACCCCAAGGCACACCGGGCCGGACCATGTGCGGAAACCGTCCCCACAGGCCGGAGATCCTCCGGTTCATCTCGGGTTCTGGACACGTTTCGTGCCGCGTAGCCGACTTGTCGTGACATCCCACCAAGAGTCGTGTCACGGTACGGAGGCCGGCTCCGACCGGGCGGCCCCGCTGAGCCAATATGGACTCGTCGGCGGACGCTTCTGTCCGGTAAGAAGGATCCTTACACCCCTCATCCGGGGCTCAGGGCGCGTGTGCGGCGCGCCCGCGCGTACGTACCTCCACCCCGCGGGGCGGGCCAACCGCCCTCAGCGGGGAACGTACGCGGGTCCGCCCACCCCTCCTCAACAAGGAGTGGCCACCCTCAACTGATGAAGACTTAAGGGGTAAAACACAATGGCAGCGGAGATCGTCAATCCTCGCAGCGACAGCAGCACGGAGGGTTCGGACGAACCCTTCGACCCGGCCTTCGCGCTCCACCGCGGCGGCAAGATGGCCGTGCAGGCCACCGTGCCGATCCGGGACCGGGACGACCTGTCCCTCGCGTACACGCCCGGCGTCGCCAAGGTGTGCAGCGCGATCGCGGAGAACCCGGAGCTGGTCCACGACTACACCTGGAAGTCGCAGGTGGTCGCCGTCGTGACGGACGGTACCGCGGTGCTCGGCCTCGGTGACATCGGCCCGGAGGCATCCCTCCCGGTCATGGAGGGGAAGGCCATCCTCTTCAAGCAGTTCGGCGGCGTCGACGCGGTCCCGATCGCGCTCGCGACCACGGACACGGACGAGATCATCGAGACCGTGGTCCGGCTCGCCCCGTCCTTCGGTGGGGTGAACCTGGAGGACATCTCCGCCCCCCGCTGCTTCGAGATCGAGCGCCGGCTCCAGGAGGCCCTGGACATCCCGGTCTTCCACGACGACCAGCACGGCACGGCCGTGGTCACCCTGGCCGCCCTGCGCAACGCCGCGAAGCTCACCGGACGCACCCTCGGTGACCTGCGCGCGGTCATCTCCGGCGCCGGTGCGGCCGGTGTCGCCATCGCCAAGTTCCTGCTCGAAGCGGGCCTCGGCGATGTGGCGGTCGCGGACCGCAAGGGCATCGTCAGCAGCGACCGTACGGACCTGACGGACGTCAAGCGCGAGCTCGCCGAGCTCACCAACAAGGCGGGCCTGACCGGCTCCCTGGAGACGGCCCTGGCCGGCGCCGACGTCTTCATCGGCGTCTCCGGCGGTACGGTCCCCGAGCCCGCGGTCGCCTCCATGGCGCCGGGTGCCTTCGTCTTCGCGATGGCCAACCCGAACCCCGAGGTGCACCCCGACATCGCGCACAAGTACGCGTCGGTCGTGGCCACCGGGCGCTCGGACTACCCGAACCAGATCAACAACGTGCTGGCCTTCCCCGGCATCTTCGCGGGCGCACTCCAGGTCCGGGCCTCCCGGATCACCGAGGGCATGAAGATCGCCGCGGCGAACGCGCTGGCCGACGTCGTGGGCGACCAGCTCGCCGCGGACTACGTCATCCCGTCCCCGTTCGACGAGCGGGTCGCCCCCGCCGTCACCGCGGCGGTCGCGGCCGCCGCCCGCGCCGAGGGCGTGGCCCGCCGCTAGCCGGCCGGGCCTTCTCCCCACCAGTCGTGGGGGGGGGGCCCCCCGGGGGGGCCCGCCCCCCCGGGGGGCCCCGGCCGGCCCGCCCCCCCCCCCCCCGGGGGGGGGGCCCCCGGGGGGGGGGGGGGCGGGCGGGGCGCCCCCCCCCCGGGCCGGGGCCC